>NZ_PSOW01000015.1:0-173542 GCF_003013335.1 Rhizobium sp. H4
GACCAATCTCATCCCCGGTTCAAGCCAAGGGGCCTGCGGTCCCGGCCGTCCGCACTCCGGCGGATGGCCATCCGCCGGAGTGCGCACCGATCATCCAACAATCAGCGCAAATTGAACATGCAAGGGGGCCGCACGGCACGCCCGTCACTATTGCCCTTTAGCTGCCGTCGAAACTCAAATTTTCCGAAACGTCAGATAGGCCGAAGACCGGCCCTCGCGCCGCGCCTTGGCCTCGTAGCGGGTGCTCGGCCAGCCCTCGTAGGGCGTCAGCCAGTCGGCTGCATTGTCGGCGAGCCAGTCGAAGCCGCTATGGTCCCGGCATTTGAGCAGCGTCCAGTTCACATAGGTGTCGATGTCGGAGGCGAAGCAGAACAGGCCGCCGGCCTTCAGCACGCGATGGAAGCGGTCGAGATTGGTCTTCGACACGAAGCGGCGTTTCCAGTGCTTGCGCTTCGGCCAGGGGTCGGGATAGAGCAGATCGATCTGGTCGAGCGACGCGTCCGGCAGCCAGTCGAGCAGCTGCGTCGCATCGTCATTATAGACGCGGATATTGCGCGCGCCGGTGTCGCCGATGCGCGACAACAGCTTCTGCATGGAATTGACGAAGGGCTCGACGCCGATGAAGCCGGTCGCAGGCCGTTCCAAGGCGCGGTGCATCAAATGCTCGCCACCGCCGAAACCGATTTCCAGCCGCAATGTTTTGACGGGAACCGGAAAGAGGGATGTCAGCGGCTCCGGAGGAGCCGCCGAGAGGTCGACGAGGAATGCCGGGAGCAGGCTGTTTAACGTCTCAGCCTGCTGTTCGCGCAGGGCCTTGCCCTTACGGCGACCGAAAAAGGCTTCGGTCGCCCGGCCCCGGCGTTCCATATCCGTCATGCAGCAGCCTTGATCTTGACGGCTTCCTTCAGCGCCTTGACGAGGTCGGTGCGCTCCCAGGAGAACGAGCCGTCGCGGCCGGCCTTGCGGCCGAAATGGCCGTAAGCGGAAGTCTTGGCGTAGATCGGCTTGTTGAGGTCGAGGTGACGGCGGATGCCCGACGGCGACAGGTCCATATTCTCGCGGATCGCCGCTTCGACCTGGTCCTCGGAAACGCCCTTGCCGGTGCCGTGCAGATCGACATAGATCGACAGCGGCTGGGCGACGCCGATCGCGTAGGAGAGCTGGATCGTGCAGCGGTCGGCAAGGCCGGCGGCCACGACGTTCTTGGCGAGATAGCGGGCAGCATAAGCGGCCGAACGGTCGACCTTGGTCGTGTCCTTGCCGGAGAATGCGCCGCCGCCATGCGGTGCGGCGCCGCCATAGGTATCGACGATGATCTTGCGGCCGGTGAGACCGGCGTCGCCGTCCGGGCCGCCGATGACGAACTTGCCGGTCGGGTTGATGTACCACTTGCAATCATCGGCAATCTTCAGCTCGCCGAGCGCTTCGCGGATATAGGGTTCGACGACGGCGCGGACCTTCTTCGAATCCCAGCTCTCATCGAGATGCTGGGTGGAAAGCACGATCGAGGTCGCTTCCGACGGCTTGCCGTCGAGATAGCGCACGGTCACCTGGCTCTTGGCGTCGGGGCCGAGCTTGGCGACTTCGCCATCACCCTTCTTGCGGGCGGCCGCCAGCAGCTGCAGGATCTTGTGGGAATAATAGATTGGCGCCGGCATCAGGTCCGGCGTCTCGCGGCAGGCATAACCGAACATGATGCCCTGGTCGCCGGCGCCCTCGTCGCCCTGCTGGTCGGCGGCGCTGTCGACGCCCTGGGCGATGTCGGCCGATTGCGAGTGCAGAAGCACGTCGATCTTGGCCTTCTTCCAGTGGAAGCCGTCCTGCTCGTAGCCGATATCCTTGATCGCGCGGCGGGCGGCGGCCTTGAACTTGGACGGATTGATGACGTCGTTGCCGTCCTTGTCCTTCTTCATCAGGCTCGGCGGCAGGCGGACCTCGCCGGCGATGACGACGCGGTTGGTGGTCGCCAGCGTTTCACAGGCAATGCGCACGCCCCACGGATTGACGCCGGTCTTGGCCGCTTCGCGGTAGACCAGATCGACGATCTCGTCGGAGATGCGGTCACACACTTTGTCCGGGTGACCTTCGGCAACAGATTCGCTGGTAAAGAGATAATTCGCGCGCATTCCGGGATTCCCCTCAAAGAATAAAAGCTTGCTAGTAGGTACTCAGTTCGTGCGCTGATGACAAGCGCAGAAGGACATAAATATATCTTTATATCTGCGGCAAAGTGACAAATTTTGCCCCAAAAACGCAAAAAAGCGGCCTTTCGGCCGCCTCCATGCTGCGAAGGGAGCTGTGATCAGTCGGCGTCGGCTTCCGCGGCAAGCGCCTTGACCAGTTCCACGACCTTGCGGCGAACCTTGGGATCGGAAATCTTCACGAAGGCGCGGTTCAGTTGCAGGCCTTCGGAGGAGGAGAGGAAGTCGACGACATAATTCGAGCTCGAGGTTTCGGCCATGCCGCCAATGGCGCCGGAATGTTCGCCGGGCGCATCCTCGAAGAAGAAGGAGACCGGAACATTCAAGATGCTCGAGATGTTCTGCAGACGGCTTGCGCCGACGCGGTTGGTTCCCTTTTCATATTTCTGGATCTGCTGGAAGGTGATGCCGAGGCTTTCGCCAAGCTTTTCCTGGCTCATGCCCAGCATTGTTCGGCGAAGGCGAATGCGGCTGCCAACATGGATGTCGATCGGATTTGGCTTCTTTTTGTTTTCAATCATGGTCGTGCCCTAGCTACGAATTTCAACCTGTTTCTAACCGGCATGCCCCTGATCCATCCCAAAACGCCACGTTGCAGTTGGTGGGAACCCACCTTCCAACATCCGTTAAGAACGCCGATTGTCATCACTATGCAATTTTAGGGGTTTTTGGTCAATTCAACCCTAAAATAAAACCTCCGCGTGAAATCAGCGCAATCAAAATCAGCAGAGCCTCGGTCAACCAGAAGTATGTCTGGTGGGGGTATGTGGTTCCGAACCCTTCACCGAAGCTATCGACAGTTGCATCAATAAAGCCGGTTTCTCCAAGATCGAGGCCGGCGATTATTTCTCCATGGGCGTTCACCAGCGCCGAAATACCGCTATTGGCATCGCGAATCAGCGGCAGGCCGGTCTCGACCGCCCGCACCCGCGCCTGTAGGAAATGTTGGTAGGGGCCGGGGGTCATGCCGAACCAGGCATCATTGGTGAGGTTGAGGAGGGCGTTGGCGTCTTTTATGTCGCCGGTCATTTCACCCGGAAAAATGATCTCGTAGCAGATCAGCGGATAAAGATTGAGGCCGCCGGGCAGCGCCAGCAGGTGCCGGCTTGCGGCAGCCGAAAACCCGCCCGGTATCTCCACGACGTTCTGGATTCCGAATTCGGTGAGCAGGTCTTCGAAGGGCAGATATTCGCCGAAGGGCACCAGATGCACCTTGTCGGAGGCGGCGATGATCTGACCGCGGCCGTCGATCACATAGATGGAATTATAGTAGCGCACCGGCGTGCCCGGCCCCATTTCCTCGGCGCGCACTGCGCCGGCGATCAGGATCTGGTCATCGTCGAGCGTATCGGCGATCCGCGTCAGCGCATCCTGGTTTTCGGTCAGGATGAAGGGGATCGAGGTTTCCGGCCAGACGATGATATTGGGCTTGCGCCCGCCATTTTTAGGCGCCTCGGCCGAAAGCTTCAGATGCGTCTCGAAGATCGCATTGCGATCGGCGTCGTTGTCCATCTTCGCCGCCTGGTCGATATCAGGCTGCACCAGCCGCACCACCGGCCGCTTGTCCTCGGGCAACGGCGCCGGCCGCGGCGCCAGATAGAGAGCGTAGGCGCCGTAGCCGAGATGGGCGGCAAACAGCAGGACGGCAAGCGCAATGCCGGTACGAGCGCCCTGCCGGGTCCCGACAAGGGCGGGCGCGGAAAACACGAAAACGGCAAGGGCAGTCACCCCCATCGCCCCGATCACGTGCGCCGACTGCATCATCAGCGGAACCGGCATCAGGCCGTAGCCGATGGCGTTCCAGGGAAAACCGGTGAGGATGACGCTGCGAAGCCATTCCATTAGCCCGAAGCCAGCCGCAAGTGCGGCGATCCGCCCCATGCCGTCGGACCAGAAGATGCGGGCCAGCGCAACAGCCAGCCCGTAGAAGATCGCCAGACAGGCCGGCAGACCGAGGATGGCGAGCGGCAGCGCCCAGGCGAACTCCTCCGAATCGACCAGCAGCGCATGGCCGAGCCACCAGAGGCCGGCGACGAAATAGCCGAAGCCGAACAGCCAGCCGACCGCGAAGGCCGGCCACAGCCTGCCGATCAGGCCGCTTTCAGGCGAAGCCGCTGCCCCGTCGATCAGCCAGACGAGCAGCGTGAAGGAGAGGAACATCGCCGCGAAAAAACCGAAGGGCGGCAGCGCCAGCACCGCGAACGCGCCTGCGCCGATCGCCAGCAACGACCGTTTGAACCCCCAGACGAGGATAACCCTGTCCGCAAGCCGCTCCATGCACACTCCCGTCAAGCCGCGAATCAACCGATCCGCAGTCTTTCAAAAAAGCGGCGCTTTGTCCTGTTAGAGCATGTCGCGCAAAAGTGTGCCGCGGTTTTGCGGCAACGACATGCGCAAAAACAAAGAGCCAAATTAAAGCGCAAGGAGCGAATCTGAAAGATCGCGACACGCTTTAATGCATGTCGTCAGGAACTGTGCGGCAGTTCCTGACGACATGTTCAAGCAAGGGACTAGTTGGCGGTCGATTCGGCTGGCCGGTCGTCGCCGGTCTCGGAGCCGGGCGTGATGTCGCCGGCCTCTTTGGCGCGGCGGCGGATCGCGTGGCGCTTGCGGGTGATGCGCAGCCGTTTGATGCGGCGCGGATCGGCGTCGAGGATGTGAAACTCGAAATTCGGCAGCGCCTGAACGACCTCGCCGCGCACCGGAATGCGGCCGAGTGCCGAGAAGATCAGCCCGCCCAGCGTATCGACCTCGTCGACCTGCTCGCTGATGTCGAAATCCGGCCCGATCGCTTCGGCGATCTCTTCCAGTTCGACCCGGGCGTCGGCGATGAAAACGTCTTCGGCGACGCGTTTGAACATCACCTCTTCGTCATCATGTTCGTCGTCGATGTCGCCAACCACCATTTCGACGATGTCCTCATGCGAGGCGAGACCGTCGGTGCCGCCATATTCGTCGATGACGAGGGCCATCTGCGTGCGGTTCACCTGCATGCGGCGCAAGAGATCGGAGGCCAACATCGACGGCGGTACGAACAGGATCTTGCGGATGATGCCGGCCTCGGCCAGCGTCTTCTGCAGGTCGACGCGGGCAAGATCGAAATTCGACTTGGCCGAACGCGGCGGCTTCTGGATATTCTCAGGCGCAACCTCGATCGCCGGCACCGCGACCGAAGGTTTCGTCGGGCCGCGGCGCTTGTTGCGCGCCTGCTTGGCGACATAGGAGAGCAGGTCGCGGATATGCACCATGCCGCGCGGATCGTCGAGTGTATCGGCATAGACCGGCATGCGCGAACGGCCGGATTCCTCGAACAGGATCATCAGCTCGCCGATGGTGATGTTCTGATCGACCGCCTCGATGTCGGCGCGCGGCACCATCACGTCGGCAACGCGCACCTCGCGGAAGCGCAGGATATTGTGCAGCATCGCCCGCTCGTCGGGAGAAAAGGCGTCGTCGCCGGCCGCGTCGGTCATCAGCGCGTCGGCGAGATCCTCGCGCAGTCGTGAACCTTGTTGTGGGCGAAGTATGCGCGCGGCGCGCGACCAGAAGGATTGGGATCGGCCGGATGGCCGACTACTACTGCCCGCCTCGTCCGAAGAAGAGGATGGCTCAGAGTCCTTGGCGTCTGCCGCCGGCTTCGTCGTAAAGTCGCTCATGGTTCCATTTTAAGGTCTTGACCCTCGTAAGGATCAGATAGGCCGAGCTGCGCCAAAATGCGAGTCTCCAGCCCCTCCATAATTTCGGCTTCGGTACTATTCATATGGTCGTAGCCGAGAAGATGCAAGAAACCGTGCACCAGAAGATGGGTCAGGTGGTCGTCGAAACTTTTTTCGAGCTCATGGGCCTCCCGCTCCACCGTCTCCCGGGCGATGATGATGTCGCCGAGCATCGGGCCGGGCATTTTGCCCGGCTTGACCGGAAAGGCCGGAAAGGACAGCACGTTGGTCGCCTTGTCCTTGCCGCGCCATTCGGCGTTGATGTCCTGGATCGAGGCGTCGTCGGTAAAGACCAGCGACACCTCGGGCGGCATCGTCGGAAAGGGCTGCTTTTCACTGTCGCGGAGATAGATCGCCGCTGCCCCGAGCACGTGGCCGCAAAAAGCCAGCAGCGTCTCCTCCTCGGGCCAGCCGATGTTCTCGATGCTGATCTGGATGTCGAGCTCGGCCATCAGTCGGGCCGGCTGACGTCTTCGGCTTCGACGGCATAGGTGGAATCATAGGCTCTGACGATGCGCCCGACCAGCGGATGACGCACGACGTCGGTATCCTTGAAGCGCACGATCGAGATGCCCTCGACGCCGTTCAGCAGTTGCAGGGCCTCGACGAGGCCGGATTTGACGCCGCGCGGCAGGTCGATCTGGCTCGGGTCGCCGGTGACGATCATCCGGGCATTCTCGCCGAGGCGCGTCAGGAACATCTTCATCTGCATCGATGTGGTGTTCTGCGCTTCGTCGAGGATGATCGCGGCATTGGCGAGCGTGCGGCCGCGCATGAAGGCGAGCGGCGCGATTTCGATGACGCCGGCGGTGATCGCCCGGTCGACCTTGTCGGCTGGGATCATGTCGTAGAGCGCGTCATAGAGCGGGCGAAGATAGGGATCGACCTTTTCCTTCATGTCGCCCGGCAGGAAGCCGAGGCGCTCGCCGGCCTCGACGGCCGGACGCGACAGGATGATCTTTTCGACGGCGCCGCGTTCCAGCAGCTGGGCGGCATGGGCGACGGCGAGATAGGTCTTGCCGGTGCCGGCCGGGCCGACGCCGAAGACCAGTTCGGAGCGTTCCAGCGCCCTGATATAGGCGTCCTGGGTCGGCGTGCGGGCGATGATCGTTTTCTTGCGGGTGGAGACCTGCGCCATCGTCAGCTTGGCCTTGCGCTCCATCGTCGGCAGGCTGAGCTGGTCGTCGGCGGCGACCGCCATGCGGATTGCGCCCTCGACGTCGGATCTTTCCACGCTGCCGCCTTTCTGAAGCTTTTCATAGAGATAATCGAGCGTGCGCCGTGCCTGGTTGGTGGTCACGACATCGCCCGATATGACGACGGAATTGCCGCGCGCCCGCGCATCGATGTTGAGCCGCTCCTCGAGCAGCTTGAGGTTCTGGTCGAATTGACCGAAGAGCTCGCTGGCGAACCGATTGTTCTCGAACGTCAGGACGAAGTGATTGGTGTCGCTCGGCGTGCGGGGGTGGCGCGGTGAAGAAGAAACCAATTCTTGTCCGTTCAAGCGGTCGGGCTCCTTGGGTTAAACCGCAGCCTCTGCGCGTTCGGCAAACAGGCTGTTCGTTCCGGTTCCGGTGATTCGCACTTTGATAATGTCACCGATTTGCGATGCTTTTGCATCAACATTCACAGACTGAAGCCAGGGAGAACGTCCGATTAACTGGCCGGGCATGCGGCCGGGCTTTTCGAGCAGCAGATCGATCTCTTTGCCGATGCAGGATTCGGCAAATTCCTGCTGCTGCTTCAGGAGAAGCGCTTGCAGGCGTTCCAGCCGTTCTGCCTTGATTTCTTCCGGCACCTGGTCCTTCAGTTCCGCGCCGGGTGTCCCCGGCCGTGTCGAGTATTTGAACGAGAAGGCCTGCGCATAGCGCACCGTCTTCACAAGTTCTAATGTATCCTCAAAATCTTCGTCTGTCTCCCCCGGAAAGCCGGTAATGAAATCGCCGGAAAGGGCAATGTCGGGTCGCACCGTGCGGATGCGTTCGATCAGCGAGAGATATTCGGCCGCCGTGTGGCGCCGGTTCATCGCTTTCAGGATGCGATCGGAACCCGATTGCACCGGCAGATGCAGATAGGGCATCAATGCTCTGAGGTCGCGATGCGCCTCGATCAGCCGGTCGTCCATGTCGCGCGGATGGCTGGTTGTATAACGCAGGCGGGCGAGGCCGGGGATTTCGGCGAGGCGGTAGAGTAGGTCGCCGAGGCTCCATGCCTCCCCCTGCGGCCCGGCGCCGTGCCAGGCATTGACGTTCTGCCCGAGCAGGGTGATTTCGCGCACGCCGGCTTCGACGAGCTTTTCGGCTTCCTCGACGATCTGAGTGACCGGCCGCGACACTTCCGAGCCGCGCGTGTAGGGCACGACGCAGAAGGTGCAGAACTTGTCGCAGCCCTCCTGCACCGTCAGGAAGGCGGTGACGCCGCGGGCGCGGATCTTCCGGCTTTCGGCGATGGGCAGATGCTCAAACTTGTCCTCGATCGCATATTCGGTGTCGACAACGCGCTGGCCCTGTTTGGCCCGACGCAAAGCTTCCGGCAGGCGGTGATAGGTCTGCGGACCAATGACGACGTCGACGGCCGGCGCCCGGCGCAGGATCTCCTCGCCTTCGGCCTGGGCGACGCAGCCGGCAACGCCGATCATCATCTCCCGGCCGTCTGCCGCCTTCTTTTTCTTCATCTCGCGCATCCGACCGAGCGCGGAATAGACCTTCTCGGCCGCCTTCTCTCTTATATGGCAGGTGTTGAGAAGGACGAGGTCAGCCTGTTCCATGTCTTCCGTCGGCTCGTAACCGTCGCGGGCGAGCGCATCACTCATGCGCATGGAATCATAGACGTTCATCTGGCAGCCATAGGTCTTGATGAAGACCTTGCGGCTGTTGGAGCCGTCGCGGAGCATCGGCTCCGGGGCCTGGAGAAGGGCGCTGTCCTGTGTCATGCCGCGCTATTTAGTGGGTTTTGCCGCCCGAGAAAATCGAAATCTTGTTTTCGCAGCTTGCTAGGAGATTTCCCTCCCGCGCAGGCGGCTGTTGAGCAGGTTGCGAATGCGCGAAGCAATGGTCGCGCTGACCTCCTTGCGATTGCTGTCGGCGCGGTAATCCACCGCCTCGCCGAAGGAAACCTCGGCGTCGATGGCGCCGCAGCGCACGATGTCGAGGAGGTGCGGTAAAAGCTCGATATCCCCCGGCCAGGCGGCGAGCGGCCGGTGATAGCGCCCCATGGCGATACCGTGCACCCTTGTATAGGCGACGGCCACCGGCTGAACCACGACGGTTCCGGTCGGCGAGGCGGGCACGGCCATCGCGGCGGCGCCGAACAGCGAGGATTTCACCTCCAGCAGCCGGTTGCCGTCAGAGGTCGTGCCCTCGGGGAAGAGCACGATGATTTCGCCGTCGGCCATGCGCCCGGCGATCTCATTGGCCTGATGGCCGGTTTTGCGCCTCTCCTCGCGCACGACGAAGACGCTTTTCTGCAGCTTGGCGAGCGTGCCGAAGATGGGCCACTCGGCCACCTCGATCTTGGCGATGAAGGCGACGTCGGCAACCGCCGACATCACCATGATATCCATCCAGGACGAATGGTTGGAACAGAGCATCAGCGGCCGGCGATCTTCCAGCCTGCCGGTGACGCGCACACGAATGCCGAGACAATAGCAGATGATGCGGTGCCAGACTCGCGGCAGCCGGCGGCGCAGCCGCCAGTCGAAATTGAGCGCCAGCAGTTGCAGCGGTATGAGCACGATGCTGACGGCGAGGATAACGACCGCAGCCAGAGCAATGCGCAGCCAGGCGATCAAATGTGCTGCTCCCGGGCACCCATTGCTTCAGAGATCGTCCTTCTTCAACGGAATGCCGTAGAGCTCCAGGCGGTGGTCGACCAGCTTGAAGCCATGCTCGCGGGCGATGCGCTCCTGCAGCGCCTCGATCTCCGGCGAGCGAAATTCGATAACCGTACCGGTTTTCAGGTCGATGAGGTGGTCGTGATGCTCTTCCGGCACTGTTTCGTAGCGCGAGCGCCCGTCGCGGAAGTCGTGGCGGGCGATGATGCCGGCATCCTCGAACAGTTTGACGGTGCGATAGACGGTCGAGATCGAGATTTTCGCATCGACTTTCACCGAGCGGCGGTAGAGCTCTTCGACGTCGGGATGGTCTGCCGAATCTTCCAGGATACGTGCGATCACGCGGCGCTGCTCGGTCATGCGCATGCCGCGTTCGGCGCAAAGCTCCTCAAGGGTCTTGGCTACATCAGGCATGGCCCGCCTTCAAAACTATCCACGTTTCGACAACGCCCGCACGGTCGTCGCGCCAGCCTGTCTTCTCTGCCAGGGAACTATCGAAGAACGCGCTTCATGACAAGCGCCGTGGAAAGGGCGCCGTTTTCCTGCTTGTAATAGCCCTGGCGCTCGCCGACCTTCTCGAAACCGAGCTTGCGGTAAAGGCCGAGGGCGGCCGTATTACCGTTATCGACCTCGAGAAACATGCTCTCGCCGCCGCGCGCCCGCGCTTCCCGCATCGCGGCCTGCATCAGCCGCCAACCGAGCCCGGCCCGGGCTGCCTTCGCCTGCACGGCAATCGTCAGGATTTCCGCTTCGCCGGCGACCTGGCGGGCAAGGATGAAGCCGGGAAGCGGCTTTTTCAGGATGGCATTGGTCTGGCGCGCGACGAAGCCGAACACCGTCTCCTGCGACAGCAGGCTATGGAACTCGCCGTCGCCCCAAGGCCGCGCGAACCGCTCGCCATGCAGCACGGCAACATCACGGCAATCCTCGCGCTCCATGGCGATGATTTCGAATTCGGGCTTCAGCGTCAGATAGGCTTCCAGCATCGTCATACTCGTCGGGCGATCGCATATCCGGACTGCGGTTTGGCATCCGGTCCGCGCAGATAAAGGGGCTTCGGCTTTCCGGCATCGGGGGAGGCGGCAGCACCGAGGCGCGCCACAATGGAAATCGGGAATCTGTTGGCGTGGTCGCCGCCGGCGCCCGCCATCAAGAGCGGCGTCGCCGAACCGGTAATCTCGCCGTCGAAGCCGGCGGCGAAAGCCTGGGCCTCGGCGACGCTTGCCGCCCGCGGCGCATCGAGGGCCGAACCGTCGGCTGAAAAGGATTGGAGGTAGATCTCGTCGCGCTTGGCGTCCATTGCCGCCAGCACCGCGCGGCCGGGCGTCTTCTCGCGCTGGGCTGATGCCATGACCTCGAGCGTGGTGACGCCGACGGCAGGCACATTGAGGGAAAGCGCAAAACCCCGGGCTGCGGCAACGCCGACGCGGATGCCGGTAAACGAGCCGGGGCCGACGGTGACTGCAAGCCGGTCGATGTCGGACAGTGCCAGCCCGGCCTGATCGAGTGCGCGATCGACGATACCGATCAGATGTTCAGCATGCCCCTTGCCGATCATGTCCGATGCCTCCCCCAGCATCGTATTCCTACCGCTGTCATAAACAGCGGCAGCGCAGTCTACACCTGCCGTGTCGAGCGCCAGAACAATCATGCCATCAATTTCCGAAAAATCTATTGTCGCTCGATCATAATTTCATCCGGCCGAACGGGAGATGAACGGCCGGACGAACCTACGTTTTTAAGCGGCAATCACTTCCTGCACTTCGGGGACGAAATGGCGCAGCAGGTTCTGGACGCCGTGCTTCAGCGTCGCCGTCGAAGACGGGCAGCCGGAGCAGGAACCCTTCATGTTCAGATAGACCTTGCCGTCCTTGAAGCCGCGGAAGGTGATGTCGCCGCCGTCCTGGGCAACGGCCGGGCGCACGCGGGTCTCCAGCAGCTCCTTGATGGTTAGCACGATCGATTCATCGCCTTCGTCGAAGAATTCGTCGCCGGCATCGGCGTCTTCGGAAAGGATGGAGGCGTCGCCCATGACCGGCTTGCCGGACATGAAATGCTCCATGATCGAGCCTAATATAGCCGGCTTAAGATGCTGCCATTCGGCATCGTCCTTGGAGACGGAAATGAAATCATAGCCGAAATAGACACCGGTCACCCCAGGGATTTCGAACAGCCGGGCGGCAAGCGGCGAGGCCTGAGCTTCTTCGGCGCTGCGGAACTCGGCCGTACCGTTTTCCATCACCACCTTGCCCGGCAAGAACTTTTGCGTGGCGGGATTGGGGGTGGCTTCGGTCTGAATGAACATCTGGGTCTCCATGCGGCTGCCCATGGCTTCGCCGTCTTTAGAATTCTTCAAAAGAAGATAAGCCGATTGCCGGTTCCATTCAAGAGATTTATACTCAAGAATTTCTCAGCAGAGGGCGTCGATTTCCTCATTGGTCAGCGTATCCGGCAGCACCGTGACCGGGATCGGAAACGCCGCCGCGCGGCCGGCGATCGATGAGACCAGCGGTCCCGGACCTTCCTTCGCCGAACCGGCGGCTAGGACCAGGATCGCCACATCGCGGTCGTCCTCAATCACCGCGTTGATCTGTTCGGCCGCACCGCCTTCGCGGATGACGATCTCCGGCTCGATGCCGATCGTCTCGCGCACGATCTGGGCGATCTTGGCAACCACCGCATCGGCCTCCTCGCGCGCTTCCGCCCGCATGATCGCCTCGACGCCCAGCCATTGCTGGAAATCGCCGTCGGGGATGACGTAGAGCAGCACCAGCCCGCCATTGGAATTCTTCGCGCGCCGGCCGGCATAATGAACGGCGCGCTGGCATTCGGGTGTACCGTCGATCACCGCCATGAATTTGCGGCGATGACCTTCGAGCCGTGAGAGTCGCTTCGATACCATGGGGCGGACTCTGACACCCGAAGCGGAAAAATTGCAAGCTCAGTTTTTGCTCCTCTTCGCCCAGCAGGGAGAAGAGGAGATCGGCCTCAATATAGGAAGCCGATGACGTCGCGTACCTGTTTCATCGTCACCTCGGCTCGCTCCCTTGCGCGCTCGCCGCCCTTGCGCAGGATGGCATCGATATGACTGGTGTCGTCCATAAGCCGGCGCATCTCGCCGGTGATCGGTGCGAGCACGTTGATTGCCAGATCGACCAGCGCCGGCTTGAAGACGGAGAACTGCTGGCCGCCGAATTCGGCCAGCACTTCGGTCTTCGACTTGTCGGCGAGCGCGGCGTAGATCGCCACCAGATTGTCGGCTTCCGGCCGGCCCTGCAGCCCGTCGGTCTCGCTCGGCAAACCATCAGGATCGGTCTTTGCCTTGCGGATCTTCTTCGAGATCGCATCCTCGTCGTCCATCAGATTGATGCGCGACAGGTCGGAAGGGTCCGATTTCGACATTTTCTTCGTGCCGTCGCGCAGCGACATGACGCGCGGCGCCGGCCCGCCGATCAACGGTTCCACCATCGGGAAATATGCATGCACCGGCTCGTCGCCGACGGTGATGTCGACGCCGTAGCCGGTCCTGCCGATATGCTCGGCATAATCGAGGTTGAACTTCATGGCGATATCGCGGGCGAGTTCCAGATGCTGCTTCTGGTCCTCACCGACCGGCACATGGGTGGCACGATAGACGAGGATGTCGGCGGCCATCAGGCTCGGATAGGCGTAAAGGCCGAGCGAGGCCTGCTCGCGGTCCTTGCCGGCCTTGTCCTTGAACTGCGTCATGCGGTTCATCCAGCCGATGCGGGCGACGCAGTTGAAGATCCAGGCGAGTTCGGCATGCTGCGGCACGGCCGACTGATTGAAGACGATATGCTTTTCCGGATCGATGCCGGCGGCGATGAAGGCGGCGGCGATCGAGCGCGTCTGGCTCGGCATGTCCTCGTGGACGAGCTGAGCGGTGAGCGCATGCATGTCGACGACGCAATAGATGCAGTCATTGCCTTCCTGCAGCGCCACGAAGCGGCGGATCGCGCCGAGATAGTTGCCGAGATGCAGATTGCCGGTCGGCTGCACGCCGGAGAATACGAGTTTCTTGAATTCGCTCATGTCGTCCTCAAAAGGCTGGTGGAGGGCCTACAGCGCCGCGCGTCTTTCAGACGCGCAAAGTGGGCTTTTCGCCTATGTTGCTAACGCCGCGGCTTATGCACGGGCAACCCGTCGCAATCAAGGGGTTCAGCCTGCGGCATGCTGGATCAGATCGAAGCTGTTGCCGTAAGGATCGGCAAAGACCGCGACCGTGCCGTAAACCTCATGCCGTGGCTCCTCCAGAAAGCGCACGCCGGCTGCAAGCATCGCGGCATGATCGCGAGCGAAATCGTCGGTCTTCAGGAAGAAGCCGACCCGGCCGCCCGTCTGGTTGCCGATTGCTGCCCGCTGTACTTCGTTTGCTGCCTGCGCCAGCAGAAAGGCGGCGCCGTCCCCGCCTCTTGGCTTCACCACCACCCAGCGTTTGCCCGCCGGCTGCGGCTCGTCCCCAAGGCAATCGAAACCGAGCGTTTCGCAATAGAAGGCCTTGGCGCGGTCGTAATCGTCGACGACGAGGGTGACCAGGAAAAGAGACTGGATCGTCATGCGACCTCCTGCGTTTGGATGTTTTTTTCATTTTGAGGCAGATACTGCCCCGATTTTAAGCCGAATTGATCAGACGGTTTAGTCACAATTGAGTATAAAATTTCACAGAAAAGCTTTTATTGAACTGAAAATCCTCGACCGCGCGCAGTGTCGGCGGAAGGCCGCCGTTCCAACCGCCCGGAGGGACCATGCAGAACCTCGCTTCGCTCGCCATGGCAGGCCTTTTCGCCCTACAATCAGCAACCAGCGCCGTCGGTCAAGACAACAAAAGGCCGGCCATTCATCTGACGAAACACGAGGCGCGTCTCGCCTATACGGTCCAGACCGTCAGTGTCCGAGCCGGTTGTTTTCCAAATCGTCTTCGGGCGATCCTGTCGCATATCGCTGCAAAAACCGGCCGCCGACCGGTAATCACCTCCGGCCACAGGCCGCATCCCCGCCGTCATGGCTCCCTGCATGGCAAATGCCTTGCGGCCGATTTCAGGATGCCGGGCCTGTCGGAGCGCACCATCATCGCCGCCGCAAGAAGCGCGCCCGGCATCGGCGGCATCGGCAGCTATTGCAACGGCATCATTCATGTCGACGTCGGGCCGCAAAGGCGATGGGTCGATTGTTAGAGCTTATGCATCTTCCGCCGCCGCCGGCTTGCGGTTCAGATTGCGCCGGATCATCCCGAGATTTGCCCCGCCGATCAGGAAGGCGGTGGCGAAATAGACCAGCATGGAAATCGCGATCAGCAGCCCCAGCGTGCCGATCTTGGTCAGAAGCGGCGCGCCCGATGCAAGCCAGGACGCGAAATATTGCTTGAGGAAGACGATCGCTGCGCCCATGACGGCGGCAGCGACGATCAACAGGGCGGCGCGTTTTGCCAGCGCCCATTCCCATGTCAGGTGGCCGCGGCGCAGCAGCGTGGTGAACAGCAGCACGGTGCTGATCCAGCCGGCGGTGGCTTCGGCGACCGCGATGCCGGGTGCGCCCATATAGGGGAAGAGTGTCAGCGCCGTGGCGCAGTTGGTCGCAACGGCGATCGCCGAGAAACGCATCGGCGTCTTGGTGTCCTCGCGGGCATAGAAACCCGGCTGCAGCGCCTTGATCAGCACGAAGGCCGGCAGGCCGATGCCGTAGATCGCCAGGATCGAGCCGACGACGGCGGTATTTTCCTGATGGAAGGCGCCGCGCTCATAGAGCACGCGGATGATCTCGTCGGACAGGATCCACAGCGCGAAGGCGGCGGGAATGGTCAGGAACAGCACGAATTCGATCGAGCGGTTCTGCAGGTTGCCGGCCTCGCGCAGCGCCCCGCCCTTCAGCGCCCTGGCGAGCTCCGGCAGCAGCACCACGCCGACGGCGACGCCGACGACGCCGAGCGGCAGCTGGTAGATGCGGTCGGCATATTGCAGCGCCGCGATCGCGCCGTCGCGCGAGGAGGCGATCGCCTGGCCGATCAGCTGGTTGATCTGGGTGATGCCCCCGGTGACCGCGGCCGGCACGGCGAGGATCAGCAGCCGCTTGACGTTCGGGGTCATTTTCGGGAAGCGGAAGCCGATGCTCATGCCGGCGGCAAGCACGCCGACATAGACGACGGCGAGCTGCAGCACGCCGGCGGCAAGAACGCCCCAGGAGAGATACCAGGCGGTCGCCAGCGGATCGGCGCCGGTATAGAGCGCATAGAACAGCGCTCCGATCATCACCACGTTGAGGAAGACGGGAGCGATGGCGGCGGCGAAGAAATGATGCAGCGAATTCAGCATGCCGCTCATCATCGCCGTCAGCGACATGCACATGAGATAGGGAAACATCACGGCCGCCATGCGGATCGTGATCGAGAACTTCTCTGGATCGTCGGCAAAGCCCGGCGCGATGACGAAGCGCACGAGCAGCGGCATGCAGAGCTCCATCACGATGGTGATGAGGAGCAGCACCGAAAACAGGACGCCGAAGACTTCCTCCGAAAAGCGCTTGGCGCCGTCCGTGCCGTTCGCCTCGATCTCCTTGGCAAAGAGCGGCACGAAGGCGGCGTTGAAGGCGCCTTCGGCAAACAGCCGTCGGAAAAGGTTCGGGAAGCGAAAGGCGGCGTAGAAGACGTCGGCCATCGGTCCGGTGCCGAGCGCTGCCGCCATCAGGGTTTCGCGGGCAAAGCCGAAGATGCGGCTGCCGAGGGTGGCGCCGCCGACGGTCGCGAATTTCTTGACGAGACTCATGCTGGGGAATCGGCTTTCTTTTCGGCTGTGGTCGAAGTCCGGGCGGTGGCGGCGGGCGCGATGATGCCGGAAGGCATGCGCTCGCGCAGTTCGTCCTCCTCCTCGGCCATCACGGCCTTCATCCGGGCGGTGATGTTGGCGCGCTTGCTGTCGCCCGAGATTTTCTGTCCCACAAGATCGGTGACGTAGAAGGTGTCGATCACCTTCTCGCCGAAGGTGGTGATGCGGGCCGACTGGATGTCGAGCGACAGATCGGAGAGCACGGCGGTGATCTCCGACAACAGGCCGGGCCGGTCGAGGCACTCGACCTCGATGACGGTGAACTTGTTCGACAGGCTGTTGGTGATGTTGACCGACGGCGGAATGACGAAGGCCTTGTTCTTCTTGCGGTTGCGCGCCCGCGTGGCGATCACCTCGGGCAGTCGCTTGCGCCCCGACAGCACGTCCTCGATCATCCGTCCGATCGTGCCGGCACGGCGCAGCTCGTCGGCATCGTCGGCAAATTCACGGCTGACATGGATCGTGTCGAGCGCCCGTCCGTCTGAGGTCGTGAAGATCTGCGCGTCGACGATATTGGCACCGGCCGCCGCACACGCCCCGGCAATGACGGCGAGCAGGCGCGGATGGTCGGGCGACAGCACGGTGATCTCGGTGATGGCGTGGAAACTGTCGGTGCGCACCATGGTGGCGAGCGCCTGGCCCGCCTTGTCGGCCTGGCGGATGAACTGGGCGTGGCGGAGCTGGTCTTCCAACGGTACCGAAAGCAGATAGGGCTGGTAATGCAGCTTGGTATAGGCGTTGCGATCCTTCTGGCTCCAGTCGGAGAGCGCACCGCGCAGCGCCTCGGCGGCGGCATTCGCCCGCTCCTTGCGGGAGACCTCCGAGAAGCCGCCGGCCAAGAGCAGCTCGGTTTCATAATAGAGCGTACGCAGCAGCTGGCCCTTCCAGCCGTTCCAGACGCCGGGGCCGACGGCGCGAATATCGCAGATCGTCAGGATCAGCAGCATCTTCAGCCGGTCGAGCGACTGCACCCGATCGGCGAAATCGGTGATGGTCTTGCGGTCGGTGAGGTCGCGGGTCTGCGCCACCATCGACATGGTCAGATGTTCCTCGATCAGCCAGACGACGAGTTCCGTCTGCTTCTGCGACAGGCCGAAGCGGGCGCAGAGCTTGCGGGCGACGCGGGCGCCGGCGATCGAATGATCCTCCAGCCGGCCCTTGGCGATATCGTGGAGAAGAACGGCCAGGTAGAGCGCCTCGCGGTCCTCGATATTCGCGATCAGCTTGTTGGCGAGCGGGTGCAGATCCTCGGAACGCGACTTGTCGATCTCGGAGAGAACGTCGACGGTGCGGATCAGATGTTCGTCGACCGTATAGTGGTGATACATGTTGAACTGCATCATCGCGACGATTTTGCCGAAATCGGGAATGAAACGGCCGAGTACGCCGGCCTCGTTCATGCGGCGCAGTATCAGCGCCGGGTCGCGTTTCGATGTCAGGATCGACATGAACAGGCGGTTGGCTTCGTCGTTTTCCCGTAAGCTGTTGTCGATCAAGGCAAGCGAACGGGTGACGCGTTTCAGCGCATCGGGATGAAATTCCAGGCCGTTGATGTCGGCGACATGGAAGAGCCGCAGGATGCTGACCGGATCGCGCTTGAAGACCTCCGCGTCGGCGAGTGCGATGCGGCCGCGGTCTTCGACGAATTCGACGCTGCCGGCGATCTTGCGGGTGCGATGGGTGAAACGGCTGATGACGCCGGTGAGGCCGGGGATCGACTTCGCCTGCTGGTCTTCGAGTGCGGCGCACAGGATGCGGGTCAAATCGCCGACATCCTTGGCAACGAGGAAATAATGTTTCATGAAGCGCTCGACGGCCGAAAGGCCGGGGCGGGTGTGATAGCCGAAGGCTTCGGCGATCTCGCGCTGGATGTCGAAGGACAGGCGCTCCTCGGCCTTGCCGGTCAGGAAGTGCATATGGCAGCGCACCGCCCAGAGGAAATCATCGGCCTTCTCGAGCAGGCGGTATTCGTGTTTTGACAGGACGCCGAGCTTGACCAACTCCGCCTGGTCGCGCACGTGATAATAATATTTCGAGATCCAGAACAGCGTGTGCAGGTCGCGAAGCCCGCCTTTGCCTTCCTTGACGTTCGGTTCGACGAGATAACGCGTGTCGCCGGCCTTGCGGTGTCGTTCGTCGCGCTCGGCAAGCTTGGCGGCGATGAACTCAGGGCCGGTGCCGGTGACGATTTCTTTGTCGAAGCGGTTCTCGAGCTCGGTTTCCAGCCGCTGCAGCCCGCAGATAAAGCGCATCTCCAGAATGGCGGTGCGGATCGTCATGTCGGACTTGGAAAGCGCGATGCATTCCTCCACCGTGCGGGTGGCGTGGCCGACCTTGAAGCCCATGTCCCACAGCACGTAGAGCATGAATTCGACCGCCTTGTGCGTCTCTTCCGCCGGCCGCGGCAGGAAAAGGAAGAGCAGGTCGATATCGGAGCCGGGCGCCAGCGTATCGCGGCCATAGCCGCCGACGGCGGTGACGGCGAACTTGTCCTTCTGCTGCGGAAAGATATGGGCGGTGGCGAAATTATAGAGGGCGGTGATGATCTGGTCCTGCAGCCAGGAAATCCGGTAGGCGCAGTTGAGCCCGCTGCCGTCGGCGGCAAGTGCGGCGCGCGCCTTCTGCCGGCCCTCCGTGCTCGCCTTTTTCAGGACGGCGAGGAGATCGGCGCGCATGATGTCGGGCCGGTTGCGGTTGGCTTCGGCAACGGCATCGCACTGGTTCTGCAGCAGTTCAGTGTCGAGGATCGTGGAGAAATCGAGGTCGCGCATCGCTTTCGCCGGAGTGGCGTCCTGTTCATGCCGGGCTGCCGGTTCGCGGCCTGCCGCTGGTTTCGTCTGCATGCGCTATAGCCTCTTTGCCCGGCGATTGACACGGGCTTTCATACTGCAAGAACCTTTAAATTTGGCGAAATGGTGTTTGTCCGCTGCTGGATGCGGGACGCTTTGACGCAAGCAGCGGACTTTCCCGAAAAGCCTCAGCTCGCGAACTCGGCCTGCAGCGAATACAAGACCTGCCGTGTCTCGCTCAGGATCTCCTCGAGTGTCTGGCGGTCGCATTCGCGATAACCTGCCTTGGCGATCGAAGTGGCGAGCTCCGAGATTGTAGCGCAACTGCGCGTCATTTTCAGCAGGCCGATCGGCGAGGTCCAGCCGCGCGCATTGCGGTCCTGATCGGCGCGCCGCATCGGGTCGAGCATGGATGAGATCAGTGAGAGGCGCTCGGTTTCGCGAACCAGCTTTTCCATGAACATCGGCCGCGCTCCTATTTCAGCTTCTTCTTGAGATCGTAAAGCGTGTCCATCGCCTCGCGCGGCGTCATGTCGTCGAGGCTCATCGCCTTCAACGCCTCCTCGACCTTGGACGGCCCGCGAGCCGCGTCCTCGCGGCGCACCGCCACCTGGAAGAGCGGCAGGTCGTCGATCAACTGGCTTGCCGGGTTCTTGCGGTCGGCATCCTCGAGGCGGGTGAGCACGTCGCGGGCCCGCGCCACGACCGAGGCCGGAAGCCCGGCGAGGCGGGCGACCTGGATGCCGTAGGAGCGGTCGGCCGCACCAGGCCCGACCTCATGCAGGAAGATGACGTCGCCGTCCCATTCCTTGACGCGCATCGTAGCGTTCGATAGTCGGCTAAGTTTCTCCGACAGCACGGTCAGCTCATGGAAATGCGTGGCGAACAGGCCGCGGCAGCGATTGGCCTCGTGTAGGTGCTCGACGGCCGCCCAGGCGATCGACAGGCCGTCGAATGTCGCGGTGCCGCGGCCGATCTCGTCGAGAATGACGAGCGAGCGGTCGCTCGCCTGATTGAGGATCGCAGCCGTCTCGACCATCTCGACCATGAAGGTCGAGCGCCCGCGCGCCAGGTCGTCGGAGGCGCCGACGCGCGAGAACAGCCGGTCGACGATGCCGATATGGGCCGATGTCGCCGGCACGAAAGAGCCCATCTGCGCCAGGATCGCGATCAGCGCGTTCTGGCGCAGGAAGGTCGATTTACCGCCCATATTCGGGCCAGTCAGCAGCCAGATGGCGCCATCCTTGGCGCCGTCCTTCGGCGAAAGATCGCAATGGTTGGCGACGAAGGGGCCGCTCGCCTGCCGCCGCAGGGCCTGCTCGACAACAGGATGGCGGCCGCCCTCGATGGCAAACATCTTCGAGCCGTCGACCTGCGGCCGGCAATAGGCCTGTTCTTCGGCGAGCAGCGCCAGGCCGGCGGCGACGTCGATCACGGCAAGGGCGCGGGCGCCCGATTTGATCGCCTCGGCTTCAGCCACGACGGCGGCCGTCATCTTGTCGAAGGCTTCGAGTTCGATCGAAAGCGCCCGGTCGGCGGCATTGGCGATGCGGCTTTCGAGATCGGCAAGTTCGGTCGTGGTGAAGCGCATCGCGCTCGCCATCGTCTGGCGGTGGATGAACCGGGACTTGGCTTCGGCCGTATCGGTCATCGGGGCGGCATTGCCAGCGGTGACCTCGATGAAATAGCCGAGAATATTATTGTGCTTGATCTTCAGCGACCGGATGCCGGTTTCCTCGGCATATTGCAGCTGCAGCCCGGCGATGACGCGGCGCGACTGGTCGCGCAGCGCTCGAACCTCGTCGAGTTCGGCGCTGGCGCCGTCGCGCAGGAAACCGCCGTCGCGCTTCAGCAGCGGCAGTTCGTCGCCAAGCGTCTCGGCAAGCAGCCTTTCCAGGCTCGCGGGAAGCGCTTTCAGCCCGGACAATGCCTCGCCGAGTTCTTCCGGCAGCATGGCGTTGGCGAGCAGATCCGCGAGGCCGCTTGCGGCCTGCAGGCCCTGGCGAATGGCCGCGAGATCACGCGGACCGCCGCGATCGAGCGCCAGCCGGGAGAGCGCTCGCGGCATGTCTGGCACGTGTTTCAGCGTGTCGCGCAGCCTGCCGCAGAGCGACGGTTCGTCGAGCAAAAAGCCGATCGAATCGAGCCGGGCATTGATGCGGGCGGGATCGGTGAGCGGCGACATCAGCCGTTCGGCCAGAAGCCTGGCGCCGCCGCCGGTGACGGTGCGGTCGATCGCCTTCAGCAGCGAACCGTTGCGATCGCCTGACAGCGTGCGGGCAAGCTCGAGATTGGCGCGGGTGGCCGGATCGATGAAAAGCGTCGAGGCGGCACTTTCCCGCTCGGGCTGCCCAAGCGGCGGACGCTCGGCGATCTGAGTCTTCTCGACATAGGCGACGGCGGCTGCGGCCGCCGCAAGCTCGGCGCGCGAGAAGCTGCCGAAGCCGTCCAGCGTCGAAACCCCGAAATAGCGGGCGATTCGGCCTTCGGCGCTGGCGCTGTCGAAGAGAACCGCCGGCTGCGGCACCGCCGTTCGGCCGAGCACGTCAAAGACGGGTTTCAGCTCGGCATCGTGGAAGATCGTATCGGGCAGGATCAGCTCGCGTGGATCGATGCGCAGGATGTCGGCGAGCAGCCGCGAACTTTCCGTCTCCGCCAGCCGGAAGACGCCGGTGGAAATATCGATCCAGGCAAGCGCCAGCGCCGGTTCGGCCCCGCCGCGAATGCGGGCGAGCGCCATCAGATAGTTGGACTCCGAGGGCGACAGCAGCTTTTCCTCGGTGATCGTGCCCGGCGTGACCAGCCGCACGACATCGCGCTTGACGACGGATTTGCCGCCGCGTTTCTTTGCTTCGGCCGGATCCTCGATCTGCTCGCAGACGGCGACGCGGAAACCGAGGGAAATCAGCTTCTGCAGATAATCGTCGGCGGCATGGACGGGCACGCCGCACATCGGGATATCCTGGCCCATGTGCTGGCCGCGCTTCGTCAGCGTGATGCCGAGCGCGCGCGACGCCTCCAGCGCATCCTCGAAGAACAGCTCGTAAAAGTCGCCCATGCGATAGAAGAGCAGCGAACCCGGATTGTTCGCCTTGATCTCGATATATTGCTCCATCATCGGCGTCGCCGAGGCGCGGCTTTCCGCCGTGGCAAGCTCGGCAGCCGAAAAGGCTTCATTTCCTGTGTCTATTCGTGCGTTCACGGAGGTGCAGTTTTTCCCAAAAAAACAGGTGCCAACCCTATCCGCGCGCCGCTATAGATGACAACAGCATTTGAGGAAGAGCAAAGCGTCGCCCACAGGACGTTGGAGGATATATGCCCGATATCGATAAGAAGGACCGGCCGGTGACCTCGGTGACCGACCAGGAGGCGCTCGATTTTCACGCCATGGGCCGCCCCGGCAAGCTGGAGATCAACCCGACGAAGCCGATGGCGACGCAGCGTGACCTCTCGCTCGCCTATTCCCCCGGTGTCGCCGTCCCCGTCAAGGCGATCGCCGCCGATCCGCAGACGGCCTATGATTACACGGCGCGCGGCAACATGGTCGCCGTCATTTCCAACGGCACTGCGATCCTCGGCCTCGGCAATCTGGGCGCGCTCGCCTCCAAGCCGGTCATGGAAGGCAAGTCGGTGCTGTTCAAACGCTTTGCCGACGTCGATTCCATCGACCTCGAGATCGACACGGAAAACGTCGACGAGTTCATCAACTGCGTGCGCTTCCTCGGCCCCTCCTTCGGCGGCATCAATCTGGAAGACATCAAGGCGCCGGATTGCTTCGTCATCGAAAGCCGGCTGCGCGAGCTAATGGACATCCCGGTCTTCCACGACGACCAGCACGGAACGGCGATCATCGCCGCCGCCGGCCTCATCAACGCGCTGGAACTGACCGGCCGCGACCTGAAGACGACGAAGCTCGTCTGCAATGGTGCGGGAGCGGCGGCGATTGCCTGCGTCGAACTCATCAAGGCGATGGGTTTTGCGCCTGACAATATTATCCTCTGCGACACCAAGGGCGTCATCTACCAGGGCCGCACCGAGGGCATGAACCAGTGGAAATCGGCGCATGCGGCAAAGACCGACGCGCGCACGCTGGAAGAGGCGATGAAGGGAGCGGACGTCATCTTCGGCCTGTCGCAGAAGGGCGCCTTCTCGGCCGACATGATCCGCTCGATGGCGGATCGGCCGATCATCTTCGCCATGGCCAATCCCGATCCCGAAATCACCCCGGAAGAGGTGGCCCGCATCCGCGACGACGCCATCATGGCGACCGGCCGCTCGGACTATCCGAACCAGGTCAACAACGTCCTCGGCTTCCCCTATATCTTCCGCGGCGCGCTCGACGTGCGTGCCTCGACGATCAACGACGCGATGAAGATCGCCGCCGTCAAGGCGCTGGCAAATCTTGCCCGCGAGGATGTGCCCGATGATGTGGTCGCTGCCTATCAGGGCAACCGGCCGCGTTTCGGCGCGCAATATATCATCCCGGTGCCGTTCGATCCGCGGCTGATCTCGGCAATCCCCGTCGCGGTCGCTGAGGCCGCGATCGAGAGCGGCGTCGCCCGCAAGGTCATCACTGATATGGCCGGTTATGCCCGCGAGCTTTCGGCCCGCCGCGATCCGATCGCTTCGACGCTCGCCAGCCTCTACGAGCGTGTCCGCCGCCGGCCGAAGCGAATCGTCTTTGCCGAAGCCGAGGAAGAGCAGGTCCTGCGCGCAGCACTGTCCTATGCCAACCAGCAGCTCGGCACCGCGCTCCTGCTCGGCCGCGAGGACCTGATCCGGGCGACGGCGGAGCGCGCCGGCATCGATCTCAACCGCCCCGGCCTGGAGATCGTCAATGCCCGTATCTCCACCCGCGTCGACGCCTATATCGACTACCTCTATGCCAGGCTGCAGCGGCACGGTTATCTCCACCGCGATGCCCAGCGCCTGATCCACAACGACCGCAACCATTTCGCCGCCACCATGGTGGCGCTCGGCGACGCCGACGGCATGGTGACAGGCATCACCCGCAACTATTCGACCGCGCTCGAGGATGTGCGCCGCTGCATCGACGAGAAGCCCGGCCACCGCGTCATCGGCGTGTCGCTGGCGCTCTGCCGCGGCCGCACCGTCTTTGTTGCCGATACGGCGGTGCACGACATGCCGACGGCCGAGCAACTTGCCGATATCGCCGAAGAGGCCGCCGGTCTGGCGCGGCGCATGGGTTATCCGCCGCGTGTCGCCATGCTCGCCTATTCCACCTTCGGCCATCCCTCCGGCGAACGCTCCGAGCGGGTGCGCGAGGCGGTGAAGATCCTCGACAAGCGCCGCGTCGATTTCGAATTCGACGGCGAGATGGCCGCCGATGTCGCGCTGAACCGAAAGGTGATGGAGCAATATCCCTTCTGCCGGCTCTCCGGTCCGGCCAACGTGCTGGTCATGCCGGCCTTCCACTCGGCCTCGATCTCGACCAAGATGCTGCAGGAACTCGGCGGCTCGACGGTCATCGGCCCGATCCTCGTCGGCCTCGACAAGGCCGTGCAGATCACCTCGATGGGCGCCAAGGACAGCGACATCGTCAACATGGCGGCGATCGCTGCCTACGGGGCGGGTTCGTAAACTTGCCTCAGCCTCCCATTAGGCGGCATTTAGCGCCCGGCCGGCAGCACGTCGGCCGGGCGCGCCTTTTTGTGGCTTGCTCGCCGAGGATATGGTTGAAAGGGTTCATCCGATAAGTCATACTTTTGAAACAGCGCGCGCGGCATAAATTCGATATTTCATCAGCCGTTTGGATTCCCATGCCGGAAAACGCTTCCCCGAATTTCACCGCCCTATTTCAGGGGACCACGTTCGACGATATGGTCGAGGCTCTGACCAAGGGGTTCGGTTCGTTCGACGCGTGGCGAAATGGTCGCGAGAAAGCGCTCGACTGGAGGGTGGGGTTTTGGGGTGATGAGCGGGTGTCGCTGGTCAGCAACCAGGATTCCGGCGGCTGGGGTGCAAGAACGGCAGATGGAACGCCGGAAACGCTGGCAATCGTCGTTCCGCGAACGGGTGGTCTCGACGTAGCCTTTGGTCGGACTGTGGCCGAAGCGACACCCGAGCGGGTGTTGTTGATGAACAATCTTGAGCCGGAACGGGTTTCCGTGAGGGCAGCGCCTCACCGGTCAGACACACTCAGTCTGAGTTGGCCGATCTTAGCTCAGACCGTCGCCGCCGTATTGGAGACCCCGCTGATCGGGTCATTGGATTTGTCGCCGGTCGTTGATCGCTCCACCGCGGCGGGGCAGTTGATCGGCAGTCTCGCCCAGACGATGATCATCGGCATGCGCAACGACGGCCCGCTCCTTCACTCGCCAATTGCCATGTCGAACCTGACCCAGGCATTTGCCGATCTGGTCGTGCGCTTGGTTCCTCATCGGCTCTCGCATCTTCTGGACAAGAAAATCCATCTGATCGCACCGCGGCATGTCCGCCGCGCAATGGAATTCATGCATGCGAACATCGCGCAGCCGTTGACGATGCAGAATGTTGCGGAGGCGGCGGGCATTTCCACTCGCGCTCTCGAAGTCGGTTTTCGGGCTTTCAAGGCAACCACACCGTCCGCATACCTCCGGACGATCCGTTTGCAGGCGGTCCGGGAGGATCTGCGCGATCCTTCAAACCGGCAGCCATTGCGGGACATCTGTTTGAAGTGGGGATTCTTCCACTTTGGCCGTTTTGCGGCGATCTATCGGGCGGCCTATGGAGAGAACCCGTCGGATACGAGAAGGCGATCCGATCTATGAGGGCGCCGATCGGAGAGCCTGGCGGGTTTGCGCCAGGGCAGCATGCTGCAAGCCGATCAGGAAATATTTAGCTTGCGAAGCGGCCGGCGTCGGCGCCGTAATAGTTCAGGTAGCGGTCGGAAATGCTGGAGATCGGCAGCACGATCAGCACGTCTGTCGTGTTGAAGGCATGATCGACGACGGCGCTGGAGCCGACCATCGCGCCGAGGCGCAGATACCCCTTGATGAGCGGCGGCAGGGCCATCAGCGCCCGTTTCGGATTGACCGCCTCGACCGGCATCAGGTCCATGTTGCGGGCGAGATGCGGCAATGCGCCGACGGCCCATTCGTCCTTCGCCAGCACAGTGTGATAGAGGAAGGACAGCGCCAGCGCGTGGCTTTCGAGATAGACGCCGGGGAATGAGGCGCAGCCGAACATGGCGCTCATGCCATGCTTCAGCGCATAGGCCCAGTTGCCCTGCCACAGTAGCTCGACGGTGCGCTTGGTGCGGTATTCCGGCAGCACGCAGGAACGGCCGAGCTCCATGAAGCGCTTGTCCGGATGCTTGGCGAGAAGCCCCTCGATCTCAAATTCGGAAGCCGAGTAAAAACCGCCATTGGCCATGGCGACATCCTGGCGCAGCAGCCGATAGGTACCGACGATCTGGTCTTCAGAGTCGCCCTCTATCGCACGGTCGAGAACAAGAAGATGATCACAGACAGCATCATAGGCGTCGACATCACGCTGGCGGCGCATGGCGTCCAGCGGCAGCTGCGCTTTCATTTCGTCGACGAAGACACGGTAGCGCACCGCCTGGGCGGCGTCGATCTCGCGTGTCGTGCGGGCAAGGCGCGTTTCCAGATTGCCTATGCGGCCAAGGATATCGCCGTCCTTCTGGGCAGCAGCCGTCGACGGCCGTGCAGCCTCCGCGGTGACGTCACGATTGAGGATGTCGATGGAGGACATGGCGATTCTCCGGTTGCCGGCTTATCGACGCCATAAAACACTTCTGTACGACAGGAAAGTGACATATTGCATTTCCCGAGGCAAGGCGCGTGGTGGCCGCACAGGCTCTATCGCGCCTCTGCCCGACGGGCCGAAAGTGCGGCGACGGCCTGTACTTCGGTCAGCAGCCGCAGCGGGTCGACCGGCTTCACCATGACGCGGTTGGCGCCGTTGAGCAAGACCTGGCGGCGGGATTCGTCGCTCTTGTCGGCGGTCAGCACGATCACCGGCACGGGGGCAAGATCGAGCCGCCGTTCGTGGCCGCGCAGCCGTCCCAGCATGTCGATGCCGTTGCCGCCCGGCATCGACAGATCGCTGATGATGATGTCGGGGCGGGCATCCGCCTCGCCGAGGGCGCAATCGAGCAGCGTCTCGAAATCTTCGACATGGCGCACCTTGTGCCCACCTTTTTCCAGGACGACGCGCACCAGCATGGCGTTGATCGGATCGTCCTCGCCGAGCAGGATGCTGAGCCCGCTCGCCGCCACCCTCGTCTCCGCCACCGAAAGCCCAAACCCCGGCTGATTGTCGTTCAGCGCGTCGCGCTTTTCCATGCCGCGCATGCGCCCGCGAAGCACATCGATCAGCGACTGTTCGCGCAGCGGCCGGATGAGCCAGGCATCGAACAGGTCGAGCGGATGGGCGCTGCGCTCTTCCGGATTGACGAGCAGAACCTTGCGCAGGCCGAGCGCGGCGATTTCGGCGCGATCGGCAAGGTGAGTGGAAAATTCCGCCGACATGCGGTGGTCGACGATGATATCGGTCGGTCGGCCGCCGCCATTGGCCATGCCGAGCAGCTTTTCCCGCGCCGTCTCGCCGTCGCCGACGAGATGGCAGATGCCGCCGAGCGCGGTGATGGTCTCGGCGATGGCGGTGCGCGCCGCGCCTGCCGGCGCCAAAAGCACGATGCTGTTGCCGGCAAGCAGCGTGTTTCGCCGCTCGGACCTTTCGCCGCCGACATCGACGGGAAAGCGGATGGTGAATTCGCTGCCCAGGCCCTTTTCGCTGGCAACCGTCAATGCGCCGCCGAATTCGCGCATGATGCGCGCCGAGATCGCCAGGCCGAGCCCGGTGCCGCCGCTCTTGTCGGCGACGGTGCCGCCCTGCTCGAACTCGCCGAAGACGCGCGCCTGCTCCTCCGCCGTCATGCCGGGACCGCTATCGGCGACGGTGATCAGCAGGTTGCCGGCGTCAAGCGAGACGCGGATGAAGACGCCGCCAACCTGGGTGAACTTCACGGCGTTGCCAATGACGTTGAACAGAACCTGGCGCAGCCGCGCCGGATCGAAGCTCATCTGCTCCGGCACGTCCGATGACACGGTGGCGCCGATCTCGATACCCTTTTCATGCGCCCGGTGGGCAAGCATCTCGACGACGCTCTCGAGAAGCTTGCGCAGCGATTCGGAGCGCGGGTGCAGTTCGAAACGGCCGACCTCGATGGTGGAGAAATCCAGCAGGTCTTCGACGAGTTGTGTCAGCGCGTGGCCGGATTGGCGGATATTCGCCAGATAATTCTGCTGCTCCTGTGTCAGCCGCGTCTCGGCGAGCAGGTGCGTCATGCCGAGGATGCCGGAAAGCGGCGTGCGCACCTCGTGACTGACGGTGGCAAGCAGCCTGGACTTGGCGGCGCTGTTATACTCGGCCTTCTGGCGGGCTTCCTCGCGGCCCTGCGCGATCAGCCGCTCTTCGGTGACGTCGCGGGCAACGCTCTGCAGCAGCAGGCGGCCGCTCGCAGGATCGCGGGTGACGACGTCGCGCCAGACGAAAATCCGCTGGCCTTCCGGTGTCGAGATTTCGACATCGTAGCAATGCGGGATCGGACCGGGGCGGAAGGCGAGGCCGATCTCCTCGCAGCTGCGTCCCTCCGGATGCAGTCGACCGGTCAGACGGCGAAACGTATCGTTGGCGGAGACGATGCGCCGGTCCATTGTACGGCCGAGGGTGATGTCGCCGAGCACGTCGTGCACGTCGGCGAAGAGCTTTGCGCCGTCGTTGCGCTCCGGCAGGGATTGGCGGCCGGGCTTGTTTGCCCCGTGCCGGCGGATCGTCAGGAGTAGGTAGCCGGCAATCACCGCAAGACCGAGAACGACAAGCCCGCCTGGAAGCAGCAGCGGATCGCCGGCATGGGCAAGCAGCATGAGGATCGTTGCGGCAAGCAGGCCGGCGCCGCTCAGCCAGTAGAACAGCAGGCGCTGTGTCGGCGCTGGCGCTCGGGCCTGATTGGCTTCCTGAGGTGCCGCTGCACGTGGTCGCGGGGAGGACTGCCCCATCCGCTCCTGATGCGGCTTGGCGGCGGGTCCGCCGAAGGCGGCGGACAATCTTTCCTGCAACTGTCCCAGGTTCTGCATGCTATATGGCTAACATGAGGCCCGTTCCGAATGCCTTCAGGAATTCGATAAGATTTTAGCGGCTGGCCTTTTTCGGCAGCAGCAGCTCGTCGAGAATGACGCAGGCCGCACCGATGGTGATGAAACTGTCGGCGAGATTGAATACCGCGAAGGACCAGCTTTCGGTGTAAAAGAGGATGTAGTCGATCACATGCCCGTAGGCGAAGCGGTCGATCAGATTGCCGATCGCGCCGGCGATGATCAGCGCGTAACCGAGATGGGCGAGCCAGCGGTCCTTGGCGGTGCGATACCACAGCCAGATGACGAAGGCGACGATGATGAGCCGCATGCCGACGATGAACCAGCCGTCCATGCCCGACAACATCGAAAAGGCGACGCCGAGGTTATAGGTGCGGTAGAGCGCCAGCATCGGGATGACGGGCACTACCTCCTGCAGCGGCAGGTAGTGGTTAACGGCGATCTTGACGATCTGGTCGATCAGAACGGCGGCGACGATGAAGAAGAAGATCGGCGCCGGACGCGAAAACAGCGCGGGGCGCACATAGGTCTGTTCAGTCATTTGCCCTCGGCAAGTGAGAGGAGATGGCGGCGCGCCTCGAAAAGCATGACGGCGGTGGCAACGGCGAGGTTCAGGGAATCGGCGCGGCCCTGCTGCGGAATGCGGGCAAGCGCGTCGGCCTCTTTGGCGAGCTGCTCGGGCAGGCCGGATTGCTCGTTGCCCATCAGGAGCACGATCGGCTTCTTCCGGTAGTCGATGGTGCGGTAATCGACCGCGCCGGCAAGATGCGTCGCGACGACGGCAACGCCGGCTGATTTCCGCCAGGCGAGGAATTCCTCCGGCGTTGCGCGTGCGACCGGCACGGCGAAGACCGAGCCCATGGTGGCGCGCACGGTCTCGAGCGAGAAGGGATCGGTTGCCTCTCCGACCAGAATGACCCCGGAAGCCCCGGCTGCATCCGCTGTGCGGATGATGGTGCCGAGATTGCCGGGATCGCGCACGCGGTCGAGCGCCACCCAGGTTTCGCCCTCCCTGGGTCGGATGTCTTTGAGCGGCTTCCAGCGCTGGTCGAAGATGCCGACCACCATCTGCGGATTGTCGCGGCGGGTGATCGAGCCGATCACCTTTTCGCTGACTTCAAGCACCAGCCCGCCCGAGGCGACGGTCTTGGCCGCCATCTGCTCGACCAGCGGCTTGCCCTTGGCGGCCTTGGCGTAGACCAGCGTGCGGATCGTCCAGCCGAGTTCGATCGCATCGATGACGAGCTTCAGCCCTTCTGCGAGGAAAGTCCCGCTTTCCTCCCGCGACTTCTTGTTCGTCAGCGCCTTGATATCCTTGATGATCGGATTGGCGAGCGAGGTGACTTCCTTCACCTGGCCGACCCTGCGCGGTCCCTGATCGTGGAAGTCCTTGCTCATTTCGGCACCCAGCGGGAAAAGAGGGAGGTGGAAAGTGCGCGGCCCGGCGTTTTGCCGTCGAGGCCGGCCTCGCGGATCACCAGCTCGCCGGATTCGACCGCGCCGCCCGCACCCCGCATCGTCTCGCGCATCAGCTCGTGGATCGAATAGAAGCTGGCGCGGATCGAATAGGCCGTCAGCACGAGGCCGGCCGCCTTCGGTGACAGGATCGCGCGGCAGACATCGAGCATCAGCGGCAGATGCTCGAAGAGATGCCAGACTTCGCCATTGGGGCCGCGGCCGAATTTCGGCGGATCGGTAAGAATGATGTCGTACTGGCTGCCGCGGCGCTCCTCGCGCAGGATGAATTTCATCGCATCCTCGCAGATCCAGCGGATCGGCAGCTTTTCCATGCGTCCGAGCGCCTGGTTTTCGCGTGCCCAGCCGATCGCCTTTTTCGAAGCGTCGACATGGGTAACCTCGGCGCCCGCCGCGGCGGCGACCAGTGAGGCGACGCCGGTATAACCGAAGAGGTTCAATACCTTCAGCGGTCGGCCGGTTTTTTCGACCTGGTCCTTCATCCAGCTCCAGTGGACGATCTGCTCGGGGAAAACGCCGACATGGCGGAAGGAGGTGAAGCGGCCGAGGAAATCGACGCCGAGCAGGTTGAGCGGCCAGGTCTCGCCGAGTGCGGCCTTCGGGAAGCGCCAGCGGCCGGTGCCTTCCTCATCGGTATCGCCGGTAAAGACGGCATCGACCTTTTCCCAGACATGAGAGGGCAGCGAAGGCTGCCACAGCGCCTGGGCCTCCGGCCGGATGATGCGATAGGGGCCGTATTGCTCGAGCTTCTGGCCATCGCCGCTGTCGATCAGGTGGAAATCGCCGGCGCCGAGCGAGTCGAGAATGACAGGTACGCGCTCGGCCGGACGTTCGCCGCTGCGCGCCGTCAACGGACGCTCGACGGCGGCAGGCACGGCAGCTTCGCGCACCGTCTCGCGGCTGGCCGCAGGCCGCGCAACCGGCTTCGGCGGCCGTCCGCCCCGGTCGTCCCTGCGGCTTTCGCCGGAAGGACCGGAGGTTTTCTTCTGGCCCGGCCGGCGTTCTCTTTGTTTCAACGTGCTCTTCCGCGTCTCTATCGGGGTATGTTGACGGGGCTGCGTCCTCTGCCGCACCCTTTGAATTATGCAGTAGCCTAGAAAACCGTGCCGGATCAACTGCGTGTCGGCGCGGGCGTCTATTTCAAGCCGTCTGAGGCGCGCGTAGTCAAAATATCAGCATAGCTTTGACTGGACGTGCATGCGCGGAAGGGCAGCGGACACGGACTGCGGCTCAGGATGAGGAGCCTTAGAGAATGCCGCGCCGCCTATTGCCTGCTCGGGATTGGCAGATAACATTCCTCTGCGCCTTGGCAAAAGGCCTTCCCACTGGGATAAGATAGGCGAATCGGAGATAGGGCTGTCGAATGGATTTCACCGGCGAAGAACGCATCGCCGCGCCGCGGGACGTCGTCTGGGCGGCGCTCAACGATCCCGAGATCATGCGCGGCTGCATTCCGGGCTGCCAAAATATCGAGCGGCTGTCGCCGGAAAACTTCGAGGCGACGATCAAGGTCAAGTTCAGCCTGCTGTCGGCTACTTTCCATGGCCTGCTGACGCTTTCCAATGTCGATGCGCCGAGAAGTTATACGCTGTCCGCCGAAGGCAAGGGTGGTCTTGCCGGCTTCGCCAGGGGAGCCGCCGATGTCGTGCTCGAAGAGCGGGGCGCGGAGACGATCCTGCATTACCGGGGCAGGGCCGAACTCGGCGGCAAGCTCGCCCAACTCGGCGCGCGCCTGCTCGATTCGACCTCGCAAAGGCTGGCCGAAGGTTTCTTCTCCGATTTCAATGCCGCCGTCGTTGCAAAAATGGTGGCCGATTGAGTGCCGTTCGCTGTGAACTTGGCGCCGGCAGGAGCTTGGTTTAAGGGCTCATCATGACGTGGACCATCAGGCCGCCGCGGGCAGAAGACCAGGACATGCTCGCGGATATCTATCTGTCCGTTCGGCGCCAGACATTCGTCTGGGTCGATCCCGGCAAATTCCATCGCGAGGATTTTGCCGCCCATACCAGTGGCGAAACGATCCTCGTCTGCGAGCATGCCGATGGCAGACTTGCCGGCTTCCTGTCGCTCTGGCCGGAAGACGATTTCATCCACATGCTTTACATAAGAGCGGAATTCCAGGGTCTCGGTGCCGGCAAGGCGCTGCTGCAGGCGCTGCCGGAATGGCCGCAACATAAATACCGGCTGAAATGCCTGGTGAACAACCGGCGAGCGAAGGCCTTCTACCTCTCGCACGGTTTCCAGGTGACCGGCAACGGCGCGTCGCCGGAGGGGGATTATGAGGAGCTGAGCTTCTTGCCGGTTTGACGCGCCGGCAACAACATTACCGCGACGGCAGCTGGCCGGCGATATCTTCGGCGCGCGTCCGGTGGCGGTCGGCCTCTCCCTGCCAACGAATGGCTTCCTTGGCCTCTGTGCGGGCCCGTTTGCGGTGTTTGCCCTGGGTGAACCAGGTGGCGGCAGAGCCGATCAGCATGCCCGCGATCAGCGCGATGAACAGGAAGACGAAGAAGGGCGCCGAAACCGCAAGCACCGGATCGTCAGGCCGGAACGGATTGAAGGCGAGGGTGACGCTCTGCCGGTTGGCGACGCAGAAGACGATGAGAATGACGCCGAGCGGCAGCAGAATCAAGAGGTTGACGATCTTCTTGGCCATTTGAGGTCTCCATGCGCGGCGTTTTGTATCTACGCATCGGCCCGAAAATCGCTTCCGATTTTCGGGCCGATGCGTCAGCAGAATAGGAAAACCGCCGTCGAGTTCAAGTGCGGTTTCGCCGCAGACAGCCTGCGCTGCTCAATCCTCTTCGTCGGCCTGGCCGGGATTGAGCCGCTCGCGCAGCTCCTTGCCGGTCTTGAAAAAGGGAACCCACTTCTCCTCGACGAAGACGGTATCGCCGGTGCGCGGGTTGCGCCCGGAGCGGGAGGGGCGGTTCTTGACCGAAAACGCGCCGAAGCCGCGCAATTCGACGCGGTTGCCCGCGGCCAGTGCATCGGTGATCTCGTCGAGAACCGCGTTGACGATGTTTTCGACGTCGCGGTGATAGAGATGCGGGTTGCGTGCCGCAACAATCTGCACCAGTTCGGATTTGATCACAGTCGCCCCCTTAAATTATTGATTTCTTATCAATCGTGGCCAACCTGCCAAACTGAAAGCAGCCCGTCAAGAAGCAACTTTGGGGGTAGGATTCCATTAATATCCTGGCCTTTGACGAGATCATCATAACCGAGGATCGTAATCAACCGCGAAACAGCCCCAGCGAGCAGAAAGGGCGTGTTGCTCTTCTTGTCCCAGTCCACCATCGGCAGATCGGCATCGACGCCGCGGGACTTGAGATAGGCGCGGATTTCGGGCTCGCCGCCGATCGTATCGATGAGCTTCGCCTGGAGTGCCTGCCGGCCGGTAAAGATCGTGCCGTCGGCGAGCTTCAGCGCCTCCTCTCGCGGCAGCTTGCGCCGGTCGGCGACCAGGTCGACGAACCAGTTGTAGCTGTCGACCACCATGTTGCGGATCATCGCCTTGGCTTCCTCGCTCGCCTCGTGGAAGGGCGAGGGCTCGGCCTTCAGCGGCGAGGATTTGATCTCCTGCAGCGACACGCCAATCTTGTCGAGCAGCGGCTGGATCTGCGGATATTGAAAGATGACGCCAATCGAGCCGGTGATCGAGCTGTCGCCGGCAATGATCGTATCGCCGGCAGTGGCGACCATATAGCCGGCCGAGGCGGCAAGCGTGCGTACGTCCGAGACGACGGGCTTCTTGGCCGATATGGCACGGATCGCCTTGAAGATTTTTTCGCCGCCATAGGTCGTGCCGCCGGGCGAGGAGATCGAAATTACCGCTGCCTTCACCTGATCGCTGGTCTCGACCTTCTTCAATCGCTCCAGAAGCTCGTCGTCATCGACGATCAGTCCGGAGATCGTCACATGGGCGATATGCGGGCGCTCGGTTCCGGCACCGCCGAAGGCGAAGCCGTAGAAGGCCAGACCAAGCGCCACGACGAGGGCCACCGCGACGATGCGCCAGAAGCCGAGCTTGCGGCGCAGCCGCCGGCGATCGGCGATGATCGAACTGTCCATGAGGTACCTCCAGCACTGGCCCGGCGTCGGCATGGCGCCGGTCGTCGGTGAAATAGATGGCAGCGGCGCGTACGAATGCCACTTTTTAATGTTTTTCCATTTTGTTGCTTGTTGCAGAAAAAATTCCATATTGGCAAGCCAATGTAATAATGCGAAACGAACTGTGATTGGCGGCCGGCTTTGTTACGAAGGCGCGGCGATCACCGCACATGGAACGAGACCTATGCTCGATACCCTGAAGAACAACGGACAGGCCGCCTATGCGGGCTCCGGCAGGAGCGCCTATGGCGACGCGTTGTTCCATTCCGCCCGGGTGCGGCGGCTGAAGATCCTGCTGCCGGTGGCGGCCCTCATCGTCGCCGCTGGCCTCACGGCGGTGGCGCTGGTCAGCATCTACCTGCCCGAAAACGTCAAGTTCGAAGGCGCCAAGATCGAGAACGGCAAGGTCGTGATGGAAAAGCCGGCGATCGCCGGCCGCAATTCCGACGGCATCAACTATTCGATGCTCGCCGAACGGGCGCTGCAGGATATCCGTAATCCCGATTTCATCACGCTGGAGACCATCAAGGCCGCCGTGCCGATGAATGACGGCCTGATCGCCCGCGTCGTCGCCTCGACCGCCGATTACAACCGCGCCACCGACAATCTGCATATGACGGCTCCCTTCACCCTGGTGCTGAGCAGCGGCCTCAACGCGCAATTCCAGTCCGCCCGGCTCGATATCAAGGGCGGCAACATGCGCAGCGACGACCCCGTCACCATCACCAAGGATAATGCCTCCATTGTTGCGAAGACGCTTGAGATAACAGATAAGGGGCGGGTGATCACATTCGAGGGGAATGTTCGCATGAATGTCGATCCATCCACCATCCATAAACAGGGCACCTAACCAGCCGGGTCACCATGACAAAAGATTGTCGCATTTCAGCTTGCAAGACTGGCGTAGCATTCATTGCCGGCGCATTTGCCCTTATTCTGACGGCCGCGGGCGCGGGCGCACAGTCGACGACCATGTCGGGCATGAAGCTTTCCAACGACCAGCCGATCCAAATCGAAAGCGATAAGCTGGAGATCCACGACCAGGAGCACACGGCCCTTTTCACCGGCAATGTCAAGGTCGTCCAGGGCACAACAACGCTGCAGTCCGGAAAGATGACCGTCTATTACAAGGACAAGGCGGCAAAGCCGGGCGCCGACGCGGCGGCGCAACCCGAAGCCAAACCGGAGCAGTCGGCCTCGCTGGCATCGGGAAGCGCCGATATCGACAAGATCCTGGTGACGGACAAGGTCTACCTGGTCTCGGGCACGCAGACGGCGACGGCTGATGACGGCAGTTTTGACATGGCCGCGCAGACGTTCATCCTCACGGCGGACCAGGGAAACAAGGTTATTCTTTCGGATGGGCCGAACGTCTTCACCGGCTGTAAGCTGACCGTTCATATGCAAACCGGCCGGGCGGAGCTTGAAAGCTGCGGCGGGCGTGTCCAGATTCAGCTCGATCCGAAATCGCAGCCGAACTCGCAGAAGCAGAACTGAACCGGCCTCCCACGTGAAATTATCATCGCTATCCACCATGTTCGGCCAGCCCGAGCCACAAGCTGCGGGTGCCGCCGACAAGAGTCGCTATCAGGGAACGCTGATCGCCCGCGGTCTGACGAAGACCTATGCGACGCGTCGCGTCGTCAACGGCGTTTCGCTGGTGGTGCGCCGTGGCGAGGCCGTCGGCCTTCTCGGTCCGAACGGTGCGGGCAAGACGACCTGTTTCTACATGATTACCGGCCTTGTGCCGGTGGATGAAGGCACGATCGAAATCGACGGCAACGACGTCACGACCATGCCGATGTACCGCCGCTCCCGCCTCGGCGTCGGTTATCTGCCGCAGGAAGCCTCGATCTTTCGTGGGCTGACGGTGGAAGAAAACATCCGCGCCGTCCTTGAAGTGCATGTCAAGGACAAGGCCGAGCGCGAGCAGAAGCTGAACGAGCTGCTGGAGGAATTTCATATCCAGAAGCTCAGAAAGAGTGCTGCCGTCGCTCTTTCCGGCGGCGAGCGCCGCCGTCTCGAAATCGCCCGTGCGCTGGCGACCGACCCGACCTTCATGCTGCTCGACGAGCCATTTGCCGGTGTCGACCCGATCTCGGTCGCCGACATCCAGAACCTCGTCCATCACCTGACGGCGCGCGGCATCGGTGTTCTCATCACCGACCACAATGTGCGCGAGACCCTCGGTCTCATCGACCGCGCCTATATCATTCATGCCGGCGAAGTGCTGACCCATGGCCGGGCGAACGATATCGTCAATAATCCGGAAGTGCGCCGGCTCTATCTCGGCGACAAATTCAGCCTCTGACGCTGGATCAGGCTGATTTTGGGCTAAAACGGCCTGAAATCGGCATCCGTCATGCTCTCGCCGGCGCGGAAATTCACCTTGTCGCTTAGTTCCGCTTGACCAAATGAGATAAAAAAGCAATTTTTGGGCCAACTGGATTTCCGTGGCCCGAGGCGTTAACTGGACGCGGTTTCCCGGAGGAATTGAGGGGAGTTTCGCGTCCGTCATGGCACTGTCCGCCAATCTTTTCCTGCGCCAGAGCCAGTCCCTGGTGATGACGCCGCAACTGATGCAATCCATCCAGTTGCTGCAGATGACGCATTTCGAGCTTAATCAGTTCATCGCCCAGGAAGTGGAAAAGAACCCGCTGCTCGAATTCCCGTCTAACGACGGCGAAGCGGGTGACGAACGGGGTGCCGGCGAGGACGAGCCGTTCGGCCAGCCGCCGGAAGATGCCGGCTCTGACGACGGCGCCGACAATCGCGCTGAGGCGCTCTCCAGCGACTGGTACGACAATGGCGGCAGCGAGAGCACCGGCCGGCTGAACGACGAGCTCGACGCCAATTATACCAATGTCTTTCCCGATGACGGCGGCCCGCAGCGCCTCGATGCGCCCGAGCTTGTCGGCCAGTGGAAGTCGATGCCGGGCAGCACCGAGGGCGCCGATTATGATCTCGACGATTTCGTCGCCGGCCAGCTGTCGCTGCGCGACCATCTCGCTCAGCAGATCCCCTTCGTCCTGCCTGACATGACCGACCGGTTGATCGCGCAGAATTTCATCGATCAACTCGACGATGCCGGCTATCTCCAGACCGATCTCGTCGAGACCGGCGAGCGGCTCGGCACGAGCGTCGAACAGGTCGAACACGTGCTTGCCGCCCTCCAGACACTCGATCCGCCGGGTGTTTTCGCCCGCAGCCTGGCCGAATGCCTGGCGATCCAGCTCAGGCAGAAGGACCGCTACGACCCTGCCATGCAGGCGCTCGTCGACAATCTCGAACTGCTGGCGCGGCGCGATTTCGCCACGCTGAAGCGGCTCTGCGGCGTTGACGAGGAAGACCTTCTCGACATGCTCGGTGAAATCCGCCAGCTTAATCCGAAGCCCGGCAGCGGCTTTGAGGCGGGTGTTTCCGAAGCGATCATGCCCGATGTCGTCGTCAGGCCCTCCGCGGACGGCGGCTGGTTGGTCGAGCTCAATCCGGATACGCTGCCGCGCGTGCTGGTCAACCAGTCCTATTTTTCGCGCGTGACCAGGAACGGTGAGGATCATGCCTTCCTTTCCGAGTGCCTGCAGAGCGCCAACTGGCTGACGCGCAGCCTCGATCAGCGGGCAAAGACGATCATGAAGGTGGCGAGCGAGATCGTCCGCCAGCAGGATGCCTTCCTGCTCAACGGCGTCGACCACCTGCGGCCGCTGAACCTGAAGACGGTGGCAGAGGCGATCAAGATGCACGAATCCACCGTCAGCCGCGTCACCTCGAACAAATACATGCTGACGCCGCGCGGCCTTTTCGAGCTCAAATATTTCTTCACAGTGTCGATCAGCGCCGTCGAAGGCGGCGACAGCCATTCGGCCGAGGCTGTGCGTCACAAGATCCGCGCCCTCATCATGCAGGAGAGCCCGGACGCGGTGCTCTCCGATGACGATATCGTCGACATGCTGAAGAAGGGCGGCATCGATCTCGCCCGCCGCACGGTGGCGAAATACCGGGAAGCGATGAACATCGCCTCCTCGGTCCAACGCCGCCGCGAGAAGCGGGCGCTGGCCAAGGTTGCGGGCTTCTGACGCGGGTCTCATCCAAGTGCCGGGCTCGGTCGGAACCGCATCGCCAGCCGTCCGAATTTGGTGGACTCGCTGCACGGCGTTGATTCTACTGGTATCAGACGTTTCTCAGCGTTTAGACAATTCAATTGTCACTCTAAGAGATCGCCGCCCGCCACCAACCGGGTCGAGCCGCGGCCTCGACCCCGGTGGGTTAGGGTGAGGGGCAGCCGTCGACGCCAGCCGGCCAGCAGTGATCACCGCCATAATGTTACCCGTAAGGCGGCACAGCTTAAGCGCGAAGCGTTGAAAGCCACCTAAGCGGTGATCGGCGTGGGGCGCCTGTCGGCAAGGAATCCTCCGCACGTTTCCCGCGCATCGGCGCAGGCGATTTTCCGCCCTATTGACTTTTTGGTAAGCTCTGGCTAGAAGCCCGCCGCAATCGACGCCGTGAGCGCCTTTTGAAGGTATCCCCATCATCCCAAGGGCACCGAGGGCCCGCAGGCCCACGCCGATCTTGCTTGAGATTGCGCGAAGTGCTTGGATGAACCTGAGGCTTGGCGTAAACTGATACCCGCAAACGACCATAAGAAGGGAAACTCCATGAGTGTGCGTGTATCCGGGAAACATATGGAAATTGGTGAATCGTTCCGTCAAAAGATCGAGGACCAAATTGGTATGGCCATCACGAAATACTTCGACGGGGGGTATTCCGGCCAGGTGACCGTGGAAAAGGCGAGTTCTCGTTTCTCGGCAGACTGCAAGCTTCATCTCGACAGCGGGGTGGTGCTGCATGCCGCCGGCGAAGCAACCGATCCGCAGCTTGCCTTCGACGCCGCTTCCGAGCGCATCGAGAAGCGTCTGCGCCGCTACAAGCGCAAGCTGAAGGACCATCATGCCGGAAACCACCTGAATGGTTTTGCAGAAGTCTCCTACACGGTCATGGACTCCGTTCCTGATCACGAGGATGAAATTCCCGACGATTTCGCCCCGGCGATCGTCGCTGAAAGCACGAAGCAGCTGAAGACCATGTCGGTCGCCACCGCCGTGATGGCGCTCGACATGACCGACGAGCCGCTTCTCCTGTTCCGCAGCCCCGGCAAGGAACATCTGAACATTGTTTACCGTCGCCACGACGGGAATATTGGCTGGATCGATTCGGCCAATATCAAAGGCTGAGATCAGGGCGGTAAGCGGCGGTATCGCCGCCGCTTCCCCGCACATCTGATCCCGGCGACAGAAGGAAAAAGAAATGGCATTGGCAGATTTGCTCCATCAGGATGCGATCATTCCCGCCCTCAGAGTAAATTCCAAGAAACAGTTGCTTCAGGAATTGGCGGCAAGAGCCGCAAGGATCACCGGGCTCTCCGAACGGGAGATCTTCGACGTCATCCTGCAGCGTGAACGCCTGGGCTCGACCGGCGTCGGCAACGGTATCGCCATTCCCCACGGCAAGCTGGTGAACATTCATTCGATCGTCGGCATCTTCGCCCGGCTGGAGCAGCCGGTCGATTTCGAGGCGCTGGACGACCAGCCGGTCGATCTCGTCTTCCTGCTGCTGGCGCCGGAAGGCGCCGGCGCCGATCATCTCAAGGCGCTGTCGCGCATCGCCCGCGTCCTGCGTGATCACGATCTCGTGGCAAAGCTGCGCGCCACCGATTCCGCCTCGGCGATCTACGCCTTCCTCAACGAAGAGCAGACCTCGAACGCGGCCTGAACTGCGTCTATTCCTGACAAAAAAGGCGCCTGATTTCGCAGGCGCCTTTTTTCATTATAGACGGAACGGAACGATCAGAACTCTTCCCAATTGTCCTGCGCCAAGGCGGCGGAGCCGTGCGATGGCGCGGCCGGTCGGCGGGCTGCCGGGGCTGCGGTCCTGGGCGAAGCGGCTGAGGTTGCCGGCGCGCGCATCTGCTGGGCGACGGCGGTGAGCTGAGCGGCGTTGCCCGAACCGGAGACCCGGAAGCGTGTGGCGAGCGCTTTCAGCGTCTGTGCCTCGTCGTTGAGCGCTACGCTGGCGGCGGTTGCTTCCTCGACCATCGCCGCGTTCTGCTGCGTCACCTGGTCCATCTGGTTCATGGCCTGGTTGATTTCCTTCAGCCCCACGGCCTGTTCGCTGGCGGAGGCCGAGATCTGCCGGATGAGGTCGTTGATGCCCATCACCTGTTCGGCGATCTTGTGCAGCGTGCCGCCGGCGCGCCCGACGAGATCGACGCCTTCCTTGACCTGGACGGCCGAGGTGTTGATCAGCGTCTTGATCTCCTTGGCGGCGTTGGCCGAGCGCTGGGCGAGTTCGCGCACTTCCTGGGCGACCACGGCAAAACCCTTGCCGGCCTCACCGGCCCGCGCCGCTTCGACGCCGGCATTCAGCGCCAGCAGATTGGTCTGAAAGGCGATCTCGTCGATGACGCCGATGATCCGCGATACCTCCGTCGAAGACTGTTCGATCCCCTGCATCGAGGCGATCGCCTTCTGCACCACTTCGCCGGACCTTTCGGCGTCCTGGCAGGCGAGGCTGACGTTGTCGGCCGCCGTTCGGGCATTATCGGCGCTGGAATCGACCTGCGCGGTGAGCTCGTTGAGCGCGGCCGCCGTCTCCTCCAGGCTTGCCGCCTGCTGTTCGGTGCGCTTGGCGAGGTCGGACGCGCTGTTGCTGATCTCGCCGGTGCCGGAGCCGATATTGGCGACGCTGAGGCTCATGGTGTTGATGGTCTCTTCGAGGCTAGCAAGCGCCGCGTTGAAATCCTGCTTCAGCTTGCCGTATTCGCCGGGGAAGTCCTCGGTGATGCGGTGGCCGAGATTGCCCCGCGACAGCTCGGAAAGGCCGGCGCCGACGATCGAGACGATACGGCGCTGCAGCGACACCGATTCCTGGCGTTCCGATTCCGAGCGGCCGCGCTCGGCCTCCGCCGCCTGCCGCTCTCTGGCAGCCTCGTCTTCGAGGCGCCTTGTATCGGCGAGCGCAAAGCGGAAGCCTTCGAGCGCCTTGGCGACCGAACCAACCTCGTCGCTCCGATCCTGAGCTGCGACCGGCTCCTCATATTGGCCGTCGCTCAGCGCCTTGACGCTGGCCACCAGCCCGCCGAGCGGCCGCTGAACGAGGGAACGGACGGCGAAATAGAGCGCAAGCATAACCGCGCCGAGCACGATCAGGCCGTTGATGATCATCATGTAGGTCTGGTCGTTAACCGGCGCGTTTATCGCGGTGTGCGGGACATCGACGAGCACGACCCAGGTGGCGTTGACGCCGGGAACGGCGAAGGGATAGACGACGCGGTCGAAGGGATCGAGGCCGTCATAGGCGAGGTTCCTGACGAGGCCGGGCTGCTTGTTCGACAGCGCCGCCTTGACGACGTCGGCGCCTTCGCCGTCATATTGCTTGGTCATCAGGTCAGGGGTCGGGGCGACGATCCAGTTGCCGGCCTGCGACAGCAGCGTCACGCGGCCGGAGTCGAAAGGATGCAGCGCCTGCAGCTTGTCGGTAAGCGACTTCAGCGAAATGTCGACGCCGGCGAGACCGATCATCTTGCCGCCCGCCGTGACGGGATAGGCGATCGAGGTCAGCAGCGTCGGGACATCGGTTCCCTCGGCAAGGTAAGGCGTGGTGATCGCGCCCTTGCCGCTGTCGGCGGCGAGCTTCCACCATTCGGCGGTATAATCATTGTCGAAGGTCGAGTACTGGACGCCGCCATCCTTGGTCTTCGACCAGTAAGGCGTGAAGGCGCCGTTCTTGTTCGTGCCTTCGTCATTACTGTTGGCGATTTCGGTGGTCTTGCCGTCGAGCGCGCCGAGCTGCTCGCAGAACCAGCTGCCGAAGGCGAAGGCGTTCTGCTCGAGATTGGCCTTCAGCACATTGATCATGCCCTTGCGGTCGAGCGACTTGCCCTCATGGCCGCGGCCGATCACGCCCGACATAGTGCGCGCGGCACTGGCGAGTTCGCCGACATTGGCGGCGATTTCGTTGGCGATCGATTTCGCCTCGAGGTTGGCCTGATCCATCGTCAGCGTCTGGACGCGATCCCGTGTCTGGCCGATGAGAAAAAAGTTCGAGACGATGAGAACAAGCGCGATGGCGATGCCGGTGATGACGAGAAGTTTCGCCGCAAGCGATTTCATGCGAAAAATAAACATGGGGTCCTCGGGCAAGGATACGCCGAACGGGCATTCTCCGGCGATAGGAGCGAAGGCATCGCCCCGTCATGGAGCAGCCGCCTGCAGCGGCGCGCGTCTTTCAAGACACCACGTGACGCTGCAGCACTTTGAACTGGCGGCCGGCTGCAAAAACGAAGGGCGCCGGCGACCATGAGGAAGATCGCCGGAAATACCTTAAATTTGAATGAAACTCGAATGGTCGAGGCAAGGAAAGCCGCAGAAATTCCCTTAAAACTAACGGGTTTTCTCGGCGGCTTCGCAAAGAGACTGAAACTATATTCTGTCCGCGACGTCCTTGCTTGACGGGATCGAAGGCTGCGCCCCCGCCTTGAGGCATGCGAGCGAGCCGGCGACGGCCGCGCGGCGCAGCGCCGAGGCAAAATCGAGGCCTTCGTCGAGGCTGGCGGTGAAATAGCCGCAGAAGGTATCTCCTGCACCGACGGTATCGACAGGTTCGATTTTCAGGCCTTGCGCCCTGGAAATAACGCCGTCGCGAATGGCGATGACACCATCACCGCCGAGTGTGACGATCAACGTCTGGCCGGTCTCCTGGTGCAGGCGGTGAAGGGCCGCCTCGCGTGCCTCGGCGTCCATGCCGTCCTGTCCGGCGAGCCGCTCGAACTCGGTTTCGTTGGCGATGACGATATCGGCCAGGCGCCCGAGACGCGGCGCATCGGCAATCAGCGGCGCCAGGTTGAGGATGCTGGTGACGCCCTTGGCGCGGGCAGCCGAGAGTGCACGTTCAACGGCATCGACCGGCACTTCGAGCTGCAGCATGAGGATATCGCCTTCGCTCATCCTGCCGACCGCGGTCTCGGCATCGGCAGCCGTCACCCGGCCGTTGGCGCCGGGGACCACGGCGATCATGTTCTCGCCATCGCCGCCGACGAGGATCAGCGCCGTGCCGGTGGGGCCGTCGACATGTTTGACGAGGGAGAGGTCGGTTCCGGCGTCATCGAGCAGGGCGAGCGCGTCGGCGGCAAAGCCATCCTTGCCGACGGCGCCGACCATATGCACATAGCGGCCGGCGCGCCGCGCCGCCAGCGCCTGATTGGCGCCCTTGCCGCCGGCGGCCGTGGCAAAGCTATTGCCGGCCACCGTCTCGCCGGGCTTCGGCAGGCGGCCTGTCGTGGCGATGAGATCCATGTTGATGGACCCGAAAACTGTGATCATGAGGATGTCCCGTCCTTTGGAACATGCCGGCGACGTCATGCTCCAACTCTTGTCTGAAATGCGGGGCAGACACTGCCCGAAGCGGTCACTCCTCGTCAACCACCCGAAGCTTGAGAAGACCGGTGCGGCTTTCCACCGATTTGGCCGGGGCTTCGTCGTCGCGGGCCGGCCTGATATCGCCGCCCGCCTCGAATTCCAGCGCTTCGATCTTGGCGCCGCGCCTGGTCAGCTTGTCGGCTGATGTGACAACCATGTCGATATCCTTCTGCGCCATGGCGAAATGGCCCTGCAGCTTGCGCACCCGCTCGTCGAGACGGCCGAGATCGTCCATCAGAGCCGCGACCTCGCCCTGGATCAGATGCGCCTGCGCCCGCATGCGCTGGTCCTTCAGCACGGCCTGGATGACCTGGATCGACAGCATCAGCAGCGACGGCGAGACGATGACGATGCGCGCCCGGTGTGCCTTCTGCACCACCGGCTCGAAATTTTCGTGGAGTTCGGCAAAGATCGATTCGGACGGCACGAAGAGAAAGGCCGTATCCTGGGTTTCACCCTGAATCAGATATTTCTCGGCAATATCCCTTATATGGATTTCCATGTCGCGGCGGAACTGCTGGCCGGCGAGCTTGCCGGCCTCGGGGCTGCCGGCGTCGCGAATGGCGTTCCAGGCTTCGAGCGGGAATTTCGCGTCGATGACGAGCGGCGGCGCGCCGTTCGGCATGCGGATCGTGCAATCCGGCCGCGAGCCGTTCGACAGCGTCTGCTGGAAGGCATAGGCGCCCATCGGCAGGCCGTCGGCGACGATCGTTTCCATCCGCGACTGGCCGAAGGCGCCGCGCGTCTGCTTGTTGGAAAGAATGGCCTGCAGCCCGACCACATCCTTGGCAAGCGTCTGGATATTGTTCTGGGCGGCATCGATGACGGCCAGCCGCTCCTGCAGCCGCTGCAGGTCCTCATGCGTCGATTTGGTCTGCTCGGTGATCGTCGAGCTCATGCGCTGCGACATGCCATCGAGGCGTTGGTTGATCGACTGATTGAGTTCGCTTTGCCGCGCGCCGAAGACCTCGGCCATGGCGGTGATGCGGCCCTGCATCTCCGCCTGGATCTTCAAAAGCTCGGCCATGCGCATCGCACTTTCCCTGGCGCGCAGATCCGCCTCCTCCGCCTGTTCGCGGCGAAGGCCGGCGGCGCGCAGAAAAAGCACGATCACCAGCAGGATGAGGGCTGCAAGAACGCCGCCGGCCAGCGCCAGCATGGCCGGGCTGATGGAGGCGACGGAAGCTGCGAGCGATTCGGAAGTGACGGTCATGGCGCAACCATAACAGAAGATGCGGCAACATATAGATCAAAACGTGAACGAAATCGGCGATCCTGAATATCTTCCGAGGCCGCGCGTCTTGTTCGCAAAGCCGAAAATCGCGGCCGAGGTGGAGAACCTGATCGCGCTGTGCAGCGCTTCCGGGCAAGGCCGGACGGCCGTTCGGTCATTGCTGCCCGCCAGGCGGCGTGAGACAAATATGGCGGAATTCCGGGCGGGGATGCAAAAAACAGCAATCCCCGCCTGCCGGATAATTCCATAGTGGGAAAAGATGGGTTATGGGAACGCCCATGACCATCAAGCCACTCATCATACTTCCCGACCCCATTCTCCGCCAGCTCTCCCAGCCGATCGAGCGGGTCGATGCCGACCTGCAGCGCCTTGCCGACGACATGCTGGAAACCATGTACGACGCGCCCGGCATCGGCCTTGCCGCCGTCCAGATCGGCGTGCCGCGCCGCATGCTCGTCATCGATGTGTCGCGCGAAGGCGAGGAAAAGCAGCCGCAGGTCTTCATCAACCCCGAGATCGTCAAATCCTCCGACGAACGCTCGATCTATGAGGAAGGCTGCCTGTCGATTCCGGATTATTATGCCGAGGTCGAGCGTCCGGCTGTCGTCTCGGTCAAATATCTCGACCGCAGCGGCAAGGAACAGACGGTGGAAGCCGACGGCCTGCTCGCCACGTGCCTGCAGCACGAGATCGACCATCTGAACGGCGTGCTGTTCATCGATTATATCTCGCGGCTGAAGCGGGAGATGGTGATCAAGAAGTTCACCAAGGCGGCGAAATCCAAGGCGCTCTGAGCGTTGCGTTGAAAATGATGCGACAAAGCATTATGATATCGCTGATATCATAATGGAGGTGCCGAATGGGTGACCTGCTTATTCGCGATGTTCCAGACGCAATGAAGCGGCAACTGCAGGAAAGCGCGCAGCGAAATGGCCGCAGCCTTTCGGAAGAGGCGATCGAAATCATCCGCCGGCAGATTGCGGTCGGGCGTTCGGGGGCTTCCGCCGGACAGCGCCTGCGCTCGCTGATGAGCGATGCAAGGTTGAGTGATGAGGAAGTGGAAGCCATCGCCGCATCTCGTCACGAACTCGACCGCGAACCGCCGCGCTTCGACACATGATCGTCCTCGATACGAATGTGATTTCCGAGTTGCAGGGGAGGACCCATAGCGAGCGGATATTGAACTGGCTTGATGGTTACGACGTCGAGATGCTTTTCTTGACGACGATCGCCGTCGCTGAAATGCGCTATGGTCTTGAACTTCTCGGCGATGGCAGGCGGAAGGCAACATTGATATCCGACTTCAACAGGATCGAGTCGGAATTTTCCGGCCGGATCCTCGGTTTTTCCCTGAGCGCGGCCAATCGCTACGGCCTCCTGGCGGCGCAGCGCAGGAAGGCGGGACGGCCGATGGAGACCAAGGATGCGATGATCGCCGCCATCTGCCTTGCAAATGGCGCCACACTCGCTACCCGCAACACCAGAGATTTCGAGGGGCTTGATCTCAAGCTCGTAAACCCGTTTGAAGACGGTTGATCCTCAATTGGCGAGATAGAATGTCTCTTAGCATCATTTTCATGGGAACCCCGGAGTTCTCGGTGCCGACCCTGCGCCTGCTCGTCGACGCCGGCCACAGGATCGTCGCCGTCTATACGCAGCCGCCGCGGCCGGGCGGCCGGCGCGGGCTCGATCTGCAGAAATCGCCGGTGCATCAGGCGGCCGAACTGCTCGGCCTCCCGGTCTTCACGCCGATCAATTTTAGGGATGCGGAGGAGCGCGAGAGGTTTGCCGCGTTCAAGGCCGATGTCGCCGTCGTCGTCGCCTACGGGCTGCTGCTGCCCGAGGCGGTTTTGAACGGCACCCGCGACGGCTGCTATAACGGCCATGCCTCGCTACTGCCGCGCTGGCGGGGTGCTGCGCCGATCCAGCGGGCGATTATGGCCGGCGATGCAAAGACCGGCATGATGGTGATGAAAATGGACAAGGGTCTCGATACCGGCGCCGTCGCCCTGACCCGTGAAGTCGAGATCGGCCCGAACATGACGGCTGGCGAATTGCACGACCGGCTGATGCAGGTCGGCGCCAAGGCGATGGCGGAAGCCATGGTGAAGCTTGAAATGAACGACCTGCCGCTGACGCCGCAGCCGCAAGACGGCGTGCTTTACGCCGCCAAGATCGACAAGGCCGAGACGCGCATCGACTTCGCAAGAGATGCCAGGGATGTGCACAATCATATCCGTGGCCTGGCGCCATCCCCCGGCGCCTGGTTCGAGCTTGAGATCGGCGGCAGGCCGGAACGGGTAAAGGTGCTGGGCTCGGAGCTGGCTGAGGGGCAGGGCGCCGCCGGTGAGCTGCTGACGGACGATCTCGTCGTTGCCTGTGCTTCCGGCGCAGTGCGGCTGACCAGGCTGCAGAAGGCCGGCGGCAAGCCGCTCGCAGCGGCCGATTTCCTCCGGGGCACGCCGCTTTGCGCAGGCACGAGGCTCTCCTGATGCCGCGTTACCGCATGACCGTCGAATATGACGGCGGCCCCTATGTCGGCTGGCAGCGGCAGGAGAACGGTCCGTCGGTGCAAGGTGCGCTCGAAGCCGCGGTGCTGTCGTTGACCGGCGAGACCGTTTCGGTCCGGGGCGCCGGCCGCACCGATTCCGGCGTCCACGCCATGGGACAGGTGATTCATGTCGATCTTTCCAAGGAATGGTCGCCCTATCAGCTGCAGAATGCGCTGAATGCGCATCTGAGGCTTGCCGGCGAGCGCGTCTCCATTCTCGACGTCGAGGTGGTTCCCGAATTCTTCGATGCTCGCTTCTCGGCGCTCCGTCGCCATTATCTCTACCGTATCGTCAGCCGCCGGGCGCCGCTGGCGCTCGAAGCCGGCAAGGCCTGGTGGGTGCCGAAGACACTCGACCATGAGGTCATGCATGCCGCCGCCCAGCGACTGGTCGGCCGGCACGATTTCTCCACCTTCCGCTCGGCCCATTGCCAAGCGAATAGCCCGGTGCGCACGCTCGACCGGCTCGACGTGACGCGCAGCGGTGCGCTGATCGAAATCCGTGCCACGGCGCAGAGCTTCCTCCACAATCAGATCCGCTCCTTCGCCGGCACGCTGAAGCTCGCCGGCGAGGGCAAGTGGACGCCCGACGATGTCGAGGCGGCACTCGAAGCGCGCAACCGCAAGGCCTGCGGCCCGGTGGCGCCGCCGGACGGGCTCTATTTCCTGCAGGTGGATTATCCCGAGGTGATCACCAATCGGCGCAGGCCTACCGACGAAAACGACGACGATCTCTCATGAGGCCCGCATCGGCCCGATGCGGTAGCTTGGGTCAGGCGGGATAGATCCCGAGGAAGTGCTGCAGATATTCCGAAAGGATCATCGACGGCACCAGCAGCACCAGCGTCAGCGCGCCGACCATCAGCGCGTGATCATGGCAGATCATCCGGAGGATTCGTGCCAGCGCGAAGACCTGCGCCAGCATGAAGGCGAGCAGCAGCAGCGAGACGAGGCCGACGGTGCCGGGCAGGAAGAACACCAGCGCCAGCAGCAGGCCGTTGATATAGGAGAGCGGCACGCCGAGCCAGTTGACGCTGACGACGACGGGGGCGAAGCGCTCGCCCATGCGGAAGGCCAGCAGCAGCAGCCCAGCAAAGACCAGCGGCACGAACCAGTTGGCGACCTCGACGAGGCCGAGCCTGATAAAGAAGGCAAAATCGACATCGGCTTCCGGCGGCATCGACCGCAGGAAGGCCTGTCGCCACCACAGCCAGGAAATACCCATAGGCGGCAGGCACCAGGCCATCGCCCAGAACGATCGGTTGACGCCGCGCTCCGACAGATCGAGGAAGCGGAAGCCGCGCGGATCCATCCGGATCAGCAGCCACAGGCCGGCCAGATAATACTGGACTTCCTTAAGACCCGGCATGGGCGAACCAGCGGTCGATGAAGGTCTCGTAGATCGCCGTCAGCGTCTCCAGATCGGCAACGGCGACACGCTCGTCGACCATGTGCATCGTCTGACCGACCAGGCCGAACTCGACGACCGGGCAATAGTCCTTGATGAAGCGGGCATCGGACGTGCCGCCGGTGGTCGAGAGCGCCGGCGACCGGCCGGTGACGCTTTCGACGGCCGAAGACAGCGAGGCGATCAAAGCATTGTTGCGGGTGAGAAAGACGTGGCTCGGCCGGTCGGCCCAGACGATATCGTATTTGACCGGCTCCCGGCCCGGACGCAGTTGACCGTTGCCTGCGGCGGCATCGAGCCGCCGCAGGATTTCCGCACGCAGCGTGTCGACCGTCCAGCTGTCGTTGAAGCGGATGTTGAAGCTTGCCGATGCCTTTGCCGGAATGACGTTGGTGGCAGGATTGCCGACATCGACCGTCGTCACTTCGAGGTTCGACGGCTGAAAATCGTCGGTGCCGCCGTCGAAGGGCGGATCCATCAGCGCCTGCGTCAGCTGGACGATGCCGCGCACCGGATTGTCGGCGAGGTGCGGATAGGCGGCGTGGCCCTGCACCCCGTGCACGGTGATCCTGCCCGACAGCGACCCGCGCCGGCCGATCTTGATCATGTCGCCGAGCCTGTCGGGATTTGTGGGTTCACCGACCAGGCAGGCGTCCCAGCGCTCGCCGCGCTCAGCCGCCCATTGCAGCAGCTTGACCGTGCCGTTGATCGCTGGACCTTCTTCGTCGCCGGTAATCAGCAAGGAGATCGAGCCGGCCGGCGGGCCGTTCTTTTCGATATGGCGGGCGACGGCTGCGACGAAGCAGGCGATGCCGCCCTTCATGTCGACGGCGCCGCGGCCGAAGAGCTCGCCCTTTGATATCTCGGCGGCAAACGGCGGATGTGTCCAGGCGCCCTCGTCGCCGACCGGCACGACGTCGGTGTGGCCGGCAAACATCAGGTGCGGGCCGTCGCGGCCGAGGCGGGCATAGAGGTTCTCGATATCGGCTGTGCCCTCTTCGCGTGCCGTCACCTTGTCGACGGTAAAGCCGAGCGGCGTGAGCATGGCGTCGAGCGCCGCGAGCGCGCCGCCTTCGGCGGGCGTCACGGACGGGCAGCGAATCAACGTCTGGAGATTGGCGACGGGGTCGGTAGCGGTCATGGCGTCGAACTATCCGGCGGGAATGGCAAAGACATGGCAAGGCGGAGTCGCCTCGCGTAAAAGAAGCCGTCTGTTTACCGGATCAATGTGCCGGTGTCATCAATCTCTGAGCAGCTCGTTGATGCCGGTCTTGGAGCGGGTCTGTTCGTCGACGCGCTTGACGATGACGGCGCAGTAGAGATGCGGCGCCGGCTGGCCGTTTGCCATCGTCGCATTGGCCGAAGCCATCGAACCGGCGACGACGACCGAATAGGGCGGCACTTCGCCGTACATCACCTCGCCGGTGGCGCGGTCGACGATCTTGGTCGATTTGCCGATGTAAACGCCCATGCCGAGCACCGAGCCTTCACGGATGATGCAGCCCTCGACCACTTCGGACCGGGCGCCGATGAAGCAATTGTCCTCGATGATCGTCGGGCCGGCCTGCATCGGCTCCAGCACGCCGCCAATGCCGACGCCGCCGGACAGATGCACATGTTTGCCGATCTGTGCGCAGGAGCCGACCGTCGCCCAGGTGTCGACCATCGTGCCTTCGCCGACATAAGCGCCGAGATTGACGAAGGACGGCATCAGGATGGCGTTGGGCGCTATATAGGCCGAGCGGCGCACGACGCAGTTGGGAACGGCGCGGAAGCCCGCGGCGCGGAACTGGTTCTCGCCCCAGTTTTCGAACTTCGAGGGAACCTTGTCCCACCAGGTGGAATTGCCCGAGCCGCCCTTGACCACCTCCATGTCATTGAGGCGGAAGGACAGGAGCACCGCCTTCTTCAGCCACTGATTGACCGTCCAGCTGCCGTCGGTGCCGCGTTCGGCCACGCGGACCTTGCCGCCGTCAAGCAGATCGAGCGCCGCGTCCACCGCATCGCGGACCTCGCCTTTCGTCGACATGTTCACATTGTCGCGATTGTCGAAGGCGGTTTCGATGGTTTTTTCGAGGGATGCGAGGTCGGTGGCGCTCATGAGAATTCCTTAAACTTCGATCTCTATCGTGGAGACGCCGAAGTCTCCTGAAATGCGATCGGTGTGGGTATATCCTGCTCTATAGCATGCACCCGTAGAACGGAATGATTTTTCCGACAAGATCATATCTGGTTTCAAGGCGTTATAGCGACATATCCGGCAGTTGATGCTGCCAATACTGAAAGGCATTTGGACATGGCGAAGGGACGAAACGGCGGTTCTAGGCGCAAGGATGGCGTATGGGACCCGCTAAAAAGCAGTTCGACCGACAGGCAGCGGGCGCAAGCCGTGCCGAAGACGCCGCAGACGATGTCGCCGGCCTATCGTCTTGCCTATGTCGACGAGGATTTCCTCTGCCGCGAGGAGCTGCGGCCGATCCGCCTGCAGCTGGAACTGCTGAAGACCGAGATGATGCTGACGGAACGCGGCATCCGCTCGACCGTCGTCATGTTCGGCGGCGCCCGCATTCCTGCCCCCGGCCAGAGCGCCTGGGCGGCGCGCAACGACATCCAGCGCGCCAATCTGGAGGCGGCGTCGATCTATTATGACGAAGCCCGCAAATTCGCCCGGCTCTGCTCGAAATATTCGGCGAGCTTCGATTTCCAGGAATATGTCATCGTCACCGGCGGCGGTCCCGGCGTCATGGAAGCGGGCAATCGCGGCGCGGCCGACGAGGGCGCACCGTCGATCGGCCTCAACATCGTGCTGCCGCATGAGCAGGCGCCGAACGCCTATGTGACGCCGGAGCTCAGCTTCAACTTCCACTATTTCGCCATTCGCAAGATGCATTTCATGGTGCGCGCCAAGGCGATCGCGGTCTTTCCCGGCGGCTTCGGAACGCTCGACGAATTCTTCGAATGCCTGACGCTGATCCAGACCGGCCGCATGGAGCGCCTGCCGCTGATCCTGTTCGGCGAGGCCTTCTGGCGAAGCATCATCAATTTCGAGGCATTGGCCGAATTCGGCACGATCGCGCCTGATGACGTCAAGCTGATCAGCTTCGTCGACACGGCCGACGCCGCATGGAAGATCGTTCAGGATTTCTACGAGCACTGATGCATGTCGCCGGGAAGTGTGCAGCGGTTCCGGGATTACGACATGCATAAAATGAAAAAGTTATAGCGCGTCGCATGGTTTCATCCGACGCTTTGACATGGCTCTTTCCCCACCGGAGCGGGGAAAGAGGGCAATGGTTTAGCCTTACAGAAGCGGCCGGTCGGGCATATCGTCGATCGAGATGACGCCGTCCTTGTTGCGGTCCATGCGGGTGAACAGCTTATCGAAGGCGGCAACCGCTTCCTGTTTGGAAATCTGGCCGTTCTCGTCGGTGTCGGCCCGGCGCATCATCATCGAGGCGCGCATGAAATTGCCGCCATGGCGCATCCAGTGATGGCCGTCATGCCCGCCGGGGTTTGGCCGCCCGGGCTCGCCGTCAGACATGTCGGACGCAGTCTTCGCGTCCCTTTCGTCGCCGGCCTCCTGCTTGTGCTGATCTTTCATCGCCTGCAGCTGCGTCTGCCGGTACTGGCGGATTTCGCCGGGGGTCAGCGAGCCGTCATTGTTGGTGTCGATCGCGGCGAAGATCTTGTCGAGGCCGCTGGTCGCTTCCTCCTTGGAGACCTTGCCGTCCTTGTTCGCGTCGAACTCCTTGAGCATGCGGACATAGGTGATTTCGAGGAAGGCGTCGCGGCCCGGACCGTCCATGCCGGCATGATGCGGGCGCGGCCCGTTGCCCGGTGCGGCAAAGCTTGTCCCGGCGGCTGCGCCGAAAACGAGGACGGAGGAGAGCGCTGCCAGTATCAGCTTGTTGCGGTACATCGTGTTTCCCTTTCGTAAGGTGTCCCCTCACGAAAGACGCTATGGCAGCGGGCCGGAAAGACCCAGTTAAACATCGGTAAGCTGGGTGAAACTTTGGTAAGGTGACGTCAACCGGATCTGGTCACCTTGCCGAGAAATGCAGCAAGGTCATCGGTGACGAAATCGATGTGATCCTCTTCGCCGCTCGTCTTCTCCCACCATTCGACGACCGTCTCTTCCAGATTGCGCGGCACGAGCAGCACGGTCTGCATGCCGAGCGCCTTCGGCACCGTCAGATTGCGCGGCAGATCCTCGAACATCGCCGCCTTGCCCGTGTCGACGCGCTTCAGCGCCGCAAACTTGTCATAGGTCGCCTGCGCCGGCTTGGGCACGTAATCGGCGGCGACGATGTCGAAGATATCGTCGAAATGCTCGAGAATGCCGAGCGCTCCTGCCGTCATCTCGGCGTGCTTGACGCTGCCGTTGGTGAAGATGAATTTACGTCCCGGCAGCGCCTTGATGGCCTGCCCGAGTTCCGGCTGCGGCATCAGAGCCGAATAGTCGATTGCATGCGCCTTTTCGAGAAAGTCGTTCGGATCGATGCCGTGATGGATCATCAGACCCTGCAGCGTCGTGCCGTGCTCGAGATAATATTGCTTCTGCAGCTTGCGCGCCTCTTCTCGCTCCATCTGTAAGAGCGCGGCGACATAGGCGGTCATGTTCCTGTCGATCTGCGCGAAGAGATTGACATGATGCGGATAGAGCGTGTTGTCGAGGTCGAAAACCCAATCCGTAACGTGGTCGAAATCGGCTTTTTCGGGGGTGCGGTCGATCTTTGTCATGGCGGTCTTATGGCATGGCTGCCGTGGGAAACCAAAGGGCTTTTGCTCGAGTTTCCGCTTTCCCGTCGCCTTCTTGAAAATGCCGCCAGATTTTCACAACTTTAAAGAGATTCTGGCTGAATATCGCCATTGATCGCTGGTGACTTTCTGCCTGCGTCAGACAGGGGACCCGCAAGGGTAAAGTCGCATGAAGATCGTTCTGATCAATCCGCCGCATACCGCGATCGGCAGCCGTATTCCCGATGATCACCTTCCACCGCTCGGCCTTCTCTCGGTCGCAGGTCCCCTGATCGATGACGGTCATGATGTCGGCCTCATCGATGCGGAATTCGGACCGCTGACCATTGCGGAAATCACCGACCGGATCACGGCGAACGGCCCTGATCTGGTGCTGATCGGCCATTCCGGCTCGACTTCGGCCCATCCTACTGCCCGCGCAATCGCGGAAGCGGTCAAGCGCTGCGATCCCTCGATCCGCATTGTCTATGGCGGCGTGTTTCCCACCTACCATTGGCGAGAGGTGCTGGCCGAGACCGAGGCATTCGACATTGTCGTGCGAGGGGAGGGCGAGGAAACGATGCGGCGCCTCGCCGATGCCCTGGCCGCCAACCGTCCGCTTAATCCATTGCCGGCGTCGCCTATCGCGACGGCCACGGCGAAGTCCAGGCAACCCAACCGGCGCAGGCGATCGCCGATCTCGATGCCTATCGCATCGGCTGGGAACTGATCGATCATGCCCGCTACAGCTATTGGGGTGGCAAGCGGGCGGTCGTTATGCAGTTCTCGCGCGGCTGCCCGCATCTTTGCAACTATTGCGGCCAGCGCGGCTTCTGGACCCGCTGGCGTCACCGCTCGCCTGAACTGTTTGCCCGCGAGATCGCCAGGCTTTATCGCGAACAGGGTGTCGAACTCATCAACCTCGCCGACGAGAACCCGACCTCGTCGCGCAAGGCCTGGCTGGCTTTCCTCGAAGCGATGATCGCCGAGAATGTGCCGGTGCAGATCGTCGGCTCGACGCGGGCGGATGACATCGTCCGCGACGCCGATATTCTGCACCTCTATCGCAAGGCCGGTGTCGTGCGCTGGCTGCTCGGCATGGAAAATACCGACGAGGCAACCCTGGCGCTGATCAAGAAGGGCGGAGCCAAGGCGACCGACAGGGAGGCAATCCGCCTTCTGCGTCGGCACGACATCCTCTCGATGGCGACCTGGGTCGTCGGTTTCGAAGAAGAGAAGCTCAGCGATCTCTGGCGCGGCTTCCGGCAATTGCTCTCCTACGATCCCGACCAGATCCAGGCGCTCTATGTCACCCCGCATCGCTGGACCCCTTTCTTCCGTATCGCCCGCGACCGGCAGGTGATCGAGGGCGATATCCGCAAATGGGATTACAAACATCAGGTCTTGAAGATGCGGTACCTCCACCCCTTCGTGCTGATCGCCTGCGTCAAGCTCATCGAGGTTGCGGTCCAGGCGCGGCCAAAGGCGCTGATGCGCATCCTCTTTCATCGCGACCGCGAGCAGCGCCATTCCATGCGCTGGTACACGCAGATGGGGCGCCGCGTCTGGTTTCATGAGGTTCTCGAATTTCTTTTCCGCCGCCGCCATCTGAAGAACGGCCCGACGCTCGAGAATTTCTGGGGCGCGCCGCAGGATGCCGAGGAGGAGTCGATGCTGCGCCCGCAACGCCATGTTAAAAGTCTCGACGCGGCCGAATAAAATAGACGCCCGATTTTCGGCGGACGCGGCAGGCGCGGGATGCTAGAAAGCGGACATGCTGTTCGAACGCCCCGACGATGATACGCTTTATGAAGCCTTGATCGCGCGTAGCGCCGATTACGAGGGGCAGGCCATGTCTGCGTGAAGACGACCGGTGTCTTCTGCCGTCTGACCTGCCCGGCGCGCAAGCCGAAGCGGGAAAACACCCTGTTCTTCGAGACGATCGCCGCCTGCATGCATTCCGGCTTCCGTCCCTGCCGGCGCTGCAGGCCGCTGGAGCAGCCGGGGCGGGAGCCGATCGTCGATGCCTTGTTGGCCCGGCTCGAGGCCGAGCCGGAGGTTCGCTGGAGCGAAGACGAACTCGTGCGCCGCGGCCATGATCCCTCGACCGTGCGCCGGCCTTCAAGAGGGCGCTCGGCATGACCTTCCACGATATCGTCCGTTACATCAGGCTCGGCGAAGCGGCCAGGCAGCTCGCCGCCGGGGCGCGTGTCATCGATGTCCAGATTGACGCCGGATACGAATCGCCAAGCGGCTTCCGCTCGGCTTTCCAGCGGCTCGTCGGCAAGGCGCCGGCGCTTTCGCAGAACCGCGAACTGCTCTTTGCCGATTGGTTCGATATGCCGCTCGGGCCGATGATCGCGGTTGCCGACAAGACGCATCTGCATCTTCTCGAATTTCACGATCGCAAGGCGCTGCCGGCCGAGCTCGAAGCGCTGCAGAAACGCGTCCGCTCCTCGGTCGCGATCGGCCGCACCCTTGTCATCGATCAGATCGGGGCGGAGATCCGGGATTATTTCGAGGGGCGGCTCAGCCTCTTCAGGACGCCGTTGGCGCTCGGCGGCACGCCCTTCGAAAAACATGTCTGGGCAAAGCTGATGGAAATCCCTGTCGGCAAGACCCGCACCTATGGCGATCTTGCCAGGGAGATGGAAAGGCCGGAGGTGGTGCGTGCCGTCGGCCGCGCCAATGGCGCCAACCAGCTGGCCATCATCGTGCCCTGCCATCGTGTCCTCGGCGCAGACGGGTCGCTGACAGGCTACGGTGGCGGGCTTTGGCGCAAGCAATGGCTGCTGCGCCATGAAGAAAAGATCAGCACGCAAGCAAAGACGGAGGAGACAGCATGAACCAGACTGAAAAGGCCAAGGCATTCCACGCGCTTCACCAGAAGGGCAATCCGATCGTGCTCTACAATATCTGGGATGCCGGCACGGCGAAGGCTGTGGCGGAGGCCGGCGCCAAGGCGCTTGCGACCGGAAGCTGGTCGGTCGCCGCAGCCCACGGGTATGCCGACGGCGAGAAGCTGCCGATGTCGGTGCTTGTCGAGACGGCAAAATCCATCGCGGATTTCGTCGACCTGCCGCTTTCGGTCGATTTCGAAGGCGCCTATTCGGCGGAGCCCGAGGGGGCGGCGGCCAACGTCGCCAGGCTGGTCGAGGCCGGCGCCGTCGGCATTAATTTTGAAGACCGGGTCGTTGCCGGCGAGGGGCTCTACCCCGTCGAGAGCCAGGCGGCCCGCATCCGCGCCATTCGCGCCATGGCCGACGGCAAGGACATCCCCTTCTTCATCAACGCCCGCACCGACCTCTTCCTGGCCGAGAGCGATCTTGCAAAACATGCCGGTCTGGTGGACGAGGCGATCGAGCGGGGCAGGGCCTATGCGGCGGCCGGCGGCAACGGCTTCTTCGTGCCCGGGCTGATCGATCCCGGTCTGATCGAAAAGATCTGCGCGGCATCGTCGCTGCCGGTCAATGTCATGATGCGGGCGGGCGCCCCCGATGTGAAAACCCTGGCACGGCTCGGCGTCGGCCGCATCAGCTATGGGCCGGGGCCTTACCGGTCGATGATGGATAAGCTGAAACAGGAAGCGGCGGCGATTTACAGCCTGCTCTGAGATCTTTGCGGGCCGCATCCGCATGAAAGGCTGCGGCCCGAAAACGAGATCCCGCTCAGGACCGGAAGCGCAGATTGCTCCGCGTCAACTGGTCGACGGAGGTGCAGCCCATCAGCTTCATGCCGCGTTCGATCTCGGTGCGCATCGTCTCCAGTGCCCGTTCGACGCCGGGCCGTCCGGCCGCCGCAAGCGGGAAGAGATAGTAGCGGCCGAGGCCGACGGCCTTTGCCCCCAGCGACAGGGCCTTGAGAACATGCGTGCCTCGCTGCACGCCGCCATCCATCATCACGTCGATCCGGTCGCCGACGGCATCGACGATCTCTGCGAGCTGATCGAAGGCACTGCGCGAGCCGTCGAGCTGGCGCCCGCCATGATTGGACAGCACGATGCCGGTACAGCCGATTTCGACGGCGCGTTTGGCGTCTTCGACCGACATAATGCCCTTCAGGCAGAAATGCCCGCCCCAGGCGCGCACCATCTCCGCCACGTCGTCCCACGACATGGAGGGGTCGAGCATCTCGGTGAAATAGCGGCTGATCGACAGCGCGCCGCCATCCATCTTGACGTGGTTTTCGAGCTGCGGCAGCCGGAAGCGCTCGTGCGTCAGCCAGTCGATCGCCCAGGAGGGTTTGATCGCAAACTGCGTCATGCCGGCGAGATTGAGCTTGAAGGGAATGGCAAAACCCGTGCGCTTGTCGCGCTCGCGGTTGCCGCCGGTAATACTGTCGACCGTCAGCATCATTGCCTGCACGCCGGCATTTTTCGCCCGCGCCATCATCTCGTGGTTGAGACCGCGGTCCTTGTGGAAGTAGAACTGATAGACCTGCGGTCCGGCGCTGATCTGCCGGGCTTCCTCCAGGCTGATCGTGCCGAGCGAGGAGACGCCGAACATCGTGCCGTGTTTGGCCGCCGCCGCCGCGACCGCCCGCTCCCCCTGATGGTGAAACAGCCGCTGCAGCGCCGTCGGCGAGCAATAGACCGGCATCGCCAGCTTCTGCCCCATGACGGTCACCGACATGTCGATGTCGGCCACCCCGCGCAAAACGTTGGGCACCAGATCGCAAGCATCGAAGGCCGCCGTGTTGCGCCGATAGGTCACCTCATCATCGGCCGCACCGTCGATATAGTCGAAGATAGGCCCGGGAAGCCGCCGTTTGGCCATGCGCCGGAAATCATGAAAATTATAGCAGTCTGTAAGGCGCATCTTTTTGCTCAACCCAGTTAGTTTTCGGGGGCAACCTAAAGCACGATTCGAAACCTTGCCAAGGCTAGATCGTGCGATTTGCGACCTGTCGGATGCGATATCGCGGCTTGGGAGGGTTCAGCGCGGCATTCTCCAACGCACCTCATCCTGAGGCGCGTAGCCCGAAGGGCGAAGCCTCGAAGGACACGCCGCAGCGCCGCTCCTTGCATGCATCAAACGCCAGCGCACCCGCCCCGCCCTTCGAGGTCCCTTCGGGACACCTCAGGGTGAGGCTCTCTTGAATGCCGGCGCTATTCGATCAGGGAACGATCAGCGTTCCGATGCCGTGCTCGGTGAAGATCTCGAGCAGGACGGAATGGGCGGTCTTGCCATTCAGGATGACGACGCCCTGGACGCCGGCCTTGATCGCGTCGATGCAGGTCTCGACCTTCGGGATCATGCCGCCGGAGATCGTGCCGTCGGCGATCAGTGCATGCGCTTCGGCGACGGAAAGCTCCTTGATCAGCTGGCCGTTCTTGTCGAGCACGCCGGGCACGTCGGTCAGGAACAGCAGGCGGGTGGCGTTCAGCGCCCCGGCAATGGCGCCGGCGAAAGTGTCGGCGTTGATATTATAGGTCGCGCCGTCGCGGCCGGGGGCGACCGGGGCGATGACCGGGATCATTTCCGAGCGGGCAAGCAGATCGAGCAGCGTGCGGTCGACCTCGACCACCTCGCCGACGAAACCGAGGTCGAGCACGCGCTCGATGTTGGAATCCGGGTCCTTGATGGTCTTGCGCGCCTTTTCGGCGAAGACCATGTTGCCGTCCTTGCCGCACAGGCCGATCGCCCATTCGCCGGTCTGGTTGATCAGCGCGACGATCTCCTTGTTGATCGAGCCGGCGAGCACCATCTCGACGATCTCGACCGTCTTCTGGTCGGTGACGCGCAGGCCGCCTTCGAATTTCGATTCGATGCCCATCTTGTTCAGCATGGCACCGATCTGCGGACCGCCGCCGTGAACGACGATCGGGTTGACGCCGGACTGCTTCAGAAGCGCGATATCACTGGCAAAGGCCTTGCCGAGTTCGGGGTTGCCCATGGCGTGACCGCCGTATTTCACCACGATCGTCTTGTTTTCATAACGCTGCATGAAGGGCAGCGCTTGGGCGAGAAGACGTGCCTGGATTTCGCTTTCGGACTCGTTCATGGGAACCCCGCAGGAATTGATCGCGGCCTTTTATCGCAACTTTCCAACAGAGGGAATAATCCAGAACGCAATAGTTTTTCGTATGTGGCACGGAGACCGAGAGTTCGGCCCGGTCGTACGGCAAAAGCACGATATGAGGAACGGCATGCAAGGCGATGAGATCAAGGACCTGATCGGCCGCGTCGCGCTCGGCGACCGCACGGCATTCGCTGCCCTCTACAACCAGACCGCACCGAAACTTTTGGCAATCTGCCTGCGTATCTTGAAGGACCGCACCGAAGCCGAGGAAGCGCTGCAGGACGTCTATATCAGCATCTGGCAACGTGCCCGCAGCTTCCAGGCCGCCTCGGGCTCATCCTCGGCCTGGCTTTCGGCCATTGCCCGCAACCGGGCGATCGATTTGCTGCGCGCGCGCAAGCCCATCGCCGACGAACTCGACAGCGCTTACGATCTTGCCGATTCCGCGCCCGACCCGGAAAGGCAGACAGTGACGAAGGATGAAGGAAGGCGGATTGACACCTGCATGGAAGAGTTGGAAGCTGATCGTGCGGTCGCCGTGAAACGGGCTTATGTCGAAGGGCTGAGCTATCAGGAACTGGCCGATCAGTTTGGCGTTCCGCTGAACACGATGCGGACCTGGCTCAGGCGCAGCCTCTTGAAACTGAGAGAGTGCATGGAACGATGACATCGCCCGATAAAAGCAAGGGAGACCGCTCCCGAGACGAAGTTCTCGCCGGCGAGTATGTGTTGGGCGTCCTGTCACTGCAGGACCGCCGGGTGGTGGAAGAGCGCATGCGCCACGATCGCCCATTTGCTGCGATCGTCAGCCGTTGGGAAGCCAATCTCTCCGCCTTCAACGACGAATATGACGGCGTTGCGCCGAGCCGGGAAACCTTCAAGCAGATTGAGTCCCGGCTGTTCGGCGATGCCGGCAAACCCGCCTCCTTCTCGCAAGGACTGTGGAACTCGGCGGTCTTCTGGCGCTCGCTGGCCTTCGCCTGCATCGTCGTCGCCGTCAGCGCCGTCATCTTCGCCTCCGGCGTTGTGCCTGAGCCGCAGGGGCCGGCACCGTTGGTAGCCGAGCTTTCCGGTGAAAACAACGCGATCAATCTCCGCGCCTCCTACGAGCTGCAAAGCGGCCGGCTGAAGATCGTGCCGGTCGCTGCCGGCAAGCCGGAGGAGAAATCGCTGGAACTCTGGCTCGTGCCGGGCGGCGGCTTGGCAAAATCGCTCGGCGTCTTTCAGCCGGGCGAAAGCGGTGAGCTCGTCATTCCCGCCGAACTGCGCAACCATGTCACGGATGGCGCAAGCCTTGCCGTCAGCCTCGAACCCTTCGGCGGCTCGCCGACCGGACAGGCGACCGGCCCGATCGTCGCAAGCGGCAAGGTGCACCGGCCGTAATCAGGCGCCGGCCGTGAAATCATTTTCTCCTGTCTGAAACTCTTCGGCGCGGACCTCCGTAGTTCGAAATATCCGGCGACGCTCAGGCATAAAGCCCCGCGGATGATGTCCGGTGAGGAGAAAATCATGATCAAGTCCCTGTTGCGCGGTTTCGCGCTCGCCACCGTCCTTTCTGCTGTCGCCTTTGCCGCCGCCAAGAACCCAATGGTTGGCGGCGCGGCGATGTTCGACAGCAAGAACATCATCGAAAACGCCGTGAATTCCAAGGATCACACGACACTGGTTGCTGCCGTCAAGGCAGCCGGCCTCGTCGGCACACTCGAGGGCAAAGGCCCCTTCACCGTCTTTGCGCCGACCAACGAAGCTTTCGCCGCCCTGCCGAAAGGCACCGTCGAGACGCTGCTGAAGCCGGAAAACAAGGCGACGCTGACCAAGGTCCTGACCTGCCACGTCGTGGCCGCCGATGCGATGGCCGAGACCGTCGCCAAGATGATCAAGGCTGACGGCGGCGCACACGCCATCAAGACCGTCGGCGGCTGCGTGATCAAAGCCCGGGAAAATATGGGCAAGATCACCCTGACCGACGAGAACGGCGATGTCGCGCATGTGACGATCGCCGACGTCAAACAGTCGAACGGCGTCATCCACGTCGTCGACAAGGTGCTGCTGCCGAAGATGTAAGTGTGTATCGGCGGAAGGCGCGCTCTTCGGGCGCGCCCCAACCAACTGCGAATGGTGCCCAGCGTCTAGCGTTTCCGTGAATAGGGCGCCGGCGCCACTGACACAGCTATTGGGCCGCTTCGATCCTTGGGAAAACGAGCGAGACACTCATGCCAGTGCCGGGGGAAGAGCTTACTTCGATCTCGGCGCGGGCGTTCTGTTTCAGGGATTGGATGATCATTGCGCTCAGTTTTCCGGGGTTCGGCCAGGCTGCATCCTGAGGAAGGCCGACCCCATTATCGGCGACGGTGATCCTGCATCCGGTGTCGCTGACGACACAGCGCAGAGTGATCTCTCCGCTATCCCGCCCTACGAAGGCATGCTTGAACGTATTGGTCAGCAGCTCGTTAATGACGAGTCCGGCAGGCATCGCCACGTTCACAGAAACCGGCCAGGTGTCCACCTTCATGTCGAGCCGGATGCCTTCTACAGCGTGGGCGGCCATAACCGACGCGGCGATCTGGCTCACATAGCTGCCGAGATCGATCATCGCGCCCTTCTCGTCGTCCGACAGTGCGCGATAGAGGAGAGCCAAGGCTTCAATCCGCCCCGCAAGACGTGCAAACCGCTCGCTTTCCTCATTCTTTTGAGCATTACGCGCTTCCATTCGGATCAGCGCCGTTATCATCTGCAGATTGTTCTTCACGCGATGTTGAAGTTCTCGAAGAAGGACATCCTTCTCGACCAGCAGCTCGCTGAAGCTCTGGCCACCCGTCACCTCATTGCGGGCAGCAAAGGCGACCAGACGAAACAGCGGGATGTCATCATCGTTGACGATCGTGTTCGACCACACGTCGATCATCACATTGCTTTCGGGTTCTGCTACGAGCGAGAAGGCGCCAATATATTCCTCCGCCGTGGTCACAGCGGCTGTAAGCGTTGCCTCGCCGGAGACTGCAGTGCAATTCACCTCGATGTCCGACCAGCGCTTTCCCTCCACCTGTGTGGCGGTGAGCGCTGTCAGCCGTTCGAATTCGAGGTTGACGTAGATTAGCTTCTCACAGGTGCCGAGCTCGGAAACCGCCACCGCAAACGGAACATGATCGAGAAAGTGTCGAAACCGGTCGTCGTCGAGGGCTTCCGCAAGATGGGGCAGGTTGCCGACGCCGTCTGGCGAAAGCGCTTCGTCTTTGCTGTCAGTCATGAATGATTTCTCGCGGACGCCGCTGCTCTTCAACAGCATGAGATCAAGCGTTGCTGCAAAAACTGCGATGGCGCAAGTACAATCGATGTCGCAGGTCTAATCAGCCGGTGTCTAAATGCGCCAACTGTCGGGGATCTCGAAGCCGCCGTGAACGCCACGGTCGACATGACTGTCGGCAGGCCTCTGTTGGCCGCGAGGTCTTGTGTCAGCGTCAGTCGCGAGCTTACGGCCGGTCATAGGTGAATGAGGTTAGCAGCGTGGTGACAAAATTGCTGGCCCTTTCTTTGACCAGAAGTTCGGTCCACTCATCCGTCCCGCGCAGCCGCAAATCCGTATAAATACTGTCCACGGCGGCCTCTTCTATGCGCTTGATATGGGACTTGAACGAGGCCTCGCCGCCGCCATGATACATATCTCGGATAACCATGCGCAAAATCTCCTGGATGGCGATCTGCCATGCTGTATTGATCGACTGAAGTTCCTTCGTATCCTCTGCCATTACGGCGTCCTTTGGTATGAGTGAACTGTCAGCACGGCTCTGCGCGTGCCTGTTGACGCCCCTTTGAACCCGCGAAAGCTTTCTTTGAAAGTGCGTCGGGAGAGGGCGATGCGGCGCGGTTCGTGCACGAGAAGATATTCGGCGCAGCTCGGCATGCCACGTCTCCGGGCCACCTGCATCGGCCTCGGCCGCAACCTTTTGCCCGTGATCAGCAGGCTTTGGCGCGTTTCGCAAGAAGAGCAGACATCGCCGAGGCGCGATCGTCGCGTTGCTTTGCAAGCCGTGCTTCCCGCAACCGCAAGGTCTTTGCCTGTTGCGACTGGGCGCCGGATTCCAGCTCTTCCATCGCCTTATTCTTCGCGAAAAACTCGGACTGGATGTTGCCGAAGGCGATCTCCGCCCGCTGGCGGGATTTGCTGTATGTTTCTGTCATTTCTTCTCCGATATTGAAGGCTCGACTGCGAGCGAAAACAAAAAGGCCAGGCAGAGCGCCCGGCCTTGAATAAATCGGTGCTTCCGGCAGTGCCAGTACATCCGTGGTCAAAGGGAAGCAGATCCCGATTTAAGCCTTCTGGAGATTGCAAGCGGACATCTTGCCCGACTTGTGGTCTCGCTCGAGATCGAAGCCGATCTTCTGGCCTTCGACGAGTTCGCGCATTCCGGCGCGCTCGACGGCGGAGATATGAACGAAGGCGTCAGCGCCGCCGTTGTCCGGCTGGATGAAGCCGAAGCCCTTGGTGGAGTTGAACCATTTAACTGTGCCAGTGGTCATGATGAACCCTTTCATAGCAATATTGAGAAACCGCAAGGCGTTAAGGCGATGCGGATGGTGGTAACGATTTTTGAAAGGAAGTTCGTTCAGGCCGCGGTGCTAATCGCGCGATAACCAAGCCAGCAAGCAAAATTCGGTAAGCACTATGTAGGCCACCCAATCCGGCTCGTCAACCTTTAGTTTTCCGTTTGACCGGTAAAATAAACTTTTAGCTGTTTTGGTAAGTACAATAGAGGTCGGGTCATTATTTCCAGTTTGCGATGCCGACCGTTTGCGCGATCGCCTGGCGCAGATCGTCGAGCCCGTCGCCCTTCTCGGACGAGGTGGAGAGCACGGCGGGATAGGCGGCCGGGCGCTTGCGGATCTTGTCCGCCGTCTCGGCCAGCAGCTTCGGCACGGCCGGCGCCTTGATCTTGTCGGTCTTGGTCAGCACCAGCTGATAGGAGACGGCGGCCTTGTCGAGCAGGGTGAGCACGTCCTCATCGTTCTTCTTGATGCCGTGACGGCTGTCGATCAGCACGTACACCCGCTTCAGCGTCGCGCGGCCGCGCAGGTAATCAAAGACAAGTTTGGTCCACTTGTCGACCTGCTCCTTCGGCGCCTGCGCATAGCCGTAACCCGGCATGTCGACGATCGCCATCGGCGGCAGATCGCCGCCTTCGCCGGAATAGCCGTCCGGGACGAAATAGTTGAGTTCCTGCGTGCGCCCCGGCGTGTTCGAGGTGCGCGCCAGGCCCTTCTGGCCGACCAGCGCATTGATCAGCGACGATTTGCCGACATTCGAGCGGCCGGCAAAGGCCACTTCCGACGGCCCCTCCGGCGGCAGGAAGGTGAGCGACGGGACGCCGCGGATGAAGATCCAGGGGTGGCCGAAGAGCGGCTTTTCGGTTTCGGGCATGCGGGCTCGGCAATCCTAGGGTTCGGTCTTCTGTCGGCTTCGTGGTTTTGCGGGCGGATGTCAAGCTTTCTGGCGGTCCGCGCCTCGTTTCAAGGGCCGGCCGGAAATGAAAAGCCCCGCCGGAGCGGGGCTTGCGAGCATCATTTCGATGGCGCCGGTTTTCGCCGGAACATGCCCTTCAGATTGTCGAAGAGTTCGATCTTGACGCCATGGCGCTTCATGATCAGTCCCTGCTGCGCCACCGAGAGCGTGTTGTTCCAGGCCCAGTAGATGACCAGGCCGGCCGGGAAGCTTGCCAGCATGAACATGAACACCAGCGGCATCCAGTTGAAGATCATCGCCTGCGTCGGATCGGGCGGCGTCGGGTTCATGCGCATCTGCACGAACATTGTGATGCCCATGATCAGCGGCCAGACGCCGAGATGCAGCAACGCCGGCCCCTCGAAGGGCAGCAGGCCGAAGAGATTGACGATCGTCGTCGGATCGGGCGCCGAAAGGTCCTTGATCCAGCCGAAGAAGGGCGCATGCCGCATCTCGATAGTGATGTAGATCACCTTGTAGAGCGAGAAGAAGATCGGGATCTGCAGCGCCACCGGCCAGCAGCCGGCGATCGGATTGATCTTCTCTTCCTTATAAAGCTGCATCATCGCCTGCTGCAGCCCCATCCGGTCGTCGCCGAATTTCGTCTTCAGCTCCTCCATCTTCGGCTGCACGCGCTTCATGTTCGCCATCGAGGCATATTGCTTGCTGGCGAGCGGGAAGAACAACAGCTTCACGACGATGGTCGTGCACAGGATCGCCACACCGAAATTGCCGAAGAAGCGATAGAAGAAGTCCATCATCTTGAACATCGGCTTGGTGATGAAATAGAACCAGCCCCAGTCGATCAGCCGGTCGAATTTCGGGATCGAATAGCTGGCCTCGTAGCCGTCGATAACGGGAACTTCCTTGGCGCCGGCAAAGACCAGGTTCTTGAGCTCGATCGATTGGCCCGGCGCGACGGTGAAGGCATCGTCCTTGTAGTCGGCCTGGTAGCGTGGCTGGCCATCGGCAAAATGCGAGAAGCGCGCTTCATAGGCTGACGTCTGCGGCGGAACGATCGTCGCCGCCCAATATTTGTCGGTGATGCCAAGCCAGCCGCCGGTGGATTTCGCCGGCATGACGGCTTCCTTCTCGACGGCGGAGTATTTTGTTTCGACGAGGCCGTCATCGCCGATGACGCCGATGAAGCCTTCGTGCAGGACGTAGACGGAGGGCGTCGTCGGTTTGTTGTAACGCGTGACACGGCCGTAGGAAGACAGTGATACGGGAGCTTGGCCGGTATTTTCGATCTTGTCGGCGACGGTGAACATGTAGCGCTCGTCGACGGAAATCGTCCGGGTAAACGTCAGGCCCTTGTCATTTGTATAGGAGAGCGTCACCGGCGTTTTTTCAGTGAGCTTGGCGCCTTCCGGTGCCGTCCAGAGCGTCGTGGGACCGGGGACGGCGCCCGTCGCGTCGCTGCCGATATAGCCAAGCTCGGTGAAGTAGCCGTCCTTGGTGTCTGCCGGGCTGAACAGGGTGATGATCGGGCTCGAGTCGTCGACGGTCTCGTGATAGCCCTTGAGCTTCAGGTCGTCGAGCCGCGCGCCGGCAAGGTTGATCGAGCCGGAAAGGGCAGGAGTATCGATGACAACGCGCGGGTTCTTTGCCAGCGCCTGCTCGAGGGTCGCCGTCGCGGCCGCCTGGCCGGAAGGTGCCGAACCGCTTGTCTGGGCCGGGGCCTGGCCGCCTGCGGGCTGCTGCACCTGCTCTGTCTGCTGCTGCGCCTTCTGGGCTTCCTGCGCCTTGCGCTGGGCCTCGATGCGCGGATTCATATAGAGAAACTGCCAGCCGAGGACGATCAGCACCGAGAGAGCGATCGCAATGAAGTAATTGCGGTTGTTTTCCATCATACGTTCCTGGGGCGTCCGTCTCCGGAGCGCCGGTGTTTCGGCCTGGTTTCCACGCGAAGCTTCAGCTCCGCGGCCAATTCCTGGAAGGACGCGTCAAGCACGTCCCTGCGCGCGACAACCACATAGTCGTGTCCGGGCCGCATTGCAAATCCCGCATGAAGCCGCACCGCCTCTTTCAGGCGGCGGCGCATGCGGTTCCGTTCGACCGCGTTGCCATGTTTTTTGGTGACTGTGAATCCGACGCGGGCCTGGCTGTCGGGTTCCTTCCGGTCGAGGACTTCGAGAAGGAAGAGAGCTCCGCGGCGTTTTTCGCCCTCGCGCACGGCAAGAAACTGCGGGCGGCTCTTCAGCCGCCCGACAGTGTATTTCTTCTCACTGGTCGTCAATTCGCCCGCCATCTCTTACCGGGCAACCCGGCCTTAAGCCGAAAGACGCTTGCGGCCCTGCGCGCGGCGGGCAGCGATGACCTTGCGGCCACCCTTCGTGGACATGCGCGCACGGAAGCCGTGGCGACGCTTGCGAACAAGCTTGGATGGTTGGTAGGTACGCTTCATTTATTTAAACACCGCGGAGTGCGGCCCTTCTTGAATTTGCATGATGCAAGGAGCGTTGTTTTTCGAACGGGCGGCCCATGAAAGGCTTGAATGACCGGACGTGCGGCGGCTTATACGGATGAAGCCCGGCAAAGTCAATTATAGCCGATAATTTCACTTGCGCGGGCGCCGCCGACTGCGGTTTTCGCATTGTGGTGTTAATAAATCCGCGACGCTCCGAAAGGTTGTACTTCGCCCCAAAATCAACAAAAAAAACCCTATGTTTCAATAATTTGAAGCCGAAGGGGATGGCTGGATCGGCAATAATTCCTGCGCATAATCGTAAATACTGGAAATCTAACTTTAATCAATTTCGCCGATATTCAGCGTATCGGCTGGGGGAACTGCTTTCCAAGCTGTGGTGTAGCTAGGAGGCATTGCATTGAAGATCCGCGGGAAAATTAATCTGCTGGTTTGCGTGATGGGCGCGGTGGCGCTTCTGATCGGCGCAACGGCATTATCCGCCATGCGTGAATACAGCCGCAATCTCACGGCTTACGAGCACGCCGCCGCCCGCGCCTATGCCGGCGAACGTCTCAACCGTTTCGTCACGGCCGTCGTCATGGAATCGCGCGGTATTTACGCGGCCAAGTCGATCAAGGATACGCCGAACTTTGCCAAGGGCCTGATGGCTGGCCTCGATGAAATCGACAAGGTCATCGCCGGCTGGGCGCCGCTGGTGCCCGAGGACGAAAAGGACAGTTTCGCCAAGCTGGTCGCGCGCGCCGCCGAATTCCGCACCTTCCGCACGGAAACGGCACGGCTGGGCACCGAGGTCGGCCCCGAGGCCGCCAGCGCCCAGGGCAACAACGAGGCGAATCGCGCCAACCGCAAGGCATTCCAGGCCGAGATCGACGTGGTGGTCGCCACCGACAAGGCAGCGCTTCAGGCCGTCAGTGATGAGATCGAGAGCTTCCGTTCCTGGGTCCTGATGCTCGTCCTCGGCATCACCGGCATCGGCATCGCGGTCGGCGTCGGCATGGGCTTTTATATCGGCACCAGCCATCTCAGCCGTCCGATCAAGCGCGTCACCCATGCGATCAAGGAAGTCGCCGACGGCAATTTCGACGCGGAGGTTCCCTTTGCCGGCCGCAAGGACGAAATCGGCGAGATGGCCGCCGCCGTCGCGGTGTTCAAGCAGAACGGCCTGGCCATCAAGCGTCTGAACGCCCAGGAAGCGGCAATGCGTGCCGAGAGCGACGATCTTCAGTCGAGCATGTCCGTCGTCGTCGCCGCGGCTGCGGCCGGCGATTTCAGCCACCGCATCGACAAGGATTATCAGGACGAGAACCTCAACCGGTTCGCCGGCAACATCAACACGCTGCTGTCGAGCGTTGATGCCGGCATCGGCGAGACCCGCCGGGTCATCGCAAGCCTTGCCGAAGGCGACCTCACCCAGACGATGAACGGCAACTTCCAAGGCGCCTTCGCCGAGCTGCAGCAGAATGTCAACAACAGCTTCGTGACGCTGCAGGCGACGATGCGCGAAGTGCGCCAGACGACGGAAGCGATGAACGGCAACACCGCCGAGCTGCGTAATGCCAGCGACGACCTGTCGAAGCGCACCGAACAGCAGGCGGCCGCCCTCGAGCAGACCTCGGCGGCGCTCGATCAAATCACCGCCGTCGTCCAGAATTCCACCGAGCGGGCGCATGAAGCCACCGTCATGGTGTCGGAAGCCAAGGAAAATGCCGGCCGCTCCGGCGTCGTCGTACGCAATGCCGTCGAGGCCATGGGCCGCATCGAGCAGGCCTCGCGCGAGATCAGCCAGATCATCAACGTCATCGACGAGATCGCCTTCCAGACCAATCTATTGGCACTGAATGCCGGAGTTGAAGCGGCCCGCGCCGGTGAGGCCGGCAAGGGTTTTGCCGTGGTCGCCCAAGAAGTGCGCGAACTTGCCCAGCGCTCGGCAACGGCCGCCAAGGACATCAAGGCGCTGATTACCAAGTCGGGCGACGAGGTGCAGGTCGGGGTGAAGCTCGTCCAGGCGACCGGCGAGGCGCTTTCCGAAATCGGCACCCGCGTCATCGCCATCAACGATCATATCCATTCGATCGCCACCGCCGCGGTCGAGCAGTCGACCGGCCTCAAGGAGGTCAACACCGCCGTCAACCAGATGGATCAGGTGACGCAGCAGAACGCGGCGATGGTGGAGGAAACCTCCGCCGCCACCCACAGGCTTTCGGCCGAAGCCAACGGGCTGGTGCACCTCATCGCCCGCTTCAAGCTGTCGGATGGGGCAGCACCCGTGGCGCTTGTCCGCAACGAGCCGCACCGGCAGCCGGTCGCCTCCCCCGCCCGCCGGGCGATCGCCAAGGTCGCCCGCGCCTTCGGCGGCGGCAGTGCCGCCCCTGCCGAACAGAGCTGGGAAGAGTTCTGATCTCCACCGGATCACGCATCGTCGAGCGCCGCCTTCGGGCGGCGTTTGTTTTTCTGCCCGGTTCGTGCCGGCAAAGACCCCGCCCCAAACCCCTCCCCACAAGGGGGAGGGGCTTAACCTGTCGCACCGGCGCTTCCCACTTCATCTTCTCATCCGCGGAAAGGCTGATATTTGGCGCGCGGGCGCCGCAAATTAGTCCCTCCCCCTTGTGGGGAGGGGTTGGGGAGGGGCCTTCCTCCTCCCGGCCGGGCGCTTCTTTGTGACGACGTGACGCTGATCGCAAAGATTTGAAAGCGGAGCCTGTTGGTCTAATATAAGGCTCCAGAGCATGATGCCGAAAAGTGTAAGCGGTTTTCGGACGACATCATGCTCTAACTAGCGATAGGGCGGCCGCATGCCGCTAATCGGGCGAGACTCAAATGCCGGTTCGAGACCAGGGCAACGATCCTTCGGCAGACATCCCGGCGGCCGGCGAGGCCGCCAAGGGGCGGTGCCCGTCTGCCGGCATGTTCGGCGGATTGTCCGGCAAGCTGCTCTGGCTCACCGTCGTCTTCATCATGCTCGCCGAAATCCTGATCTTCTTTCCCTCGGTTGCCAGCATGCGCATGCGCTGGCTGCAGGACAGGCTGAACACCGCCGCCGCCGCCGCCATCGTCATCGATGGGCTGCAGCCGATCGAGCTGCCGCGGGCGCTGCAGAAGGAGACGCTGGAGGCGACCGGCACCAAGGCGATCGTGCTGCGCAAGGAAGGCACCTCGCGGCTCCTGGCGACAACGGACATGCCGACCTCGGTCGACGAATCCTACGATCTGACCGACGTGCCGCCGCTGACGGCGATTCGCGACGCGCTCGACACGCTGATTTTCGGCGGCGGCAGGATAATCCGCGTCTACGGCCCCGTCGGCGACACCCAGGTCGGCGTCGAAGTGGTGATGAAGGACCGGCCGCTGCGCACGGCGATGTTCGCCTATTCGCGCAATGTGCTGCTGCTGTCGGTGCTGATCTCGCTGTTCACGGCGACGCTGATCTTCTTTGCGATCAACCGCCTCCTCATCGGCCCGATTCGCCGGCTGACCGGCAGCATGCAGCAATTCTCCTCCGACCCCGAAAACCCCGCCCATGTCTATATCGGTGACGGCGGCCGCGACGAGCTGGCGGTCGCCGGCCGCAATCTGACCTCGATGCAGATGGAGCTGCAGAAGACGCTGAAGCAGCAGAAGAACCTCGCGGCCCTCGGCCTTGCCGTTTCCAAGATCAACCACGACATGCGCAATATCCTGGCTTCCGCCCAGCTGATGTCGGACCGGCTGGTCGATGTCGATGATCCGATGGTCAAGAGCTTCGCGCCGAAGCTGCTGCGCACCATCGACCGGGCGGTCGGTTATACCACCGAGGTGCTGTCCTACGGCAAGGCGAGCGAATCGGCGCCGCGCCGCCGCCATGTCCGGCTGCTGGAACTGACCCAGGATGTCAGGGACATGCTGGCGATCGACCCGCAAAGCGGCATCGAATTCATCGAACAGTTCGCTGCCGATCTCGAGGTCGATGCCGATGGCGAACAGCTTTTCAGGGTCATTCACAACCTCTGCCGCAACGCACTGCAGGCGCTGACCGCGCCGGGTGAGGGCGGCCCGGGCGCCGTCAGGCGCATCACCGTCTCCGCCCAGCGCGTCGGCAGTGTCGTCAGCATCACGGTGGACGATACCGGTCCCGGCATGCCGTTGAAGGCGCGCCAGAACCTCTTTGCCGCCTTCCGCGGTTCGGCCCGCTCCGGCGGCACCGGCCTCGGTCTCACCATTGCCCGCGAGCTGGTGCTCGCCCATGGCGGCACCATCGCGCTTGTGGAAAAACCGACGGTCGGCACCCAGTTCCGCATCGAAATCCCCGATCGCCCGGTTTCGCTGGACGATTACCGCAACCGGACGCACAGCGAGAAGTGAGGGAATTTCGCCCACCGCGGCCGCAAACAGGCAAACGCGCGATTTTTTCAGAAATGCTCTTGCATTGTCCGAAAGGACCCTTTAGAGGATCGCCCACGCAAGCGGCACCGCCGCTTCCGCCACGCACCCGTAGCTCAGCTGGATAGAGCACCAGACTACGAATCTGGGGGTCAGGAGTTCGAATCTCTTCGGGTGCGCCATTTCCATTCATTGTCGCTTGCCACGCTAATTTGCCTTTTTGGCCACTATGTTGCCTTTCCGGCTAAGCGTCGGGGCTCCATCGGGGTTCAAGCCCTTCTCCGGGATCGCGGTGCAACCGCTATTGGAACTACTCCTCGTCCGACGGAACCCTGCAACTGTCCTCGATGATCGAGAGATGCGCCGAGCAGAAGTCGAGATAAGCCCGAACAATCGTGGATGGATGCCGTTGGCGCCTGTAGACGAGGTGCAAAGCAGTGTCCGGGAAAGGATGCTTGGGCAGCAATTCTAGGAGCTCGCCCTTTTCTAGAGGTTCCGCGGCGAGGAACGAGGGCAATTCCGTCGCAATGTCCCCCGCAACGGCCCTTGCCCTCAAGTGAAGATAGTCGTTCACCGTGAAAGTGGCTGAGACTTGGTTCGCATGACCGCCAAGCATCCAGACGGGGCGGGCGTCGAGGGCGGACCCCCATGCGGCGCAGGGATATCGGCTGAGATCGGCCGGCTGGTTCAATCTGCCATGCCGTTCGACCAGTCTGGGGCTGGCGACAAGGACATGCCGGAACGTGAGCATATGTCGGGCGACAACCGCATCGTCGGCGATCGCGCCAACCCGTAGCGCGACATCGACCCCGTCCGACAAGAGATCAACACGTCTTTCCGTCGAATAGACGCTGATCTGAATGTCCGGATGGGCGCGTTGGAACAGGCCTAGTAGCTCCCACCAGGGTTCGAAGGATTGCGGTAGCGACAGGCGAAGGCGTCCGACCAGTCGCGCCTGCGCACTCACAATCAAGCGCTCGGCCTCCTGCAGCGCCTCTATCCCGCCGCTGGCGTGCTCGAACAATCGCGATCCGGCGTCCGTCACTCGACAGCCACGGGCGGTGCGCTCCAGAAGCTGCACTTTCAGGTGACTCTCGAGTTCCGCGATTTTGCGACTCAAGGTCGGAAGCGGAACTCCCATTCGCGTGGCGGCAGCAGAAAGACTGCCCGTCTGCGTGACCGCGATGAACATGCTGACAGCGTTGTAATCCATAAGGTGCCTATCGCTGGTGAGAGGCGGCTTGTCAAATCGCTGGCTACCGTTTTGTAAATGAGCATCTTACTTTTCGCCCTCACCTAGAGCGGCCGAATGCTCGCCGCTGGCCATTTTGGAGATAGGGGTAAGATGTCAGGCTCATTGAAACGCAAAGTAGGAGTCGTCATGGCTATCGCAACAACACTCGGGATGACGGCTCCGGCTTTCGCTGCCGACGATTTCTCAGGTCGAGACAGACTGAGGGCGCACTCGCAGGAATTTCGCAAACGCGTCGAGAAAGTTTCCGAGGGCGTCTACGCCGCGATCGGCTACTCCGCCAGCAATGTCACCTTGATTCAGGCCGAAGGTGGCTCGATCATTGTCGATACTTCGGCCAATCCGGTCGATGCCAAGGCGATCGTTGAAGCCTTCGGTGATCGGATGACCCACCCTGTGCATGCGATCATCTATACCCACAATCATCCCGACCACACAGGGGGTGCAACAGTATTCGCAGGCGGTGACAAGCCTCGAATCTATAGCCACAAGCTTCTGGTCACGGCCAAGCCGGACATAGGTCGAGGACGTCGTGACGGTGGCGATGCGTTTGGTATCGCTCTGCCTGACGATCAGTTCGTCAACGCCGGCACGCAGTTGGAATACGGCAGGGTGACGCCTCATACCCGCGAGGGGTTTTTGCCGCCCACCCAGACCTTCGACGGCGAGGAAGAAAGCCTGACGATCGCGGGCGTGCCGATGCAACTGATCCTCACGCCTGGCGAGGCCGACGAGAACGTCTCTGTCTGGCTGCCGGATCGTAAGGTCTTGATCGCGGGCGACGTGTTTTTGAAGACCTTTCCCAACATAGCGCCGCTGAGAGGTCTTCCGACGCGTCCCGTGGAAAAATGGATCGCCAGCCTGGACAAGCTGATTGCGCTCAACGCTGACTTCATCGTGCCTGGCCATATGGGCACGATCAGCGGCGCAGACGAAGCGAAGGACGCGCTCACGTCCTACCGGGACGGTATCAAGTTCGTCTACGACAAGACGATGGAAGGAATTAGCAAGGGCAAGACCCCCGACGAGTTGGTTCAGGAGATAAACCTGCCCGCCGAGTTGCGGCAACATCCATACCTGCAGGAATATTACGGTACTGTCGCCTGGGCGGTGCGTGGGATCTATTCACAAAACGCCGGCTGGTTTGACGGCAACCCGACACATATCTTCCCGCTGACCGACAAGGAACGGGCAGCAAAGCTGGTGGCGATGGCTGGCGGTCCAGCGAAGATGATGGAGCATGCTCAGGCGTCGCTTTCGGACGGCGAATTCCAGTGGGCGGCGGAACAGGCTGATTATGTTATTGCCCTTGAGCCACAGAACGGCGCTGCAATGATGATCAAGATCCGGGCGCTCCGGGAACTCGGTGGACGTCAGATGAATGCGACCGCCCGCAACTACTACCTGACGGTGGCGCAGAGCTTGGAGAACGGCGCTCAAGACAGCCGATCCAAGTAGTGGGCAACTTTGCTGCGGCGGCAAAATTGCGTCGTGAAAGTGAATGAAAAATAGCTATGCGGCGCGTTAGGGGGAGGTTGCAGGAGGATTTCCAACTAGCTTCCCTCCGGTCTTTTCCACGATGCACCGTCGCAGGCGCTTTCTGCAATTCCGTGTCCCACGTTCCTTCACAAGGGAACATGGTCACAGACTAAATCCATTGCGCGTAGAATTCCTCACCCGTGCGGTCACCACCAACACCGCTCATCGAAGATTCGGGTTGCTTCAATAACGTCTGATGGATCCACGATCGATCGTAAGCTGGGGACCAGCCTTCTGCCATCATTGAGCCGATATCGCCAGGATATCCGCCGGTCGAGGCGCTCCAGCATCCAGATGAATCACATCGGCCGCATTCAAGTGACCGCCGAAACTTTGGACACTTGCCGAATGCGCATGGTTGGCAGCAATCGCTCTACAGCGGCAGCAATCGTTCTGGCGCAGCCGCAAATCAGCTTCGATAGAACATCAGAGGACACGCCAGCAGTGGGTGTGTCGCCAATAGCCTTAGACTTCACCGGCGAGCGTGCTTCCAGTCTAGCCAGGAAGGGTAAGCCACCCAGAATTTAGCACCAAGATAGAACGCAGGAGTTTTGAAAGATGAACCAGATGATCAAGAACTCTCAGAAGGCAAACATTAAACTGGACAACACCTCCCAAACGGGCAGGTTGGGAACCGAAGAACTGGTTCCGTCACGCTACGCGCTGCGGATCGGCGAGATTGATGTCTTGGTGGTTAGCGATGGAGTGCTACCGCTTCCAACCGAAATGTTGGGACACAATGCCGCCCCGGCCGACCGGGAAACCTGGCTGGGCGACATGTTCCTGTCGAAGGACGCTTGCGACTGGGCGCTGAACGTAGTTGTGGTGCGCAGCGGCGCTCAGACCATACTCATCGATGCTGGACTAGGGTTGGATCCCGACTTGAACTTGCCGAAGGCCGGGCAGTTGGTCAGGCGACTGGAGGCCGCCGGCATTGATCTTGGTTCGGTGACCGATATTGTGTTGACCCATATGCACATGGACCACGTTGGCGGGTTGATCGTTGGCGGAGTGAAGGAGCAGTTGCGTCCGGATCTACGGATTCACGTGGCCGCCGCCGAGGTCAAATTCTGGGAGGCGCCCGATTTCTCTCGTGTGCACATGCCGGCAGGATTCCCGGACGCGCTTCGGGCTGCCGCCAAGCGGTTCGCGGAAGAATATCACGGTAATTTGCGCCTGTTCGATGAGGAATATGAGGTAGCGCCGGGAGTGGTCGTTACCCGCACCGGCGGCCATACCCCCGGCCACAGTATCGTGCGTCTGACGTCCGGCAGCGACCGATTGATGTTCGCCGGTGACGCCGTGTTCACGGTCGGCTTCGACCACCCCGACTGGCACAACGGTTTCGAACACGATCCGGAGGAGGCTGCACGCGTTCGGGTTCGGCTCTTGAAGGAGCTGGCAGCGACTGGCGAACTGCTGGTGGCCACGCATATGCCATTCCCGTCCACCGGCCACGTCGCCGTCGAAGGTGACGCCTTTCGTTGGGTACCGATTGCCTGGGATTACTAACGCCACTTGAGTTGGGGCCGAGCCGGCACGTGTGCCCTTGAAGGTTATAACCGGTTCGGCCTTCCCCCTAATCACTATCGAACGATGCACCCCATTTGGTTGGGAAGCTGCATATGGAGGTACTTATGAAAATCGTGATCATTGGCGGAACGGGATTGATCGGTTCCAAAACTGCCGACCGCCTACGAAAGAAGGGGCATGAGGTCATTGCCGCTGCCCCCAAAACCGGTGTTAACACCCTAACCGGCGAGGGCTTAGCGGAAGTACTTGAGAATACAGAGGTGGTGATTGACCTCGCGAACTCGCCCTCGTTTGAGGATAAAGCCGTGCTCGAATTCTTTCAGACGGCGGGCAGGAACCTGATGGCCGCGGAAATGGATGCGGGCGTGAAACACCATATTGCGCTTTCCATCGTCGGCACCGATCGATTGCCGGATAGCGGCTATCTTCGAGCCAAGGACGCCCAGGAAAAGATTATTCGGGAAGCCCGCATCCCTTATACAATCGTCCGGTCGACACAGTTCATGGAGTTTCTCGGCGGAATCGCCCAAGAAGGCACAGTCGGGGATACCGCCCGCTTGTCGACGGGTTTCCTGCAGCCGATCGCGTCTGACGACGTAGCTGATTTCGTAGCTGACGCTGCCCTTGCCGTGCCAGCCAACGGCATTATCGAAATCTGCGGCCCCGAGCGAGCGCGGCTGTGCGATTTCGCCGCGCGCTACCTCAAGGCGATAGGAGATACTCGCAAAGTTGTCGCAGATCCGCAGGCCCTCTATTTCGGGACCAAGTTGGAGGACGGGTCACTCGTCTCCGACAATCATCCTCGCATCGGCCGCATCCGTTTCGATGACTGGTTTGCCACAACACCGAGAAAATAACGAGCACACAGGCCGTCAGCGAGGCGGCCGGTGCCTACTCACGAAAGGACGATAGACATGATCAAGTCATTGCATTTTGCCGTTGCGTTGACGGTTCTCCTATCGAGTGCGGCTCTTGCACATGATGCGCTGAATGGCGGCGAGGGCGCGAAGATCACGGTGGTCTATGACCATGAATTGCCGAACGTTCCCGGTAAGAGCATGAAAGGCGTGCTCGTCGAATATGCTCCGGGCGGGTTCTCGGAAGGCCACACGCATCCAATGTCCTCCTTCATTTACGCTACCGTTCTCGAAGGCGCGATCCGCAGTCAGGTTAATGACGGTCCCATCGCGGTTTATAAGGTGGGTGAAAGCTTTTCGGAATTGCCAGGCGATCGCCACGGTCTAAGTGAAAACGCCAGCAAGACTCAGCCGGCAAAGCTGCTCGCTGTCTTCGTGGTCGATACCGCTGAGCAGGAATTGATCTACCCGATCAAGAAATAATCTATCAGGCCGGGCCGCAGTGCTGCTGCCCGGCCGTTCTTTGATGCAACCATAATCGGTGATCTGCCATGTTTGGTGACGACAATTTCGTGCCGCTTCTTCTGGTCAACCTTCTGGGTGCTGCCGGCATCGTCGTTTGGCACATCCAGGGCGGCAACCGCCCGACGAGCCGACTGCTCGTCCAGATCCTGTTCTTTACTGGCATGAGCCTCGTTCTATATTTGGCGGGGATCACGCCGCATCGGCCAGACAGTCTTTATACGCAGGGCTTTGGTGCGCTGCTTTCCAAGTCAGCCAGGATCCTGTGGTGGACTCATCTCGCCTGGGCGATCATCGGTTTCATCCAAATCTACTTTAGATTGAACCGCAAGCCACGCGAAGCGCGTCTCATCTTGGATATGGCCATAGCCGTCATCTATCTCGGAGTGGCGCTGTCCGTTATCGGTTTCGTCTTCGGCATGCCGGTCGGCACGTTGGTCACAACCTCGGGCGTCATAGCCGTCATCTTCGGCCTTGCGATGCAGAATACACTCGGAGACGTATTTTCCGGCGTCGCGCTGACGCTCGGCAGAGCCTATGCAATAGGCGACTGGATACAATTGACCGACGGAACCGAAGGGCGCATCATCGAAACCAACTGGCGCTCCACCAACCTGCTGACCGTTACGCACAATGTCGTCGTGCTACCAACAGCATCCTAGCAAAGCAGGGAGTGACAAATCTCAGCCGTCCTGATGAGACCCACCAAATCGCGGTGCGTGTGCGCATCGCCGCAACGCAAACACCCCGCCTTGTCGAAGAAGTCATGCGGTCGGTGCTACAATCCGGCGTCCTGATCACCAAGAATCCACCGCCGGTCGTCGCCCTAAAAGCCATCGACGCAATCGCCATCGAAGTCGAGTTGCAATTCCGCGTCGACAATGTTGCCCTTCGAACGCCGGCCAGGAACGAGATCGTAGACTTGATTCATGATCAATGCAAAGTGAGAGGGCTTTCTCTGGCCATGCCTGCCGAAAGCCTTGCTTTCGTGCCGGCACCGATGAGAAACCAATATGCTGCCGTAAGTAACGACGCACCGATGTCGATCGATCTAGCTCGTCGCCCATAAAATCCTGCTCCACCGATGCCCTATTCATAAAGCCGGAAGCTGAAGACAAGCATTGACCCGAATAGGTGTGAAGCGAAATTCAAGACGGATATTGAAGAGGGTTCAGCCATAGAAGAGGCGCGCGATCCCGCCGAAGTTGATGGTGCCCGAATGGAGCGGCATTGCGCTTTGACTAACCAGTGACGACCGCGGCAAGCGCGGACCGTGAACCGACAATTAAACGAACTGTTTTCCGAATGGCTCGTTTCGGCAGCGCGGACGCGACCTTGCTTAGCGATCAAGCGCGCTCTCATGACCGACAGAGGGCATCTATGCGATGGGGCGTGTTACGAGGTAGATCGGAATATAACGAGCTGCGCTCGTGCCATAAGCAGCTCGTGTTGTGTGATGCATTCAGAGCTTCGTTACACGCTCCGGATCAGCGGAGGCCAACGCAGCTGCGCGCTCAGCCTGCGGCGGATAGATCCAGACGGTGTTGATCTCCTGCTTGGCCGCCTTCGCTTTCTCTCCGACCAATTCCACCTTACGGTCCCAGCCTCGGGTGAAAATTGCTCCGGCATCGCCGAGGTCCAAGCAAGTGACATAGGCCTCCTGGTGGTATTGTCGTGTCGGTACGCCCAACAGTTCGGCGGCGGCATTGTTACCCGCGAATGCGCCCATGCGGGTGGCGTGCTGGCATGACATCATTGCGTAGTTGCCGCAGTTGTCGCAAGCGGCACGCGCGGCATCCCCGGTGGCGAAGACGCCAGGCACGGAGGGCACACGCAGGCAGCCGTCGACCAGCAGCCGGTCGAATTTGTCGCGCTCGGCGGGGATTTTGGTGGTCAGCGGATTGGCGCGCATGCCTGCCGCCCAGATCACGGTCATGGTTTCGATATGCTCGCCGGAACTCAACGTCACACCTGACTTATCCAGCGATGAAACCCCGGCGTTGAGCCGCGTTTCCACGCCGAGCTTGCGCAGTGCTTCCTCAATGACCGGGCGAGGACCTTCGCCCATATCTGGGGCGACCGCACTGCTGCGATCGATGATAATGATGCGAGGATGAACGGGTTTGTCGAACACGGTCCTGAGCCGCGATGGCATTTCGGTCGCCGCCTCGATTCCTGTAAAGCTGGCGCCGGCAACAACGATGGTGTCACGCGCGGCCGAATCCGGCATCTTCGCAAGCTCGTGGAGATGGCGATCGAGGGCGATAGCATCATCAATGTTATCGATGCTGAAGGCGTATTCGGCAAGGCCAGGAATATTCGGGCGGAACAGCCTGCTGCCGGTGGCAATCACCAGGCGATGATACTGAAGGAGCTTTCGTTCGTGCTTGGCATTGATGACGTCGATGGTGCAGGCTTTCGGGTCAATCTTTTCGACGCTGCCCTGCACATAGGCGACATCGATCGCGTCAAATACAGCCTGCAGAGGTGCCGTCAGCGTCTCAGGCTGAGGCTCGTAAAGCCGGGGGCGGATGACGAGCGTCGGTTCCGGTGACACCACTGCGATTTCGAGCTCTTCGGGCGAAACGCCTTCGATATCGCGCAAGCGGGCTGCGGAAAGCGCGGCGTACATGCCAGCGAAGCCGGCGCCTACTATTACAAGTCTCATATTATCCACTCCGTAATTTGTGGTTTCCAAGGGCCGCGCGTCACCGTTGCCGCTCCTGATGGGCGGGGAGATGTTCGGTAATCGATGGCGCGCGGGGAGGTGACGCGATGTCGCTCAGCCGGCGATGAACGCCAGCACATCGGCATTGATGACATCTGCGTGGGTCGTGCACAGCCCATGCGGCAGATTCTCATAGATTTTCAGCGTCCCGGCCTGCAGGAGCTTCGCCGACAATGGAGCTGATGCGCCGATCGGGACGATCTGGTCGTCATCGCCATGCAATACCAGCGCCGGCACTGTGATGCTCTTCAGGTCCTCGGTGAAATCTGTTTCTGAGAATGCCTTGATGCCATCGTAATGCGCTTTCGCACCGCCCATCATGCCCTGACGCCACCAGTTTGAAATGACCGCCTGCGAAGGCTCTGACCCTGGACGGTTGTAACCATAGAACGGGCCACTCGGGAAATCGCGATAGAACTGCGAACGGTTCGCGGCCAGTTGGCTGCGCAATCCATCGAATGCCTCGATCGGTAAGCCGCCGGGGTTAGCGGCGGTCTTCAGCATCAATGGCGGCACCGCCGCAATCAGGATCAGTTTGGCAACGCGGCCCTTACCGTAGCGTGCGACATACCGCGCGGCTTCACCGCCGCCGGTAGAGTGTCCAACGTGGATCGCGTTGCGAAGATTGAGGTGGTCGATCATTGCGGCAACGTCGGAGGCATAGTGGTCCATGTCGTGACCGTCGCTCACCTGGCTAGACCGGCCATGACCGCGGCGATCATGAGCGATCACGCGAAAGCCCTTGCCCAGGAAGAAGAGCATCTGATTATCCCAATCGTCGGAGCTGAGTGGCCAGCCGTGGTGAAAGACGATCGGTTGAGCGGACTTCGGTCCCCAGTCCTTGTAGAAAAGTTGAACACCGTCGCTGGTTGTAATGGAGGTCATTGTGCAGATCCTTTGTAGAATAATTGTTTCGTTGCCCGTCATCGATTCGAACGGATCGTTGCTGAAATTGGGTACATGCAAACCGCCTTGGGTCGCTTCGTTGCGATTGACCCCTCATCGGTCCGATTGCGGTATCCCACACCCATCCTCTGTTTCCGCAGGATCCATTGGCATGGGCGCAATGATGGTTTAGCGGAACAACTCTCCCGCTGCGCCAGAGCGATTGGCGCCATTGCAGAGCGATTGCGGTTTAGCGGATGCGTCGCGGTTCATCGTCCAGCGTTGCACACGTCAGCTCTCGAAACGCGGCCATGGCTGTGGCAAGGCACAGTCAAGTGACGCCGCGACCGACGCCTAGCCAACGCGATCGCGCGGCATGGTCGTGTACTCGAGCCGATGACGTGCACGCGAAGAATGAGAGTCTCGAAATCCGAGGCGAGGGCGAAGGGAGATCGCGGTCAGCCGTGGCGGCGGCGCCAATCCGTCGGTGTTTCACCGGTCAATTTGCGGAACGCGGCTGCAAATGCAGTTTGCGAGGCGTACCCGAGGGAAGCTGCGATTAACGCGATTGAAAGTTGAGGGTCACGTAGCATGTTCATGGCCTGCTCAAGCCGATATTGACGCAGCCAGTTGTGAGGTGAAAGGCCCGTGCTTTCCTTGAAAGCCCGACAGAAATGAAAACGAGACAGCCCGGAATCGGCAGCGAGGGCCGCAAGAGAGACGTCCGCGTCAGCGTCCGACCGTAATCGTTCGATGGCCCGGCGCAGAACGTTGGGCGCGAGGCCGCCGACCGCCGGCTGGTAGCTCGGCGCCCTGCCAGTGTGCGCAGCCAGCAGGCGCGTGGCGAGAAGATCAGTCAACTGCTGCCTGAACAATGTATCCAGTGCCGTATTGCCTTCTAAGACATCGGCTGCACTTAGGAGCAATCGGGACGTAATGTGGTCCGGATGCGCCGTTCGCTCCAGGAGGTCGGTCGGCGTGAAAGAGTCGGTTTCGTCGGCAATGCGCTTCAGTGTCGCGTGGGGAAGATAGAGCTGCACGACATCTACCGGTTTTGGAATATCCCAGCGGGAGCTTGACCCAGACGGGATGATGATCACGACCCCGCGACGAAACGTTCCGCTCTCGATCGATCTTCCGGACCGCCGTTCCATGCGCTGTATCGCGCCGTTGTAAGCCATGATGACGTGATCGGTCATAGGCTCGACGACGTCATGCAAAGCGTCGTGATGCCAATGGGCGATTGCACCGCCGGACGGGTCTGCCGCTAGATGGACCGGCGCGGTTCTGAGAACGCGCGACATCTCGTTCGCAGGCTTCCGGTTAACCTCCAGCGTCTCGTGCCGATGCGCCTCGATTGTCTCAGCTGGCAAACTTTCGGAAGGATCGCTGGGGGAAGGCAAGCTCATGGATACACGTTCTTTGGGTGGGGCTGCTTATGTGCGATGTCCGTAATAATCGCCGCATGAACGTACGTCCGCCTGTAGCGGCCGGCCTTATCAGTCCTACTACGCATATATCCCCCATTGTCGCGAGCGATTCCGCAGTGCTTCCAGATATTCGCACGTTTCTTATATCGAGGAAATATCACAAATATTCGAGGGAATTTCCTGTTCAAGAGAGGCTACGCTGGCCATTGGACTTCGCTCCTGATCGTACCAGGGGTTCGGCGACGGGAGTCCAACGCTGCATCAAAGTGTCCGATCAACAGTGTTGGTGGTTAGAGAGGCAATCGATGGTCGAGTTGGACAGTGAACGGTGGGCAAACCCTGGCAGTCGTGGTCGAATTTGCCTTGCCTCCCTGCGCTTGACCAGTCTTCGACCGCTTCGGCAGAACTGGCGCCATACCTCCCCTGATTGGAGTAACCTTGGCCGTGGCGAAATCGGCCATGGAAGCACCGTCTCGCCGGCAATGCGCCATTCACCGCCAGCCGACGCAGCCGTTTCGGGGACTACGTCGCACATGCATCTCTCACTCCTTTCAAGCCAAGGTCATACCGCCGTCGACATGCAACTCTACGCCATTGACGAAGCTACCAGCCTCGGAGGCGAGAAAGAGGGCGGCGCGGGCCAGTTCCTCGGGCTGTCCGAGACGGCCAGCAGGGATGATGGTAGCCAAATGGCGTTCGAGGGCCGGGCGATCGGCATCGGAAACTCCAAGCTTGCCGAGGATTGCGGTATCTACCGGTCCCGGGCTCAAGATGTTAACGCGGATCTTTCGGGGCTTGAACTCGATCGCCCAGTTCTTTGCAAATGCGGCGATGGCGGCCTTGGAGCCGGCATAAATGGTATGATCCGGCAGAACTTTCGTGGCAGCCAGTGAGCTAGTGACAATGATATTGCCACCATCGCGGATCAGCGGCTCCATCGCTTGCACGCCAAAAAACACACCCCGCGTATTGGTGGCGAAGTGCCTATCATAGTTTTCCGGTGTGACGGTCCTGGAAGCGGTAAGGTTGATGATCCCGGCATTGGCCATGTAGATGTCCAAGCTGCCAAACCGCCTCTTCACTATCTCTGCAAGCCTTTGATGGTGTTCAAGGTCGGCAACGTCGCCAACGACGCCAATGACGCCGTTTCCAATTTCGTCCACCACCTGGTCAACGACGTTCTGTCGCCGACCTGTGATAAGGACCTGCGCGCCTTCCTGTGCAAACAGGCGCGCAGTCGCCTTGCCGATACCGCTGTTCCCGCCGGTAATCACGGCAACCTTGTCTTTCAGATGTTGCATTGTTTATCTCCGTTGTCTGGTGAGACTGAGATAAACAGGAGTGCCTTGCGCCATTAGATCAGCGTTGGGCACATGAGCTGTGCCGGGGAGATGCAAATGCCAAACCTATTGGGTGAGACGTCGGGATTAATGGCGTTTGTGCGGACCGTAGAGGCCGGATCGTTCAGCGCTGCAGCCCGCGATTTGTACACGACTCCATCGGCAGTTTCCAAAAGCGTTGCTCGGTTGGAAAAGAAAATCGGAACACGCCTTTTTTTCCGCACTACCCGTGCACTCACCCTTACCCAGGATGGTCAGCTTTTTTTCCAACGTGTGGCGCCGCTTCTGCGGGAACTCGATTCCAGCGACGATGCGATCCGGTCTCAGGCTGCGCCGTCTGGACGGTTGCGCATCAGCATGCCCGGGGAACTGGCGCCCTTACTGCTCCCTGGCCTGTTTGATCGCTTTGCGGCTGCCAATCCGGACCTACACCTCGATATCGGTTTGACGGACCGTTTTGTCGATTTGATCAGGGAAGACTATGACGTGGTTTTGCGTGTTGGAGATCCCACAGGTGGCGATCTCATTGTCCGTCACCTGGCAGATCTGCCAATGATAGTGGTGGCATCCTCGCCATTCCTGAGGAGTTGGGGGACGGCGGGATCCGCCGAGGCCCTTACAGGCGTTCCGTTCGCCCGATTTATGTCCGGTGGCATGGTATCGCCCTTGCGTTTGGCCGATGGAAGAACATTCATTCCCTCTGGGCGCGTCAACTGCGATTCTGGACGGGCATTGATCTACGCCGCGCGGAGCGGCCTTGGTGCGGCCTATCTGCTGAGATGTTTGGTCGCCCGAGAGTTGAATGATGGCGTCTTGCTTGATCTCGCACCCGAAATCGCCCTGCCCAAGCTACCGTTCAATGCTCTGCACGCCTTCGGGCGCACGGTGCCCTTGCGCGTAAAGTTGTTCTGCGACTTCATGGCGGCCGAAGCCAAGGTCATTGCAGCGTTTTGAGCTTCACAACCATTGAGCTGACCAGACATGCCGACGATTTCGACACCGCTGAGCGTTACGCTGGATTCGTTGTCGTGTTCAGGAATACAGACGGATGAAATTAAGTTTGCCGCGACGGTCGCTCCATCCTCTCCCCATGGCAGCGAAGCGAAAAACTATTGCTCGGCCGGGAAGTCTCTCTCAAAGGCTTCCCTTTCTCTCTTCCCGAACGCGGATGAGTAATAGCCACTGCAGATCAGATAAGAGCACTCATCCGGATTGCCCATTTGCCAACCCGGGCAGGCAGGTTACGACTCGCTGGAATTTTTCGTTGCAAGGCCGTGGTTTGCCAAGAGCCGCGGCTCGTTTCCGAAATACGCGCTTATGGCTTTCTGGCGAGTCCACGCAGGAACGACTTTCCAATCAGCGTCGCCGCCCTCAGCGCTAACATTGCCGGTCGCACAGAGCGACCAGTTGGAAATCACGATCGGCTGATCGCAGGCAAAAGTCTGGGGGGCGCTTCCCAGCAAGATTGAAACCAGTACCAACAGCCGCTGGCATAGATCATCGCGCCCTTCTCCCTCATGCCGAACTTTCGCATCGTGGCCTCCAACCGTGTGCAACTACCCATCACCGTCTAACGGGATCAGGTGACATCTAAGCGACTAAGATTATTTTCCTAGTTCATGAAACGTTCTTACGCTAGATTGCCAGCCGTTGCAACCATGGAATGTTGAATGTCGAAGAATATTGTTGTGATTGGCGATGTGGGCGAGTTGGCCCGTCTTCCCCTCAGTAGGCGTGAAAAAACGAGTTCCTCTGCCGTCAATTGCGAGGGCGTGCCGGCAGCCGAGGTGATGGTCTGATGGCGGAATTCAACCCTCGTGACAAGAGCCGCACCAGTGCCGGCAAGACGCGGTCGCTGGTGCGCAAATATACCAACCCGCCGAGCGGCGGCGACGGCAGCCTTCGCTGGCAATGGTTGACGATCCAGCTGCTGGAATCGCCGGCGTTCACATCACTGAGCGCGAATGCCAGCCGCGCCTTCTTCCGCATCATCATCGAGCACACCGCGCACGCCGCCCTGGCAAATGGCAGGCTCGTCGTGACCCATCCGCAGTTCGTTTCTTACGGCGTCACCGGCGAATATGTGGCCGATGCCCTCGACGAGCTGGAATATAAGGGCCTTATCAAGGTTCGCCGCGGCCGGGCGGGCAACGGTGTCGCGCATCCGAACATCTTCACGCTGACGTTTGTCGGTGACCATGAGGGCGCGCCGCCCACGCAGGATTGGCGGCGATGCACGGCGGAGAGGTGCCGGAAGTGGTCGGAGATCGACCGCAAGCTTGCCGCCGAAAAACGCGGGCGAGTCGGCAGGAAGAAAAAACCGCCACTTCGGGATCCCGAAATTCCCCCGCTTCGGGATTCCGCAGTGCTATATAGATTCTGGTGGGGAAATCCTCATAGGCCCGCAATATCAAACCATGGGCTCGCCGAGCAGTTGCCTGCCGTTGGCATGCCTAGTTTCGCGCAACCTTGCTGGTGTACTCGCGAGCGTGATGATGTTTGGCGCGCTTTCGGCCGGAGGAATGCATGGCGATGGGAATTTTTCGGGCTCTGGGCGCGGCGGCGATGATGGCGGTTCTTTCCGGCTGCGTCGATCATGCCAACGACCCGGTGCTGCTGGCCGTCGGCGTGCCGGTCAATCCGCCGGCCGTTGCACACGGTCTCTGCATGACCGACGGCAATGCCATGTATGACGAGGCGAAGCGCCAGTATGAGCTGCGCGCGCAGCTGACCGGATATGCGCAGGCCGATGCGTTGGAAGCCGAAACGATTGCTCGCGCCGCCGCCCATCGGCAATATGTCGCCTGCCTCTCCGGCCAAGGCTACCGCACATTATACGCGAATTGAGAACAGAGAATTCGTGTTTCCTCGCCGGCGCTGTCGGCGCCTTTCGCCGGATTGCGACTTTTCACAATTTTTCGCGAGAGGTCACGCCGGATCGCCTGCAATCACGAGTTTTGGAAGTCGCGCGTGGTCGCGGAACCCCGCCGGTCGTAAAGGCATCTTCGCAGGGTAAATCCACGACCGGCGCGATCACTCACCAGCCCGTCAACAGGCCGGCGGCTCCGACAAAGTGCAACCCTACGTTTTCCGGATCGATCGGTCCCGGCAGCATGCCCTGCGATAACGGTTATTGAGCCGGCAAAGGAAAGAGGCGGCGACGAGCCGTCCTCTTTCGCTCGGGGCGCCGCTCACATGTTCGTGACTCCTGTTGCGGTGCGGTAGTATGTGACAGATCCGCTTCCTAACTCCTCGGCGTAAATTCCCTGAAATCCTCCCAAGGAGACGATCATGATCATGACATTCAAGAGCGGCCTGGCGGCGGCGGCCCTCGGCGCAATGTTCGGCCTTTCCTCGTTCTCGGCCGAAGCGGCTCCCCTCCAGTCGAGTGCGACGGAGCAGGGCGCGGTCAAGCAGCCGGTTGCCCAGGAAGAAACCCAGGTGCAGCGCGACCGGCGCACCACTGGTTCCATCGGCGAGCGCGGCCCTAATACCATGGCTTCACCCTACATGATGAACCCGAAGAAGCCGCTGAACATGGGTTGCAAGCTCGGCTTCAACCCGACAAGCAGCTCCAGCTGCAACTATTGAGGCTTCGCGATCGGGCTGAGGGGCGGCTTCCGGGCCGCCCTTTCCATGTGGACGGTGGCCGGAACGGCGCCAGCCATTCGCGCGAGCACCCGCCATGTCATTGATGGCAAAAAGCCATGGATGCGCAAACCAGACCGGACGCCGATTAAAAAAATCGTCGCAAACGCCGGCTCACACAGGCGATTGACGCCTCTGCCTTGGAATTGCCATGCTGGCCGCGATGGTCGCATTGATACTCAATTGAATTTCAGACAGGTGGAACAGTCATGACCGCAAAGGCTGCATGCTCCGACTTCCTGCATTTTTTCCGCTCCTGGGTCAGCAATCCGCTTCGGGTGGCCGCCATCGCGCCGTCGGGCGATTCGCTGGCCAGGATCATGACCAGCGAAATTGCCGCACTTGATGGGCCGATCATCGAGCTCGGCCCGGGCACCGGCGTGTTCACCCGGGCGCTGCTCGCCCGCGGCGTCAGCGAGGCGGATCTCACCCTGATCGAGTATGGGCCTGAATTTATCAACGCGCTGCAGGCGCGTTTCCCGGCCGCGCGCGTCTTGCAGATGGATGCCGCCCACCTTGCCCACGCCGATATTTTCAAGGACGAACCGGTCGGCGCCGTCATCAGCGGTCTGCCGCTTCTGTCGATGTCGCCGCGCAAGATCGCCTCGATCCTTGCCGGCGCCTTCACCTATATGCGGCCGGGCGGGGCGGTCTATCAGTTCACCTATGGCCCGCGCTGTCCGGTGCCGCGGCCGATCCTCGACCGGCTCGGCCTCAAGGCCGTGCGCATCGGCGGCACGGTGCGCAACCTGCCGCCGGCCTCCGTCTACCGGATTTCCCGCCGCAAGCCGCTGGAGCTTTCCCGCGAGCGCCTGCGATACCGCGATAGCGACACCGAAATGGAACTCGCCGCCTTTTCCGGCGAAACGGGCGCCTGAACGGCAGTCGTTAACATAGGGGCGCCGGCATGGCTTTGACGCCATGTTTCCGGCGTCCTCCCTGTTATGTCAGTGGCACCATCCTATATCTCAAGCGTCGCGGCGCCCGCATTGCCGATGCGGCGGCGGCGGGCAGCTCACCACTATCTTGCCAGCGCCAAGGGCAGGGCGGACAGTCGCGCTTCGAAAGCCGCTTCCAGCCGATGCCACCGGGGGCTCGGCAGGGTTCCGCCGTCCCGCAGACTTCAAACCATTTTCATTGACCAAGAGAGGAAAGATCATGGCCAGTTACAACGCAGCCAAGTCAGGCACCTTCAGGATCGGCGGGGAGATCGAGGTCAATCGTCTCGGTTTCGGCGCCATGCGCGTCACCGGCAAGGGCATCTGGGGTGAGCCCGAAGATCACGCCGAATCCATCCGCACGCTGAAGCGCCTGCCGGAGCTTGGCGTCAATTTCATCGATACGGCCGATTCCTACGGTCCCGATGTCTCCGAATGGCTGATCAAGGAGGCGCTGCATCCCTATGGCGGCAAGTCCGTCGTCGCCACCAAGGGCGGTCTGACCCGACACGGCCCCGACATTTGGCTGCCGGTGGGCCGTCCCGAATATCTGATCCAGCAGGCGCATAAAAGCCTGCGCAATCTCGGGGTCGAGCGCATCGATCTCTGGCAGCTTCACCGCATCGATCCGAAATTGCCAGCCAGGGAACAGTTCGATGCGATCAAATCGCTGCTCGACGCCGGCCTCATCCGCCATGCCGGCTTGAGCGAGGTCTCCGTCGCCGATATCGAGGCTGCCTCGAAGCACTTCAAGGTCGCCACCGTCCAGAACCGCTATAATCTCGTCGATCGCACCAGCGAGGACGTGCTCGATTATTGCGCCAAGCACGATATCGGCTTCATCCCCTGGTATCCGCTCGCCGCTGGCGATCTCGCCAAGCCCGGTTCGCTGCTCGATACGATCGCCAGGAAGCATAATGCGGCCCCCAGCCAGATCGCGCTCGCCTGGGTGCTGAAGCGCAGTCCTGTCATGCTGCCGATCCCCGGCACGTCCAAGGTCAAGCATCTGGAAGAAAATGTCGCGGCCGTCGACATCACGCTGTCGGATGAGGAGTTTTCGGCACTGGATGCCGAAGGCCGGAAGCTATTCAATGCGGCGTGAGGGGACGACGGCAGCCGATGAGAGTGCGCTTGGCTTGCCCCTCACCCTAACCCTCTCCCCGTTTTACGGGGAGAGGGACGTGCCCTGCGAGAGGTTGGTGGGGAACGGAGAGGTCGCGGCATATCCCCTTCTCCCCGCGAGCGGGGAGAAGGTGGCGGCAGCCGGATGAGGGGCGCCCGTCGGCGATCAACGAGGCCACATTTTCCGGCAATATTTTGACCACCTGGTCAAGCATGCCGCAAAATGAGGCGTTGATCTGTCATTTCGAGGGCAAGCATTGCACTGGATGCATTGCTGCATTGCGGTATTTTCGCTATTCCCGATCAAATGAATGGGCTATCACTATCTTCGTAAGCAGCGCACTCCTCCTCCCAGCGCTCTTACATCGGACTGACAACACTCCTCCTCCCAGTTGCCAGTCAGGATCAAGAGCCTGGCGCACCTCCTCCCGCGCCAGGCTCTTTTCTTTTTCCCCCAAAGTTTTCCCGCGGTTTGACTCGGCAGGCGTCGACGGACTATTTGAACGGGCGCCCCTGTCCGGTGCGCGCACCGGTTGGAGTTTGATCATGATCGGCAGATGGCGCGTCCCGCATGCGGCCCAGACAGGTCTTCTGCTTGCAGCGCTGGTGCTCGCCGGCTGCGGCGGCAGGCCGGTCGGCGTCATGCAGGCGGCCGGCACGGTGCCGCCGGGCACCTCGAAGGTCGATCTGCTCGTGGCGACGACGCGGGCTGCCGATGACAATCCCGCCGTGCTGTTCTCCGGCGAACGCGGCACCGGGCTCACGGTCAATGCCGTCGATGTCTCCATTCCGCCGGATGCCAATCGCAAGGTCGGCCAGGTGCAATGGCCGAGGCGGCTGCCGGCCGATCCCTTACGCGATTTCGTCACCGTGTCCGTGGATCCGCTCGAAGGCGAGCGGGCGGGCGAGACCTGGCTGAAGACCCATATGCCGAAAAGCCGCCGCGTGCTGGTCTTCGTGCACGGTTTCAACAATCGTTATGAGGATGCCGTCTACCGCTTCGCCCAGATCGTCCATGATTCACATGCCGACGTGGCACCTGTCGTCTTCACCTGGCCCTCGCGCGCCAGCATCTTCGATTACAATTACGACAAGGAAAGCACCAATTATTCCCGCGATGCACTGGAAGAACTGCTGACGCGAACCGCCGCCAATCCCGCCGTCAGCGACATCACCATCATGGCGCATTCGATGGGCACCTGGCTCACCGTCGAAGCACTCAGGCAGATGGCGATCCGCAACGGCCACGTCGCCGGCAAGATCAACAATGTCATCCTCGCCTCGCCGGATCTCGATGTCGACGTCTTCGGCCGCCAGTTCGCAAGCCTCGGCAAGGACAGGCCGCATTTCACCATCTTCGTCTCGCAGGACGACCGGGCGCTCGCCTTGTCGCGGCGCATCTCCGGCAATATCGATCGCCTCGGCCAGATCGATCCCTCGGCCGAGCCCTATCGCAGCAAGCTCGAAGCGGCCGGCATCACCGTGCTCGATCTCACCAAGCTCAAGGGCGGCGACAGGCTGAACCACGGCAAATTCGCCGAAAGCCCCGAAGTGGTGAAGCTGATCGGCGACCGGCTGATCGCCGGCCAGACAATCACCGATTCCAATGTCGGCCTCGGCGAGGCCGTCGGCGCCGTGGCGATGGGCGCTGCCCAGACCGCCGGAAGTGCCGTCGGCGTCGCTGTCAGCACGCCGATCGCCATCTTCGATCCGCGCACCCGGCGCAATTACGACGCTCAGCTAAAACGTCTCGGCCAGTCGGTGGACAATACCGTCGGTTCGGTCGGCGACAGCGTCGGCGCCGGCCTGCCCGCCACCCAGTAAAAATTTCATAGGCAATCAACGTCGTTCTGATATATCAGGCTGGCGAAGCGGCGGTCTTGTCAGCCGTGCGGTTGGGTTGATGGCATGGCTGAAGAGACGAAGAAGAAGGTTGTTGTCGTCGGCGCGGGGGTGATCGGCGCCTCCATTGCTTTCGACCTGCAGCGACGTGGCCTCCAAGTGACGCTGGTCGACAAAGGCGAGCCGGGACGCGGCACTTCCTTCGGCAATATGGCGAGCATCGCCCTCGATTTTGCCGCTGGGTCCGGCCCTTCGACCTGGAAGAAAATGCCCGGCTGGCTACTCGATCCCGAAGGCCCGGTCTGGTTGCGGCCCTCCTATGCAGCAAAAATGCTGCCCTGGTTCCTGCGTTTCCTTGCCGCCGGCCGCCCGTCGCGCCTCAGGGAAATCGAAGATGCCGGCATGAGCCTGTCGCAGCGCGCGCTCGGCGATTTCAGGGCGATGCTGCAGGCGATCGGCGCCTCCGAGCTGATGACGGAGGAGGGGTGTCTGGCGATCTACGAGACCGAGGCGGAATTTGCCGCCGACCGCAGCCACCTCGCCATGATGCAGCGCTACGGCCTCGAATTCGAAGTCTTGAGCAACGGCGCCATCCAATATTATGAGCCGGCTCTTTCGCCCGTCATTGCCAAGGCCGTGCTGCTGCCCGACAACAAGTCGATCCGCGATCCCTATAGACTGGTGGTCAAACTGGCCGAGGCGGCCAAAGCCGCGGGCGCGGCCTTTGTCTCCGGCGCCGTCAGGAACATCGAGCGCAAGGGCGATGGCGCCGTCGTCGTCCTCTTGGAAAATGGCGGCCGCATCGAGGCCGATTCTGTCGTGCTCGCCGCCGGCGTCCACACGCGATTCCTGGCCAAAAAACTGGGCGAGCCGATCCCGCTCGAAACCGAGCGTGGCTATCACACCCAGATCATGAAGCCGGGCATATCGATGCGCTATTCGGTGATCTGGCCGGCGCGTGCCTTCATGGTGACGCCGACGGCCGGCGGCATCCGTGTCGGCGGCAATGTCGAACTCGCCGGTCTCGACGCCGCGCCGGACTTCCGCCGCCCGCGCGTGCTGGTGCGCCACGCCCAGCGGGCGCTGCCCGGCCTGAAACTCGAAGAGGCGACGGACTGGATGGGCCATCGCCCGGCGCTGCCCGATACGATCCCAATCATTTCGCCGTCGTCGAAAATGCCGGGTGTTTTTTATGCGACCGGCCACGGCCATCTCGGCCTGACCTATGCCCCGACGACAGCGCGGCTGATCAGCGATATGGTGACCGGCATTGAGCCGCCGGTCGACATGCGCCCGTTCCGCATCGACCGATACTGATGAGAGCCGTGACCTCAGAACCGGAGTTTTCGATATGAGATGGAAGCGCACGATCCAGTTGCTGGACGTCCATGCCGAAGGCGAGATCGGCCGTGTCGCGATCGGCGGCGTGCCGAAGATCCCCGGCGATACCATCGCCGCCCAACTGCATTGGCTGAACACCGATCCGAAGGGCGACGAGCTTCGCCGCTTCCTCTGCCTCGAGCCGCGCGGCGCCCCGATCGGCTCAGTCAACCTGCTGCTGCCGGCGCGTCATCCGGAAGCGGACGCCGCCTTCATCATCCTGCAGCCCGACCAGGCGCATGCGAGCTCCGGCTCGAACTCGATCTGCGTGACGACGGCGCTGCTCGAAGCCGGCATCGTCGAGATGCAGGAGCCGGAGACCATCGTGACGCTGGAAACCGCCGCCGGCCTCGTCAAGGCGACGGCGACCTGCCGCGACGGGCGCTGCGAAAAGGTCAAGCTCACCATGGTGCCGTCCTTCGTGCATGAGCTCGACGTCGAGATCGACACGCCGCATTGGGGCAGGATCAAAGCCGATCTCTGCTATGGCGGCATCTTTTATGCGCTGGTCGATGTCGGCCAGATCAATCTCACGATCGAGAAGGCCAATGCCGCCGGCCTCGTCCAGGCCGGCATGATCCTCAAGGAGCTGATCAACCGCGACATCAAGGTCGTCCATCCCCAAATCCCGGCAATTTCAGGCGTCGCCTATGTGATGTTCCGCGATACCGAGGCCGACGGCACGGTGCGCACCTGCACCACCATGTGGCCGGGACGGGCCGACCGCTCGCCCTGCGGCACCGGCAATTCCGCCAATCTCGCCGCGCTCCATGCCCGCGGCAGGGCGAAGGCCGGCGACGTCTTCACCTCGAAATCGATCATCGGCTCCGAGTTCGAGGTCGGCCTGCAGGCGGTGACCGAGGTCGCCGGCCGCCAAGCCGTCATCCCCACCATCACCGGCCGCGGCTTCACCTTCGGCCTCACCCAGGTGGCCCTCGACCCCTTCGACCCGCATCCCTCAGGCTTCGCACTGACGGATGTCTGGGGGCCGTCGGCGGGGGAGATTTGAATTGCTCTGCCGCCTGCCGGAGCGTAATGACCTTGCCTGCGACTTGCTCGCAAAAGGGCCTTTAACGTTCCGCTTCTTGCAACAGCCCGCTGAGGCGGGTCGCCCACGGCTGGTTGCCATCCCGGAACGGTCCAAGCGCATCGCCGGCAGGTTCGGGAATGCCTTTGGCGGCAGCGGCAAAGCGGCGAGCCTGCTCAAAATGTCCCGTGGCCATATGGCAGCAGGCCTGGAGGCGCATGAGCGCCGGCCAGTCGGGCCGCGCCTTTAGGGCCGTATGTCCCACCGCGAGCGCGCCCTCGACATCGTCCGAAAAGAGCCGCGCGAGCATCAGCAGGCTGAACCAGACCCCATTCTGCGGATCATGCGGATTGAGTTCGAGGCCGCGAGACAAAGGCTTGCGTGCGCCGGCCGCATCACCGGAAAAGAGCCGGGCCATGCCGAGGACGAGATGCCCGAGGGCGAAGCTCGAGCCGAGCTCGATCGACCGTTCCGCGGCGAGGATCGCCTGGTCGGCTCGACCCGTATAGGCCGACACGATCGCCAGCGCATAATGTGAGTAGGGGTTTCGCGCGTCGAGATAGATCGCCCGCAGGGCGGCAGTTAACCCTTCCTGGCCATCCGCGGCGGGATCGTCCGTCCAGCCGTAGGCGATGAGGCCGGCATTGACCCGCGCCCGCCAGATCTGCGCCTCCGGAAGCATGGGGTCGAGCTCGGCGGCCTCGCGGAAAAATCGTCTTGCCAGAAGGTGGGTTGGCTGTGAGACCTTGTGGAAATTGAATGTGCCTTGGCGGACAAGGTCCCAGGCCGTGATGTTGCCGGTGTGGGGAGCGACCGCAAGCCCGTGGCGCAACAGCAGCTCCGGTTCGACCGCCGCGGCGATCCGCTCGGCGATGGCGTCTTGTACCGCAAATATCTCGGCCAGCTGAAGGTCGTAATGCTCGGACCAGACCGTCGCGCCCTTGGCCGCGTCGGCGAGGTGCACCGATATCCGGATCCGATCGCCGGTGTACCGGATCGCCCCATCCACCAGAAAATTGATACCGAGTTCGAGCCCGACGGTGCGCGGATCCCTGGAGCCATTCCATCTTGCGAAACTCGCTCCGCGTGACGCGACGCGCAGCCATCTAAACCGGGTGAGCGCGATGATCAGGTCGTCGGCGATACCGTCGGCCAGATATTGTTTCTCAGCATCGCCGCCCAGATTTTCAAACGGCAGGACTGCAATCCCGGGGTTGGGTTCGGCTTGCGCATGCCACCCGCTATCGGCTCCGTCGCTTGCGGTCTCCACCCGGCCGGAAAACCTGTAGCCGAGCCGTGGGACGGTGACGATCCATTCGCCGCCGTCCGATGCGGGGCCGAGCAGCTTGCGAAGCGCGGCAATCTGAACGGAAAGATTGCTTTCCTCGACGGCCAATCCCGGCCAGACGGCATCCATCAGAGCCGATTTGGCGACGACGCCCCCTTGTGCCGCAAGCAGAACGGCAAGCAGCGAAGCGCCGCGGGCGCCGATGGCGACAGGCCGATCGTCACGAAGCAAGCATCCGTTCTCGGCAATGAACTCGAAATGGCCGAATGCAAGGTGCTGGGTGTTCATGGCCGGCTATGATACGCCGATTTCGCAGCTTTTCGGAATTTTTCGGCATCGCTTCAGGACTTGCGCCGGCTGAGCGCGCAGAGTCTGTTTCATCGCCGCCACGAAAATGGTGAGAGCCATGAAGAACGAAGCAGCCCAGCCGAAAAATCCTTCTGCAGTAACCGCAAAAGTCATCAGCGGCGGCGACAGCCATATTGCCAAGCAGGGATCTGTCTACCGATCGGGCGTCTCGGCTGAGAGCGTCGGATCGACCATGCTTTGGCTCGGGAGGATTTCGCTGCCCGCAGGCAGGCGAACCAGCGCCCATCGCCATGAGGGACACGAGACCGCCCTTCTCATGACCGCAGGCCAGGAGATCGAGATCTGGTCGGGGCCGAAGCTCGAACGCTGCGAAACGGTACGCCCCGGCGACTACCTGTTCATTCCGGCCGGTGTTCCGCACGTGGCCGTCAATCGCAGCACGGAAGACGCCGAATTCCTCGGTGCCCGCAACGATCCCGCGGCGAACGAGAGCGTCATTCTCATGCCGGAGCTTGACGGCATCGTGCCCTAAGCGGGTCGCGATCCTTGGATTTGGCCGCCACGCCCTAAAGCCCCGGTTTTTCGCATATCGCCATCGCAAAACCACTGGCCGCTTTGGCGCGATCTAATCACATGGGAGGTGCATCATGGCCATCATCGAACAACGTCTGGTCGAAATGGGTCTGCAATTGCCCGAACCTTTGAAGGTTCGCGACGGCCTGAAATTGCCCTTTGCCTGGGTTCGGGTGCGCGGCACCCGCGCTTATATTTCGGGTCATGTCGCCTGCAACCCGGATGGGACTTTGGCAAAACCGCTGGGCAAGGTCGGAGCCGAAGTTTCGCCGGAGCAGGGTTACGCATCGGCGCGGCTCGTCGCCTTGGCCCATCTCGCCAGCCTCAAACGCGCCGTCGGAGACCTCGATCGGGTGACGGCGTGGCTGCGCGTTTTCGCCATGGTGAATGTTGCGCCTGATTTCAATGAGACGCCGCTGGTCACAAACGGCTATTCCGATCTGATACTGGAACTCTACGGTCCCGACGCCGGCGCCCACGCACGCTCGTCCATCGGCATGGCCATCCCGTTGAATGCGCCGGTAAACTGCGAAGCGGAAGTCGAAATCGACGGTTGATCCCTACCGGGCGAGGGGCATCGATTGTCGCTCCTGCCCTCGTCAGGCGAACGCATGGTTTCGTCAAAGACGCTGCAGAATCCTGCTGTCGACCTGATGTGCGGTGATCTCCTCAATCGGCGCAGGTCTGCCCAGCAGATATCCCTGGCCGAAGTCACAGCCGAGATCCTGAAGCCGCTGAAGTTGGCTCTCCTCTTCGATGCCTTCGGCCGTTATCCTCACGCCCAGTCCGGTGCCGAGAGCGACGATGGCCTTGATCACCTTGTCCTGCTTGTCATTGGTCTCGAACGAAGCGACGAAACTCCTGTCGATCTTGATCTTGTCGAACGGGTAGCTGGACAGCTGCGAGAGGCTGGAAAAGCCCGTTCCGAAATCGTCGAGAGCAATCCTGACCCCCGCATTCACCAGATCGTCGAGGACAATCCTTGCCGTGACCGCGTCCTGGATGATGGCGCTCTCCGTCACCTCAAGCTCGACCCGGTGCGCGGGCAGGCCGACATCGCCCAATATCTTGAGAATTCTAAGGCCCAGCAACCGGTCGCTCAGCTGGATCGGAGAAAGATTGAAGGACAGGACAAGCTCGCTTGGCCAGGAAAGCGCATCGGTGCAGGCGCTGCGAAGCAGCTGGTCCGTCAATTCGACGATCAGGCCGGCTTCCTCCGCCACTGGAATGAATTCGCTCGGCGGGATGAATTCGCCGGACGCCGTTTTCCAGCGCGCCAGCGCCTCAAAGCCGATGATCTTGTTTGCCTTCAGATCCACGAGCGGCTGATAATAGGGAACGATCTCGCCCTTCCGGATGGCCGCGCGCAGATCGCCTTCTATCCTGACCCGCTTCGCCAGCTCGTCTTGCATCGAAGGCACGAAGGGCTTCACCAGATTGCGGCCCTGCTTTTTGGCGACATACATCGCGCAATCAGAATGCCGGATGACCTGACCGAGCTCATCGCCGTCCTCGGGATAAACTGCGAAGCCGACACTGGCGCCGAGGTCGACGGCGACACCATTGAATGTGAACGGCTTGCCGATGGCGCTGACGATGCGGTTCCCCAAAGCGACGAGATCGGGATGTCCGCTGCGGCGCGCCAGGACCACAAACTCGTCTCCGCCGAGGCGGAAAACGTGCTCACGGGGAAAGAGCGAGGAGAGCCGCTGAGCAACGGTCTTCAGCACCGCATCACCGTGATCGTGGCCGAGGAGATCGTTGACCTTCTTGAAGCCGTCGAGATCGATGCTGAACACGGCATAGGTTTCTTCTGCCCTTTGATCGATCATCGCCTGCGCGCATACGGACTCCAGAAATCTGCGGTTCGGCAGCTCGGTCAACGTGTCATGACAGGCAATCCAGTCGACATGTTTTTCGGCCTGCAGCCTGCGATGAACCTCCCTCGAGAGATCCCGGATCCTCAGCGCGGAATAGACGACTCCCAAAAACCCGGAGACATTCAAGGCAAGCAGCGCATGGTCCAGGGGATAGCCGTGATACCGTTCGATGAACCCATCCAGCCTCTCGTGCCAATCGAAGAACCAGGACAGGCAGAAAAGAAGCAGGAAGATCGAGAGCCAGCCCAATATCTCCATCTGGGGTCTGCTCGATTGGATGCGAGGCATATGAACGGGCTCCTGTTTTGTAAAGAGCCATCATGGCCAGTTCGCAGGACCGCATCGTCCTTGCGGTATCGAGACCGCCACAAATCATTCGGGCGGAATTGAAAGGCCGGCTTGCGGTCGCGGTCAAGCGCGCAGTCAAGTTCGAAAGACTATTGTGAGCGTCGAAGGTTAACGGTGAGTTGCCTTGACCAGGGGTGCCGGGGTTTCGCTGCGCACAACGGATAGCTTCGCCGCAAATCGGATGAAGCGTCGGATCGGAAATAATCGCTTGACAACTTTAATGATGAGAATCATTAATCATCTATGATGATAAACGTCATTAAAAATCTCATGACGGGACTAGGTCGTCGTCTACGACATGGGTCCACGCCGATTTGAGCCTTTGGCTGACGCCGCAACAGGAGAAGGCCCCGTGCAGGCATTCGTCGTTGATAAATACAAGAAGAAAGGCGCTCTGCGTCTGGCCAACCTGCCGGAACCGGAATTGCTGGACAATGACGTCCTCGTGCGGATTCAGGCCACCGCCGTGAACCAGCTCGACTCCAAGGTGCGGGACGGGGAGTTCAAGCTTATTCTTCCCTATCGTCCGCCCTTCGTCCTCGGGCATGACCTCGCCGGAACGGTTGTCAAAGTCGGATCCAGGGTGAGGCGGTTGAAGGTGGGTGACGAAGTCTATGCACGGCCTCGCGATCATCGGGTCGGGACATTCGCCGAATTCATTGCCATCGATGAAGCCGATGCGGCGCTGAAGCCGAGCAACCTCAGCATGAGCCAAGCGGCGTCCATCCCGCTCGTCGGGTTGACCGCCTGGCAGGCGCTCGTCGAGGTAGGTAAGATAAAGCCCGGCCAGAAGGTCTTCATTCAGGCCGGCTCCGGCGGTGTCGGGACGTTCGCCATTCAGCTCGCCAAACATCTCGGCGCGACGGTTGCGACGACGACGAGCGCAAAAAATGCCGAGCTGGCGAGAAGTCTCGGGGCGGATGTGGTCATCGACTACAAGACGCAGGACTTCGAAAAGATCTTGTCGGGCTACGATCTGGTGCTGAACAGCCAGGATCCGAAGACGCTCGAAAAATCGCTGGGCGTGCTGAAGCCGGGTGGCCGGCTCATCTCTATTTCCGGTCGCCCGATCCTGCATTCGCCAGGGAGCTCGGCCTGAACCTGTTCCTGAAACTGGTGCTGCGGCTGCTCAGCCGCGGCGTTCGCAAAAAGGCCAAGCGTCTCGGCGTCGCTTATTCATTCCTGTTCATGCGCGCCGAGGGGCGGCAGCTGGTTGAGATTGCCAACCTGATCGAACAAGGCGTGATCCGGCCGGTCGTCGACAAGGTGTTCCCGTTTGAAAAGACCGGAGATGCGCTGGCCTATGTCGAGACCGGGCGGGCCAAGGGCAAGGTGGTCATCGAGGTCGCTGATTGAGGTCGGTCGCGCCGGCCTATGCGTGCCCTTATCGTTCCCGCATCCGATTCTCAATGGCGTCGCGGCAATCCGCCCGGCAGGCGTCGAGCAGCTCGTCCGCCAGCGGGGAATCGTCCGGACAGGCCCTCGAAAGCACGATTGCGCCAACCGCTTGAGCGAGGATGGCGATAGCTTGCGCCCGCCCGCCGGCGCCGGAAGCGTGACGTTGCGCAATGCCACCCTCCACCGCGCGCACCAGCTTATCTATTCCGTCAGCGAAAACGGCCTTGGTTTCCTTAGGCTGTCGAGCGGCATCGCAACTCAGTGCCGCGGCCGTGCACCCCTGGCCGCGCCCATCCCGGTGTTCGCGTGCAAGATAAAGCTCCATGACATCGAGGACGTCGTGACCGGCGTAGCGCTGCAAGGTCTCGCTCAAACCGTTCTCGGTCGATTCCGCGATCAACTCCTCCTTGGAGCGGAAGTGATTGTAGAAGCCGCCATGGGTGAGCCCTGCGCGCTCCATCAATTCCGCCACGCCGACGCCATCGAAACCGCGCTCGCGAAACAGCTCTGACGCCGTTGCGATAATCCGGTCGTAGTTTTCCTGCTTCTTTTCCTTCGTGATCCGCACGTCACGATCCTTTCGACGGCCATTTTAAACTATGATGTCAGCCGTCATTATAGCTCGAATTATTGATTATGCATATCATTAATATTGGCGGTCAACAAAGGCAGCTCTTGCGGCGGCGATGCGCCTGCACGCAGGCGGCACCACGTCTCCTCACAGGCGCGGTGCCGTCTGTAGCAACTTCGGCTTATGCAGGCCCGTCGCCGTCAAGCCGGATCACGCGTTCCTCGCTCCTGTCGGCTAAACTGTCAGGACGCTACTTGGCATTCTCGCCGCCGACATCAGGGGTTGGGCAACCTGATCCAGCAACTGTCCCGCATTCTGCTCTTCGCCCAGCGACAGTGTGAGCAGTTGAGCGACCGCCGGCTGCGCAAGTTGAAGGGCCAGATTGCGAGCGGTGGTGTAGGCGGCAATCTCGTAGTGCTCGACGCGCAACGCCGCTCCGATCAAAGCCAGATCAGCGGGAGCGTCTTCCTTTTTCTTGCCTTCCGCCATCACCTCCTCGCCTTCCTCTACCAGGCCGGCCATGCCCTTGCATGGTTTGGCGCGAGGCGACGTGCCGACAATGCGCAGACATTCGTTCAGGCGCTCGACCTGCCCCTCCGTCTCGACAAGATGGTTGCGCAGCAAGGTCTGGAGCTGCTGAGTGCGGGCGGCTTTCTGCATCTTGGGAAGCGCCTTCAACAGCTGCTTTTCCGCATGCAGGAGGTCACGGAGCTCATCCACAAGGACTTCCTGGATCGCTTCTGCTCCGTTCGGAGGGGCGCTTCGAGCGTGGATTGCCGTTCCCCCGTTTTCCACTCCCGGGAGATCATGGAAGGCCGGCGCCTCGACAAACTCCCACGGTTTTCCTTCATTCCAGGGGCCGCGGGTGTCGACCTCACCCAAATCCCCTTCACCGGTGGAATCGTTGAAGAACTGATCGACCAGTCCTGCAGTCGGCGCAATCCTGCCGACGCTCAGCGGCGGCTTGCCCATGCTTTCGAGGGCCAGGGCGAAAGCACGCATGTGGGTGATCTCTCTGGTCATCAGGAACTGCAGCGCATCCTTGGTCCCCGGATCGCGGCAGAAGTCGATCAGGCGTTCGTAGACGATCTTGGCACGTGCCTCCGCGGCTATATTGCTTCGCAGATCCACGTCCAATTCACCCGTTATTTTGAGATAATCGGCAGTCCAGGGGTTTCCCATCGAATTGAAAAGGTTCACCCCACCGCCGCCTGCAATGGCGATCAGCGGGTCGGCTTCCGCCTCTTCTCTGACGGACTTCAGCGGCTTGAGGTGCATCCTCGCAAGAGTCCCGACGATCTCGAGGTGACTGAGTTCTTCGGTTCCGATGTCCATCAGGAGGTCCTTCCGTCCGGGATCCTCGCAATTCAAACCTTGAATAGAGTATTGCATGGCGGCGGCAAGTTCGCCGTTTGCGCCACCGAACTGCTCAAGCAGCATATTGCCGAATTTCGGATCAGGTTCGTCAACCCGAACGGTATACATGAGCTTCTTTACATGGTGATACATTGGGGTCCTCCTGGTTGGATGCCGACTAACCGCCTTATCCCAGGAATGTTCCCGGTCTGTGGCTGCTGCTGCCGCATCTGATTGGCGTTCAACATCAGCCCCGCCGGTGCCTCCATGACTCGTTAAATTCCGAACTAACGCTAGATCAATCCAAGGTACGCGTGATGCCGGCGATCACCGGTCGCGCATTGTCGGGAACTGATCTTCTTGCGGGATGTTCGAGAGGATTCGAAATGACACGTCCGAGGAAGCAAGTGTTGGATCATGGTCAGCTACTCAAGCGCCAGAAAGTCCTCGCCGACTTCGGGGAATTCGCACTTCGCTCAGATGATCTGGATGCCATCCTATTCGAGGCCTGCCGTCTGGTTAGCGATGCGGTCGAAACGCAGCGCTCCAAGGTATTGGAAATTCACGAAGGTGGAAAAAAGCTGCGAGTGCGAGCGGCCATCGGATGGCAGCCCGACATCGTCGGCCTCGAGTTGGACATGGACGACTATTCGTCCGAAACCTATTCGATCCGGACCGGCGAGCCCGTTATCACTCAGGACGTCACCAGGGAAGAGCGGTTCAGAATTCCCATGTTTATGAAAGAGGCCGGTGTCGCCGCGCTCGCCAACGTGCCGATCTTCTTGCCGGCCAACCGTGCTTACGGGCTGTTGCAGGTTGACGACGTCGAGCCGAGGGATTTCGGGGAAGAAGACACTCAATTCCTTCGTACCTACGCCACGATCCTCGGACCCGTGATCGACAGGCTCCACAAGGTCCAGGCCCTTCAGGCGACAACGGAACGTTTCTCTATCGTCGTGGAGAAGGCCCGCGACTATGCGATTTTTGTCGCAGACGCGCAGGATCGGATCGTCGACTGGCATAAGGGCGCTGAGAAGGTCTTCGGGTGGACGGCCGAGGAGGCCGCGGGAATGTCGTGCAGCGAATTATTTACGCCTGAAGATCGGACGCGGGGGGAGGATCGCAACGAGATCGAGACGGCCAGACGCGAGGGTTCGGCGCCCGACGTGAGATGGCATTTGCGCAAGGACGGCTCGCGGGTTTTCGTCGACGGCTCGACCGTTTGCCTGCGAAACCCGGACGGCTCGGTGAGGGGCTTCCTCAAGGTCGGCCAGGACGTCACGGAGCGGCGGCGAACCGAACAGCGGCTTTATGAAAGCGAAGCCTTGCAGCGCTCGCTTATAGCAGGCGTTCCCCAACTGGTCTGGCGAGCGCGATCGCTCGGCCATCGCATCTGGTCAAGCCCGCAATGGGAGAGGTTCACTGGACAGCGCAACGAAGACAGCGCTGGAATGGGCTGGCTGGACGTCATCCATCCCGAAGACCGCGACCTTGTGATGGCGGCCTGGAGGGACGCGGAAGCCAAGGGCGGGCTCGACTGCGAAAATCGTATTCGCCGCGCTTCGGACGGTGAATATATCTGGCACCACAGCCGCTCGCTTCCGGCAACCGGCCTGGAATTCGAGTGGCTGGGGACCTGCACCGATGTGCAGCAACTGAAGGAACTCCAGGGCAGGCAGGAGGTCATGCTGGCGGAGCTCCAGCATCGAACCCGCAACATCGTTGCCGTTATACGCTCGCTGTCGCTGAAGACGATCGAGTCAAGTATGACGCTGGACGACTTCGCCGAGGCATTCAGTCGTAGGCTTGCTGCCGTCGCCAGAGTGCAGAGTCTTCTCTCCCGGCTGGGCGAAGACCAACGGGTTACCTTTGACGAACTGCTTGAGGCCGAATTGGCCGCTCATGTCGGCGGTAAAGAAAAAATAATGCTCGATGGACCGCGCGGAATACGGCTGCGATCGCGGGCGATTCAAACATTCGCGCTGGCGCTGCACGAACTGGCGACCAACGCCGTCAAATATGGGGCTCTGGCGTCTCCACGGGGCTGCCTGACGATCCGGTGGCGCCTCAAGAATGAAGGCGGCGGGGCGCCGGCCCTGTTTCTGGAGTGGGTGGAAACCGGAGTTGAAAACATGCCGTCTGACGACGCTCCACCGCGGGGCTCCGGCTACGGTCGCGAACTGATTGAGCGGGCACTCCCGTATCAGCTCAAGGCGAATACTACTTATGAAATAGGCGCAGATGGCGTTCGCTGCACCATTCTGGCCCCCATAGCCATAGATGGGGGAAAGGAATGAAAGACATGACGACGATGAACTCCCTTGCCAGCCTCGCCATTCTCGTGGTCGAGGACGACTATTTCATCGCCGACGAACTTGTGCGCTCCCTTGCTCGTGCCGGTGCCCAGGTGGTCGGCCCGGTCGCTTCCGTGGGCGACGCCCTTGCGCTTCTCGACGCTACCGCTCATCTGGACTTCGCCATGCTCGATCTCAATCTGGACGGGGAGTCGGCTATTCCGATCGCAGAGAGGCTGGTGGCACGGAACATTTCCTTCGCCTTCGTCACCGGGTACGGTTCCGGTGGAATTCCCCCGAGGTTCAAGACAATCCAACGGCTAGAGAAGCCTGTGGAGATGGCGTGGGTCGTCAAGGTGATAACCAGAGACTTTTAGCGGGCATCGGGCCGGCCGGAAATGCTCTAGTAGACGAACGGATCCACCTCGGCCGCCTGGCCGCCCTCCTTCGGGTAGATCACGCCCTTGCGCAGGATGATGTTGGCATAGAGCCTGGGCTCGCTGGTCTGGATCAGCGCATGGGCGGCCCGCACCCGGCCGTAGAAATCCTGGCCGACGAGCGGCACCACCTGCCGATGGGGCTCGTGACGGGCGCAGCAGTCGATCATCTCCTCATGCACGGGATCGAGCTTGTCGCGCTCGGCCTTGACGGTCGAGCGGAAGATCGCCTCCGGCACGAAATCGTCGATCGGCAGCACGCTGAGCACGGCATTGAGCACCGGAATGAGATGATGGCCGTCGAGCCGGATCAGCCGGCGGGCATGTTCGACGCCGGGATAGTTGCCGTCGACAATGGCGATCTCGTCGCCGTGGCCCATGGCGCGCAGCGTGAAAAGCAATTCCGGGCTCAGAAGCGGATCAAGTCCCTTCAGCATGGTCTATCTCCTTGAAGAGTACGTTCTGGTCTGTGAGGTAGCGCGCAAAGATCGGCAGGCTGGCGCCGCCGATGGCGCGCGCCTGCGCGCCGACCGCGCCCTCGATGATCTCGGGCATGACGACGCCCTGCAGGTCGAGCTTGGCGGCTTCGTCGATCGTCGCCTGCACGACGCGGCTGCGCACCCAATGAGGAAAGCCGCCGTCGATGACGGCAGCGCTGAAATCGACGATCGAGGCGGCCGCAACGATTGCCTGCGCCAGCGCCTTGGCGGTGTCCTGAATCCAGATTTCCATCGGCTGGCCGAAATCCACCCAATCGTCGGCGGAATACCAGAGCGGCTCGGGATCGATGCCGCGCTCGCGCAGCATGTTTTCCAAAACGAAGATCGAGGCGATTTCGAGCAGCTGCTTGGTTTCGCCGTTCCTGTCGCGCACGGGCAACGGCCCGATCGCGCCCGCCGTGCCGGTACGGCCGGAAAAGATCGCCGAATTCAGCACGATGCCGCCGCCGATGAAGGAGCCGATGAAGAAATAGACGAAATCGGGATAGGAGGGGCCGACGCCGAAGACGAGCTCGGCGCCGCAGGCGCTGGTCGCATCGTTCTGCAGGAAAACCGGGTGGGAAACGCGCGCGGCGATATCGGCCTGCAGGTCGACGTCGCGCCAGACCTCCATGGCGCCGGGCGGCGCTCCGACTTCTTCGGCCCAGTTCCACAGCTCGAAGGGGGCGGCGATGCCGAGGCCGGCGATACGGCTGCGCTGCTTGTCGTCGAGCCGGCTCTCGATCTCCTGAATGCCTGACGTGACGAAGGCGAGGATTTCGTGCGGCAGCGGATAGGCATAGGTCCGGTGCAACTGCATGCGGATGCGGCCGACGAAATCCATCAGCACCAGATCGGCGCTGCGCCGGCCCATTTTCAGGCCGAAGGAATAGACCGCGTCGGGATTGAGATGCATCGGGATCGACGGTTGGCCGACGCGGCCGCGCACCGGTGCGCCGCGAGACAGCAGCCCTTCCTTTTCCAGGACCCGCATGATGACCGACACCGTCTGCGCCGACAGCCCGCTGCGGCGTGCAATGTCGGCCTTCGACAGCGCGCCGTAAAGGCGCACCAGCGACAGCACGAGCCGTTCATTATAGGCCCGCACCCTGACCTGGTTCGCACCTCCGGCCGGATTTAGAATTGGCGGCGGGACCGGTGTGTGTTCCCGTCCATCCAAAGACGACATGGCCGCTCCTCCCGATTGTTGGCCTATGCCCTAATTCAATCGAGCATGCCACATCGAATTAATAATTCAATTGGATTTATTTATTGACAAGCCAATTTCTTTCGCTCTTAATTGCCAGCGTCAAGGGCACGGGCGGCTTCGGAAGCGACAAGCGACCGAAGCGAAGTGTCACATCTCGAAAATTCCGGCCCGCACGGGCGGCGCCGGCAAACTCTGGGAGGAGTTCATGAAGAAATCAGTTCTCGCTTTCGGCGCGCTCGCGCTCGGCGTCGCTTTTTCCGCACCTGCCATGGCGGCTGATGTTTCCGCCTGCCTCATCACCAAGACCGACACCAATCCCTTCTTCGTCAAGATGAAGGAAGGTGCGACGGCCAAGGCCAAGGAACTCGGCGTTTCGCTGAAGTCCTATGCCGGCAAGGTCGACGGTGATAGCGAAAGCCAGGTTGCGGCGATCGAAAGCTGCATCGCCGACGGCGCCAAAGGCATTCTGCTCACCGCCTCGGACACCAAGGGCATCGTCTCTTCGGTCAAGAAGGCGCGTGATGCCGGCGTGCTGGTCATCGCGCTCGACACGCCGCTCGAGCCGGCCGATGCCGCCGACGCCACCTTCGCCACCGACAACCTGCTCGCCGGCAAGCTGATCGGCCAGTGGGCCAAGGAAACGCTCGGCGACAAGGCCAAGGACGCCAAGGTCGGCTTCCTCGACCTGACGCCGTCGCAGCCGACGGTCGACGTCCTGCGCGACCAGGGCTTCATGATGGGCTTCGGGATCGACCCGAAGAACCCGGACAAGATCGGCGACGAAGACGACAAGCGCATCGTCGGCCATGACGTGACCAACGGCAACGAGGAAGGCGGCCGCAAGGCCATGGAAAACCTTCTGCAGAAGGATCCTAGCATCAACGTCATCCACACGATCAACGAGCCGGCCGCTGTCGGTGCCTATCAGGCGCTGAAGGCTGTCGGCATGGAAAAGAACGTGCTGATCGTCTCGGTCGACGGCGGCTGCCCCGGCGTCAAGTCGGTCAAGGAAGGCGTCATCGGCGCCACCTCGCAGCAATATCCGCTGCTGATGGCGTCGCTTGGCATCGAGGCGATCAAGAAGTTCGCCGATAGCGGTGAGAAGCCGAAGCCGACGGAAGGCAAGTCCTTCTTCGACACCGGCGTCTCGCTCGTCACCGACAAGCCGGTTCCCGGCGTCAAGTCGATCGATACCAAGGAAGGCACCGACAAGTGCTGGGGCTGAGCCCGATCTATTGAAAGAGAAAGTGGCCGGGGCTTGATCCCCGGCCGTTTTGGACGGACGATGTGCCGTCACCCCACCGGCTAAGCAACGAACGGATGACAATGGGTGGCGGCCTCCGCGCGGGTTCGGCGCGCGGATGCGGAGGAGGAACCATGACCGGAGCACAGGAATTCGAACGCGTTCTCGACGGCAGCGACAAGAACGTCGCCTCCTTCGAGCACCAGGGCGTCCCGCTGATCAAGCGTGCGCAGCATTTTCTGCACTCGACGCCGGCCGCCGTGCCGCTCATCGTGCTGGTGCTGGCGATCATCATCTTCGGGATAACGCTCGGCGGACGGTTTTTCTCGTCCTACACCCTGACACTGATCCTGCAGCAGATCGCCATCGTCGGCATTCTCGGCGCCGCCCAGACGCTGGTCATCCTGACGGCCGGCATCGATCTTTCGATCGGCGTCATCATGGTGATCTCGGCGGTTATCATGGGCAATGTCGCCATCACCTACGGCATACCGACGCCTATCGCGGTCGCAGCCGGCATGCTTGTCGGCGGTCTCTGCGGCTTGCTGAACGGCTTCCTTGTCGCCTTCATGAAGCTGCCGCCCTTCATCGTCACGCTCGGCACCTGGAACATCGTCATGGCGACGAATTTCATCTATTCCGCCAATGAGACGATCCGCGACGCCGATGTCGACGCCCAGGCTCCGCTGCTGCATCTTTTCGCCGCAAGCTTCAGGCTCGGCACCGCCGTGCTTACCCTCGGCGTCATCGCCATGGTGCTGCTCGTCCTGCTGCTCTGGTATGTGCTCAACCACACCGCCTGGGGCCGGCATGTCTATGCGGTAGGCGACGATCCGGAAGCGGCCAAGCTCTCCGGCATCCAGACCAAGAAGGTGCTGCTCACCGTCTACACCATATCGGGCGTCATCGCCGCCTTCGCCGCCTGGGTTTCGATCGGCCGCAATGGCTCGATCTCGCCGTCCTCGGCAGTCACCGATTATAACCTGCAGGCGATCACCGCGACCGTGATCGGCGGCATCTCGCTCTTCGGCGGCCGCGGCTCCATTCTCGGCACCCTCTTCGGCGCCATGATCGTCGGCGTCGTGTCGATGGGCCTCAACATGCTCGGCGCCGACCCGCAATGGAAAGTCCTGCTGACAGGCGTGCTGATCATCGCCGCCGTCGCCATCGATCAGTGGATCAGAAAGGTTTCGGTGTAATCATGGCTGTCGAACCCATTCTCACTGCCCGCGGACTCGTCAAGCGCTATGGACGCGTGACCGCCCTCGACAATGCCGATTTCGACCTCTACCCGGGTGAAATCCTTGCCGTCATCGGCGATAACGGCGCCGGCAAGTCCTCGCTCATCAAGGCGATCTCCGGCGCTGTCACCCCCGACGAGGGAGCGATCACGCTGGAAGGCCGGCAGGTGCATTTCCGCTCGCCGATGGAAGCGCGAGAGGCCGGCATCGAGACCGTCTATCAGAACCTCGCTTTGTCGCCGGCGCTCTCGATCGCCGACAACATGTTCCTCGGCCGCGAGATCCGCAAGAAAGGCCCGCTCGGCTCGATGTTCCGCATGCTCGACCGGCCGGCGATGGAAAAGCTGGCCCGCAACAAGCTTTCCGAACTCGGCCTGATGACCATCCAGAACATCAACCAGGCGGTGGAGACGCTGTCGGGCGGCCAGCGCCAGGGTGTCGCCGTCGCCCGCGCCGCCGCCTTCGGCTCGAAGGTTATCATCATGGATGAACCGACCGCGGCTCTCGGCGTCAAGGAGAGCCGCAAGGTGCTGGAGCTGATCCTCGATGTGCGCGCCCGCGGTCTGCCGATCGTGCTGATCTCGCACAACATGCCACATGTCTTCGAAGTGGCCGACCGGATCCATATTCACCGCCTCGGCCGGCGCCTGACGGTGATCAATCCGAAGGAATACACCATGTCGGACGCCGTCGCTTTCATGACCGGCGCCAAGGCGGTGCCGACGGAGCCCGTTGCTGCATGAATGCACGCATCGACGAAATCGCCGGCGAGGTTCTTAGCCGCGCCGGCGATGCCAGACGTTACCTGATCGGCATTGCCGGGCCGCCGGGTTCGGGCAAATCGACCATGGCCGACAATCTGGCAGCGGCGCTGAAAGCCAGGGGCGAAAGTTCTGCGGTCCTGCCGATGGACGGCTTCCACATGGACAATGCCATCCTGATCGAACGCGGGCTTTTGGCCCGCAAGGGCATTCCGGAAACCTTCGATGTCCGCGGCTTCCTCGATATCGTCCGCGCCGTCAGGCCGGCCGACCAGGAGGTTCTGGTGCCGGTCTTCGACCGCTCGCGTGAACTCGCCATCGCCTCGGCCCGGCCGATCGATCCCAAGGACCGGTTCATCATCGTCGAAGGCAATTATCTGCTGTTCACGCAGGGCAAATGGGCCGAACTCGACGGCATCTTCGATTTCACCATCATGCTGGCGCCGCCGATCGAGGTGCTGGAGGAGCGGCTCTGGGCGCGTTGGCGCGGTTACAACCTCGACGAGGAGGCCGCCAGCGCCAAGGTCTACGGCAACGACCTGCCGAACGGAAGGCTGATCCTGGAAAACCGCCGCGCGGCCGATGTGACGCTGGAGATCGCGCTGACGTAATGCCGCGGCCCACGAATCGATTTCAATGCGCCGCACTTTAGTGCTATCGAGGCCGCAGACGCATCGCTTCGGAGGCCTGCCATGCAATCGATCACCATCCGCCGTCCCGACGACTGGCACCTGCATCTGCGCGACGGCGCCATGCTGGAAGGCGTGATCGCCGATACGAGCCGCACCTTCGCCCGCGCCATCATCATGCCCAATCTGGTGCCGCCTGTTGTCACCACATCAGATGCGGCGACCTATCGCGAGCGCATCCTCAAGGCCCTGCCGGACGGCCATCGCTTCCAGCCGCTGATGACGCTTTATCTCACCGAGCACACCAGCCCTGACGATGTCGAGGCGGGTGCGGAAAGCGGCCTCATCACCGCCGTCAAGCTCTATCCGGCCGGCGCCACCACCAATTCGCATGGTGGCGTGCGCGACATGGAAAAGGCGATGCCGGTGCTGGAGCGCATGGCGAAGATCGGCCTGCCGCTTTGCGTCCACGGCGAGGTGACGACCCCTGACGTCGATATTTTCGACCGCGAGGCCGTCTTCATCGATACCGTGCTCGATCCGCTTCGTCGGCGCCTGCCGGAACTGAAGGTGACGATGGAGCATGTGACGACATCGGATGGAATCGATTACATCAAGGCCGCCAAGGGCAATCTCGCCGGCTCGATCACCACCCACCATCTGATCATCAACCGCAACGCCATCCTCGTCGGCGGCATCCGCCCGCATTATTACTGCCTGCCGGTCGCCAAGCGCGAAAACCATCGGCTGGCGCTGCGCGCCGCCGCCGTCAGCGGCGACGCCCGCTTCTTCCTCGGCACCGATTCCGCCCCGCATGTCGATCCCCTGAAGGAATGCGCCTGCGGCTGCGCCGGCATCTATACCTCGATCAATACAATGAACTGCCTCGCCCATGTCTTCGAAGAGGAGGGCGCTCTCGACAGGTTGGAAGCCTTCGCTTCGCTGAATGGGCCGGCCTGGTACGGCCTGTCGCCGAACGAGGAGCGGATCACCCTGTCGAAGCAGAGCGATCCGATCGTTTTTCCCGCAAGGATAGAAACTGGCGCCGGTCCGGTGACGGTTTTCGATCCGATGTTCCCCTTGTATTGGCAGGTCGTGGTGTGAGGCATTTTCAATTTTAAATAGAATATTCATTTTAAATAGCGCCCCGGCGTTAGGCGCATAACATTTTCATTGTGCGATGCATCATTTGTTAACGGATGCATAAGACATTCTCCGCGCGGAACCCCAGTCTGCCGATCATCTGGCGCGACAACCGCTGCGGAGACTGAAGAAGCATGACGCTTGACTACAACTCCCTCTTGCTGGCGCTCGGCGTCTCCGCGGCCTGTCTTGCCGTGACCTTGATGGGCAGCTGGCTGGTGCGACGGGCCGAAACCGTGCTGCTCACCGCCACCATCGGCCTCGTCCTCGTCGTCAGCGGGATTTTTGTCTACAGCGCCTACGTCAACCGACCGGAAGCTCTCTTCGCTATTGGCAGCTTCGTGCTGTTCCATGCCGGCTTTGCCACGATATGGGGCGCGGGGAAACAGTTCCTCACTGGCCATGTGTCGAATGCCGCCATCGCGATCCGGGCTCTGGCGGCGATTGCCGCCTCGATCCTGCCGATGCTGTCAGGCTATGACGGCCTCGCCTTCATTGCCGACAATCTCGCCATCGCCCTGTTGCTCTTCGCCACCGCCCGGCAATATTGGCTTGCTCGCGCCGAAGCGCCGGCGCCGCTCCTCGGTATTGCCGCGCTCTATACGCTGACGGCGATCTCCTTCCTGCTCTGCGCCGCGGTTCTCGTTTCCGACGGCAAGCTGGTGCTCGGCAAGGCGCCTAGCAACTGGGCCGAGGATCTGAGCCTCGCCATTTGCATCGCCGGCATGACGGGGATCGGCGCGCTGTCGCTGGCGCTGCATCAATGGCGGCTTGCCGCCCGCCATCGTCTGGAGGCGATCACTGATCCGCTGACCGGGCTGCTCAACCGACGCGCCGTCTTCGACGAATACGGCACGCGCCCGATGGGAACGACCACCGCCGTCATCGTCTTCGATATCGACCATTTCAAATCCGTCAACGACCGTTACGGTCATGCCGCCGGCGACCGCGTGATCACTGTCTTCGCCGACGAACTGACCGCCCATTGCCGCCCCGGCGACACCGCCGCCCGGCTCGGCGGCGAAGAATTTGCGCTGGTGCTGAAGGAGATCATGCCCGGCCGGGCTGAACTGACGGCTGAGCGAATCCGCCGGGCCTTCGAGGCGCGCGAAATTCCGATCGACGGCGAAGTGCTGAAATGCACGGTCAGCGTCGGGGTGGCGCCCGGCCGCTCGACGCCGCTCGATTTCGATGCCATGCTGAGCGCCGCCGACAAGGCGCTTTACGCCGCTAAACGCGGCGGCCGCAATCGCGTCGAGCTTGCCGGCCACCTGCAGGCGGTGCCCCTCGAGGTATCGCGCACGGCGTCTTGATCCCGGACTGCGCGTCTCTTAGTATCGGCCTCGGCCGGATGCGGCCAGCCGCCCCGCGACGCCGACGTTTTGACAATGGCGTTATGGTGAATGCATCCCGATACCAACCTTCACATCCCTTGCCGTTTGGCGATCGATGGCGAACGGGTCAGCAGACGCGGGCACTGATCTTCCTGTTTGCCGCCAACGGAAGGATGACATCATGCGCGATTTTCGCGATGCCAAGCTCATGGCAAAGACTTTGCGGCAGGCCCTTGCCGACCGCGACATTTCCCTCACTCACAGCGAGACCCTCGAAATCGTCGCCCGGCAGTTCGGGCTCGACCAATGGAATATCCTCTCGGCGAAGATCGAGGCGGCCGGGGCCTCGCCTTCGGCTATCGGTATAGAGCCGCCGACGCCGATCTTCCGCATCTTCTCGGTCGAGAAAGTCATGGAGTTCTATTGCGGCTTCCTGGGTTTCCACCTCGATTGGGAGCACCGCTTCGGCGAAAACTTCCCGCTCTATTGCCAGGTCTCGCGTGACGGCATGGCGCTGCATCTGAGCGAACATTCCGGCGACGCCAGCCCCGGCGCCAAGGTCTTCGTCCGCGTGGCCAATGTCCGCGCCTACCACGCCGAACTCGCCGGCAAGGACTACCGCTACATGAAACCCGGCGTGGAGGAAGCGCCCTGGGGACTGGAGATGACCGTCACCGACCCCTTCAGCAACCGCATCGCCTTTTGCGAGCAGAGATAGGCGGAGCACTGACAAGGTCCGCGCGGTCTCCCACCAAGTCAGTTTAAGCGGATGGCTTCGTGACACGGCGTATGCGCTGTGAATGGGTTTCTCCTGCCCACCCCACCTCCGTCATGCTCGGCCTTGAGCAGCCTTGAGCCGAGCATCCACCGCATCCATCAGCAGCAGTCACATGGATCCCAGGCTCAGGGCCTGGGATGACGGAGAGTGTGGTTGGCATTCTCGCCAAACGCGGCCGTCAGCGTACAGAGACACACAAAAACGGGTGCTTCATTAGGCCGGCAATCACCATCCTCCTTCCTGTGACAGGCACAGGAAGGAGGATGGTGATTGCCGGCGCTTGCATCCGGGTGCTCTAAACCTACAGTTACAACAAGATATCGAGCCCGCGCTGAAGGGCTGATCGCCCGAGGTCACTTGTGACGGCGATTTTTCAACTCACAATAACTCCCAGCCGGCGGGCAGGAACAAAATGAAATATGTTTCAGTCTTGGTTTCAGCGCTTCTGTCGATCTTTTTCGGATGGCTGTTCTATGAAAGATATTGGAGGTTTCGAGATTGCATATCTCAAGCATTATCCAGTTGCCTCACGCCAGACGGTGGCAACCTGACGCAAGGCGGCTCCCTGTGGGGCGGTTTTGCAGGGTTGTTCCTGCTGCTCGCCATGATCTCGGCCTGGCGTATTTTCCGACGCCGGGACGCCGGTAAATAAACGGACGAAGGCGGGTGCGAAACCGCGGCAACCGCCAACGTCCCTAATCCTGAGGTGCGGAAGCCGGAGGCTGTAGCCTCGAAAGACAAGCCGCAACGCTGCTCCTGCATGCCTCCAACGCCGGCGCACCCGCCTCGCCCTTAGAGGCCCCTTTGGGGCCCCTCAGGATGAGGCTCTCTTGGCTGCCGGCGCCTGCTTCTCAAACCAGCATCAGCGCCCGCACGAAGGCGACTGAGGCAAGCAGCGAGGCGATCGTCCTGACATGGTTCCACCACGTCCAGTCCCTAAGATAGGTCGCCCAGAGCTTGGCCGCTTGCGGCCCGCTGCCGCTCACCTTCTCCAGCGCATCGTTCATCGGCACATTGAAGATGATGGTCGAGACGAAAGAAGCGAGGAGATAGAGGGCGGCGCCGGCCAGCATCAACATGGATGCTCCGCCGCGCCAGTTGATCACCGCCAGCACTGATATGACGAGGCAGAGGATCGCCGTCGGCGCGAACAGCGCCATGAACGGCGAGCGGATGATCGTGATGTTGATCGAGTTCATCGCCGCAATGCCCTGTTCCGCCGGCAGGCGCGCAAAGGCCGTCATGATGAATGCCGAAAAGGCGAAGAAGATGCCGGCGATGAGGCCGCTGCCGATTGCGGCGGCCGTCAGGGAAAGGACGAGGATGATCTGCATGCCGAAGTTCCTTCTGTTGCAGTCAGGCGCGCCTTGCGTCTGGAAACCGAGGGCTCTTGCTGCTATTGCCGGAGACGCAAAGCCGAAGGAGAGCCGCATGATCCAGACCACATTTCCCGACCGCGCCCTGATGGCCGAACTGGTGGCCAAGATGCTCTGGGAGATCAAGGCGGTGCATTTCAATGCCGCTCAGCCTTACAAGCTCTCCTCCGGCATGGCGAGCCCGGTCTATATCGATTGCCGCAAGCTGCTCTCCTATCCGCGCATCCGTACGACGGTCATGGATTTCGCCGCCAGCACGCTCCTGCGCGACGCCGGTTTCGAGCAGTTCGATTGCATCGCCGGCGGCGAGACCGCCGGCATTCCCTTCGCCGCCCTGCTCGCCGACCGCCTCGGCCTGCCGATGATCTATGTCCGCAAGCAGCCGAAGGGCCATGGCCGCAATGCCCAGATCGAAGGCAATATGGTGGAAGGATCGCGCGTGCTCGTCATCGAGGACCTGACGACGGCCGGCGGCAGCATGTTCAAGTTCATCGATGCCGTCCGTGCCGCCGGCGGCATCGTCGATCATGGCATCGCGCTGTTCTTCTACGACATCTTCGGCCAACAGCGCTTTACCGACGGCAAGGTCCGGCTGCATCACATCGCCACCTGGCGCAATGTCCTGGCCGTCGCCAAGGAGCAGCAGCTGTTCGATGGCAAGACGCTCGGAGAAGTCGAGGCCTTCCTCGATGCGCCGCTCGCCTGGTCGGGAAGGAATGGTGGCGTCAGTGAGCTTTCGCTCTAGCCTTTTGACAAAAGCTCGCTTAATTCGATTGAAGAACGCGTAAGTCCTTTTGGGAGGAATCCGATGATTTTGTGCTGCGGCGAAGCCTTGATCGACATGCTGCCGAGGGACACAACCCTTGGCGAAAAGGGCTTTGCCCCCTATGCCGGCGGCGCGATTTTCAACACCGCGATCGCGCTCGGCCGCCTCGGCATCCCGACCGCCTTCTTCACCGGCATTGCCGACGACATGATGGGCGAAATCCTCCTTGCGACGCTGAAGGCCGCCAATGTCGATTACAGCCCCTGCGCCATCACCCCGCGCCCCTCGACCATCGCCTTCGTCAAGCTCGTCAACGGCCAGGCGACCTATGCCTTCTACGACGAGGGTACGGCCGGCCGGATGATCACCGAGGCCGACCTGCCCGTCCTCGGCGATGATTGCGAAGCGCTGCATTTCGGTGCGATCAGCCTGATCCCGAGCCCCTGCGGTGAAACCTACGAGGCGCTGCTCGACCGCGAAGCCGAAAAGCGCGTCATCTCGCTCGATCCAAACATCCGCCCCGGCTTCATCAAGGACAAGCCGGCGCATATGGCCCGCATCAAGCGCATGGCGGCCAAATCCGACATCGTCAAATTCTCCGACGAGGACCTCGACTGGTTCGGTCTTTCGGGTGACCACGATACACTCGCCGCCCACTGGCTCGCCCAAGGCGCCAAGCTCGTCGTCATCACGAAGGGCGCCGAAGGCGCTTCCGGCTATACCAGGGACCGAAAGGTGACGGTGCCGAGCGAGCGCGTTGCCGTCGTCGACACGGTCGGCGCCGGCGATACCTTCGACGCCGGCGTGCTCGCGTCGCTGAAGAGGGATGGCCTGCTGACCAAGGCACAGGTCGCTTCGCTCGACGAACAGGCGGTGCGCAACGCCCTGACGCTCGGCGCCAAAGCCGCCGCCGTCACGGTCTCCCGCGCCGGCGCCAACCCGCCCTGGGCGCATGAGATCGGGCTTTAAGGCTTGAGCCGGCGTCGCCCCCTCATCCGGCTGCCGCCATCGACCGGAGTCGAGCCACGGGTCTCCACCCGTCCTTCGGACCCCCGCAAACGGGGCGAAGGAGGATAGCCGCGACCTGTCTGTTCCTCGCCTACATCTCGTGCGGCACGTCCCCTCACCTCGCAAGCGGGGAGAGGGTTAGGGTGAGGGGCAATTTGTGAGGTGACTTTCAAGCGGTGGCGGGGGTCGATCAGAAGACTATCCCTGCGCCCCGCTCCGGTCGGAGCTCGGAACAGCCACCAGGTCCCGCAGGAAATCTTTGCACCACAGCGAGACGTCGTGCGAGAGCAGATGCTCCATCATCCTGCTCCAGCGGTCGCGGCGCTCCTCAAGTGACATTGCGAGCCCGCGGGCAATCGCATTGGCGGTGCCTTCGACATCGTAGGGATTGACCAACAGCGCCCCCTTCAGCTCCCGTGCGGCGCCGGCAAAGCGTGACAGCACCAAGACACCGGGGCGATCCGGATCCTGGGCGGCGACATATTCCTTGGCGACGAGATTCATGCCGTCGCGCAACGGGGTGACCAGCCCGATCGTCGCCAGCCGGAAAAGCCCGGCGAGCACGTTGCGGCTGATCGATCGGTTGACATAGCGGATCGGTACCCAGTCGACCGTTCCGACGGCGCCGTTGACGCGGCCGGCCTGTTCGGCGACCATCTTCTGCATATGCTCGTATTCGGGAACTTCCGATCGGGATTTCGGCGTGACCTGCAGAAAGGTCACCTTGTTCTGGTAGGCCGGATTGTTGCTGATGAAGCGCTCGAAGGCTTCCAGCCGCTGAATGATTCCCTTCGAATAATCGAGCCGATCGACCCCGATGATCATCTCCCGTCCTTCGATGCTGCGTCGGGTCTTCTGGACCATCACGTTGTTTGCCGCCTTCTCGGCGAATTCGGCGAAGGCCGCGGTCTCGATGCCGATCGGATAGGCGCCGGCCTTGAAGATCCGTCCATGCGAATCGAACAACCCGTTGCCGAGGTCGTCGCCAATGCCCTCTCTTCTCAGATAACCGGCGAAATTCTGGAGATCATAGTCCGTCTGGAAGCCGACGAGATCGTAATGCGAGAGCCCACGCATGATCTCTTCGTGGACCGGCATGGTGACGAGTATGTCGGCCGGCGGCCAGGGAATGTGCAGGAAAAAGCCGATCCGGTTCTTCAATCCCATCTGGCGCAATTCGGCGGCCAGCGGAATGAGGTGGTAATCATGAACCCAGATAATGTCGTCCGGCTCGATTAACGGCGCCAGCCGGTGCGCGAAGAAGCGGTTGACGCGGAAATAACCGGCCATTTCCTTACGGCCGTATTCGGCAAGATCCAGGCGGTAGTGGCAGATCGGCCAGAGAACGCGGTTTGCAAAGCCGCGATAATATTCCTCGACGTCGGTGTCGGTGAGGTCGGTCAGGGCAAAGGTGATGTTGCCCTTCTGCTGCAGCGACAGCGCGCCCGGTTCCCTGTCGCCGCTCGACTCTCCCGACCACCCCATCCAGATGCCGCCACGCTCCAGCAGGGCTGCCTGCAGCGCGACGGCCAGGCCGCCGGCAGCAGCACCGCCATCCTTGCTCGGCACGGGAACACGATTGGAAACGACGATAAGACGGCTCATAAGCTTCCTTCAGTTGAGATAGAACATGAAAACGCGATGTGACGAGCGTCCTGGAGAACCGCCTGAATGTGACGGGGGCGATGCAGGGCAGGCCCAGACATCGAACGAGCCATCCGGACGAGGGGCCGCCGTATAGGCCGGCGGGAACAATGGAACGGAGCGTCGTTCCGGGCTTGATAGGCCATGTCGTCGGAAATACCCATTGCACAGAATTTGCTTGAATCTAGGGCGATTCCGCCGGAATGGAAGAATTCTTTCTACAATTTTCCATTAGAAGAACGTTTCATCCGGTTCGGCACGACGAGCCCGTGGCGCGGCAGGGACGCACCCGGCAAGTTGAAGTTCGTTTCGGCAATGATGATGTTTTGCGCCGATCGCGGCGTCGGCCGGTCAATGGCGCGCCGGTCGCAGCCTGCCGGAGCGCCCTCTATCGACACAGGCAGGCCGCCGGAAGATCGGGCAGGGACAGTTGCCCTGCCTCGAGAGCTAAGGGGCGGCGGCGCGCCGCCCCTCGATCGCTATTTTGCGAGTTTCGCCAGCGCTGCGACCAGCCCTTGCGTCGAGGAATCATGGCCTGCCGCGCTCTCCTTGCCCTCGACAACAGGCAGCAGGCCCGTCGCCAGTTCCTTGCCGAGCTCGACGCCCCACTGGTCGAAGGAGTTGATGCGGAAGAGCACGCCCTCGACGAAGACGCGATGTTCGTAAAGCGCGATCAGCCGGCCGAGCGCGTAAGGGGTCAGCTTGTCGTAGACGAAGGTGATCGACGGCCGGTTGCCCTGGAAGACGCGGTGCGGAGCGATGAAATCGGCCTTCTTGTCGTCCATGCCCTTGTCGGTCAGCTGCTTCTTGGCTTCCGCGAAGGTGCGGCCCTTCATCAACGCTTCCGACTGGGCGAGAACGTTGGAGATCAGCAGCTGGTGTTGGTGGCGGAGCTCCGGCTCGAAGGCATTGGCGGCGATCATGAACTCGGCCGGGATGATGCTCGTGCCTTGATGGATGAGCTGATAGAAGGCGTGCTGGCCGTTGGTGCCCGGTTCGCCCCAGACGACCGGGCCGGAATTGCCCTCGACCGGCGTGCCGTCGACGGTGACGCCCTTGCCGTTCGATTCCATGTCGAGCTGCTGCAGATAGGCCGGGAAGCGCGACAGGCGCTGGTCGTAGGGCAGAATGGCGCGGGTGGGATAACCCAACACATTGCGGTGGTAGAAGCCGATCAGGCCGAGCAGCATCGGCAGATTTTCGGCAATCGGCGCCTGACGGAAATGATTGTCGACGGCATGGGCGCCGTCGAGGAACTTGCCGAAATTTTCAGGGCCGATCGCGATCATCAGCGGCAGGCCGATTGCCGACCAGATCGAGTAGCGGCCGCCGACCCAGTCCCAGAAGCCGAAGACGCGGGCGCTGTCGATGCCGAAGGCGGCAACCTTGTCGAGCGCCGTCGAGACGGCGGCGAAGTGATGCTGGACGGCGGCTTCGCCGAGCGACTTGGCGATGAAATTGCGCGCCGTCTGCGCATTGGTCATCGTCTCGACGGTGGTGAAGGTCTTCGAGGCGACGATGAACAGCGTCGTTTCCGGCTGAACCAGCTTCAGGATATCGGCAATATGGGCGCCGTCGATATTGGATACGAAGTGGGCGCGCGGGCCGTCATGGAAGGGGGCAAGCGCCAGCGTCGCCATGACGGGGCCGAGATCCGAACCGCCGATGCCGATATTGACGACGTCGGTGATCGCCTTGCCGGTCGCGCCCTTCAGTGCGCCGGAGCGGATCTCGTCGGCGAACTTGCCCATGGCGGCGAGCACCGCGTTGACATCGGGCATGACGTCCTTGCCGTCGACCAGGACCGGCGTGTTCGAACGGTTGCGCAAGGCCGTGTGCAGGACGGCGCGCTCCTCGGTGAAGTTGATCGCCTTGCCGGAGAACATCTCATCGCGCTTCTTCTCGACACCGCCTTCTTCGGCGAGCTTGACCAGCAGCTTCAGGATCTCGTCATTCACCGCCGTCTTTGAAAAATCCATCAAGAGATCGTCGAGCGCGACGGAGAAGCGCGAAAAGCGCTGCGCATCGGCGGCGAAGGCGGCCCGGAGATCGGTCGCCTTGGTGGTGGCGGCCGTGCTTTTCAGCTGTTCGACGATGGCGTTCATGGGGAGGCTCCTTTGGAGGCGGAAAGGTTGCGGAAACTATTCGCTTTATCGCCCGCAAATCAAGTTCAGCCATCGCTCCCGAAACAAAAAAGCCACCCGCGGCAAGCGGATGGCGTTAAATTTCATGAGCTTGTCAAATTCAGTCGCGCAGATCCTTGCGCAGGATCTTGCCGACCGGCGACTTCGGCAGCTCGGTGCGGAATTCGATGAAGCGCGGGCGCTTGTAATTGGTGAGATTGGCGGTGCAATGGGCCTTCACCTCCGCCTCCGTCAGGTTCGGATCCTTCCTGACGACGAAGAGTTTGACCGCTTCGCCCGAATGCCCGTCCGGCACGCCGATCGCGGCGGCTTCGAGGATGCCGGCATGCATGACGGCAACCTCCTCGATCTCGTTCGGATAGACGTTGAAGCCGGAAACGAGGATCATGTCCTTCTTGCGATCGACGATCTTGGTATAGCCGCGTTCGTCCATGAACCCCATGTCGCCGGAGCGGAAATAGCCGTCGGCCGTCATCACCCGCGCCGTTTCCTCCGGCTTCTGCCAATAGCCGGCCATCACCTGCGGCCCGCGGATGCAGATCTCGCCGATTTCGCCGAGCGGCAGCGGAAGGCCCTCCTCGTCGCGGATGTCGAGATCGGTGGAGGGCAGCGGCAGGCCGATCGAGCCGGTAAACTCGATCGAATCGAAGCGGTTGGCGGTGGCGACAGGCGAGGTCTCGGAAAGGCCGTAACCCTCGGTAATTGCCGTGCCGGTCATCTTCAGCCAGCGTTCGGCGACCGGGCGCTGGACGGCCATGCCGCCGCCGAGCGACATGATCAGCGAGGAGAAGTCGAGCTTGGCGAAATCGGCATTGTTCAGCAGTGCGTTGAACAGCGTGTTGAGGCCCGGGAAGATATGGATATCAGACTTTTCGAACTCCTTGACGAGGCCGGGAATGTCGCGCGGATTGGCGATCAGGATGTTGTGGGCGCCGAGCGACATGCCCATCAGCGAATTCACCGTCAGCGCGAAGATGTGATATAGCGGCAGCGCGCAGAGGAAATTCAGCACTTCGGGCTGTTTCTTGCGCTCGAAGGCCGATCGCAGCCAGAGCGATAGCTGCAGCTTGTTGGCGAGCAGGTTCTGATGGGTCAGCACCGCGCCCTTGGCAATGCCTGTCGTGCCGCCGGTATATTGCAGGAAGGCGACGTCGCCGCCGGTAAGCGCCACCGGCTGAAGGCTCTTTTTCGCGCCTTCGCGCAGCACCTGGCTGAAGCTCTTGTGCTGCGGGATCGACCAGGAGGGAACGAGCTTCTTCACCTTGCGCACGACGAAATTGACGATCAGCCCTTTTGGGCCAAGCATCTCCCCAAGCGAGGTGACGACGACGTGGCGCAGATCGGTCTTGTTCAGGACCTGCTCGACCGTGCGGGCGAAATTCTCCAGGACGAAGATCGCCTTGGCCCCGGAATCGCGCAGCTGGTGTTCGAGTTCACGCGGCGTATAGAGCGGGTTGACGTTGACGACGACGAAGCCGGCTCTGAGGATGGCGTAGGTCGCGACCGGGTTCTGCAAGACGTTCGGCATCATCACGGCGACGCGGTCGCCCTTGTCGAGGCCGATGCTCTGCAGCCAGGCGGCGACCTTGCGCGTCTGGTCGTCTAGCTCGCGGTAGCTCATCGCCTTGCCCATGCTGGAAAAAACCGTGCGATCGGCGTAACGGGCGCAGGATTTTTCCAAGAGTTCGGCAAGCGAGGCATGTTCCAGCGGCGGGAGTTCGGCCGGAACCATATCGGGATAGGTGGCAAGCCAGGGCTTGTCGGCTTTTGCTCCGTTCGGATGGACGGAAATGCTGGTCATAGTGTCTCTCTCTCCCTTGCGGCCGCCGCGCCGGTGCCGAGCCGCTGTCGGCTGGCCCGCAATTGACCGGAAGCATCCTCCATCTTCCTGTCCGGCAGCTTATGCCATCGCCTGAACGGTTCAAGCTGAATGACGCTACACTAACTTTGACGTAAACGTCAACATTTGCGGATGGCTCGATCGGGAACTTTGAGTCGGTCGTGACGTTGATTCTGCATACTCACCATGAGGAAACACCAAAGGAGGTGCACAATGTTGAACGAGGAAACCGACGCCACCCGCCGCGACCCGAATGTGAAGGATACGCCATCACTGATCGCCAGCGACCGCGTCGAAGGCACCCGCGTCTATGGCCCGGACGGCAGGCATATCGGCTCGATCGAACGCCTGATCATTGGCAAGCTCGATGGCCGCGTTGCCTATGCGGTGCTGAGCTTCGGCGGCTTCCTGGGTATCGGTGACGATCACTATCCGCTCCCTTGGGAAAAGCTGAACTACGACACCCAGCTGGACGGCTATCGCATCGACCTGACCAAGGAGCAGATCGAAGGCGCCCCGAGCTATTCGGACGATGACGACACCTGGTACAACGATAATGGCCGCCGGGTCTATGACTACTATGGCGTGCCGCCTTACTGGATGTAATCCCGTCCGATAGGCCGAACTGGAAGGGCCCCGTGCGACGCGGGGCCTTTTGGTGTGTGCTGGACATATCTTACAGGGTGGCGAGGAACCGGAAGGTCGCGGCATCCCTCTTCTCCCCGAGAGGAGGAGAGGGAGGAGGCTGCGGCCGCCTCAATCACCAACCCGCGACAAGATCATTGGCCGAACGTAGCCGCAATCATGTTATTTCCTGGCTAGAGAAACCGCCCGTGGCGCTGCAGCACTTCGATCTTGTAGCCGTCGGGATCGCTGACGAAAAAGAACAGGCCGAAGAGCCTGCCGTCGCGATTGAGCTCGACCAGCTCGCCCGGTTTCAGCCCGAGTTTCAGCATGCGTTCGCGTTCCACCGCAACCTCGTCAACCGAGACGGCGAGATGGCCATAGGCATTGCCAAGAGCGTAGGGGTCGGTCCGACCCTTGTTGACCGTCAGCTCCAGTTCGAAGCCGGTCTCGGCATTGCTCAGATAAATCAGCGTGAAGGTTTCGAAATCGACGCGATCGGCGACCGAAAGGCCAAAAGCCTTGCGATAGAAATCGACCGAACGCGCCTCGTCGAGAACGCGGATCATGGAGTGGATCATCTTCGCCAATTCTGCCTCCCATTCTTTCGGTCACGCCTGTGGTAGCGGTCCCCTTACGCCGCGCGCAAGCCGATTCTTCGCGTGATCGCCGCTTCGACGAGACCCATGGCGTCATAAATCAGCACCGCCATCAGGCCGACGATCAGCCCGCCCTGCAGGATGAAGGCGGTATTGTCCGAGATCAGCCCGGCGATGATCACCTCGCCGAGACCCTTTGCCGCCACCGTCGAGCCGATCGTCGCTGTGCCGATATTGATCACGGTCGCGACCTTCAGCCCCTCGAGAATCAGCGGCAGGGCAAGCGGCAACTCGACGCGCAACAGCCGCTGCGTGGCGCTCATGCCCATACCGTCGGCGGCATCGAGCACCTGCGGCGACACCTGCTTGAGACCGGCGACGGTGTTTTCGAAGATCGGCAAGAGGCCATAAAGAAACAGCGCGATCAGCGTTGGCATGGCGCCGAAGCCGGTGGCGGGAACGGCCAGCGCCAGCACAGCGACCGGCGGAAAGGTCTGCCCGGCATTGGCGATGGCGCGCGACAGCGGCAGAAAGTCGGCCCCGCTGTCGCGGGTGACGAAGATGCCGCCGAGAACGGCGAGCACGGCGCTGCAGGCGATCGATCCGATGACCAGCTGCAGATGCCCGAGCGCAAGCGAGACAAGGCTGTTCTGCGTATAGACGGCGGGCGCATTGTTGCTGGTCAGCGGCGTCAGCAGGAAGGAAAGCCAATCCGTCCTGAACAGCAAGATCAGCAGGAGGGCGAGCGCCGCCAGGCGGAAGAGATTGGCGACGACGAGTTTCATGCCTTGCGGCCCAGTTGGAGCAGCCGGCTCATCGAGATCGATCCGACAGCGGCCTTGTCGCCATCCTGCACCGCCGCTTCATCGACCCCCTGCCAGATCATTTCGGCGAGCGCGTCGCGGAGGCTCAACGACTGCGGCAGGGCATAGGCAAGCCCGCTCTTGGCCGGCTCCATGCTCTCCTTCAGCGGCAGCAGCGACATCAGCTTTAGTGCCCGGTCGGAGGTGCCGGTCAGTTGCTGGACGAAGGGATCGGCCGGATCGGTGAGGATCTTTTCGGGCGTCGAGCATTGCAGCAAGCGGCCCTGGCTCATCACCGCGATCTGATTGCCGAGATGGAAGGCCTCGTCCATGTCGTGGGTGACGAGGATGATGGTGGTGCCGAACTGCTTCTGGATCGCCAGGAGGTCGTCCTGCGCCTTGCCGCGGATGACCGGATCGAGGGCGCCGAAGGGTTCGTCCATCAACAGCAGCTCCGGTTCGGCCGCCAGCGCCCGGGCGACCCCGACGCGCTGCTGCTGGCCGCCGGACAGCTGGTGCGGATATTTGTCGGCGAAAGTCGCCGGATCGAGGTTGAACAGCCCAAGCAGTTCCTCGACGCGCGCTGCGATTCGCGTCGAATCCCATTCGAGCAGCTGCGGCACGGTGGCGATATTCTGCGCCACGGTGCGGTGCGGAAACAGGCCGTGCCCCTGGATGGCATAGCCGATCCGGCGGCGAAGTTCGGTCACCTCGACGTCCATGACATTCTGGCCGCCGACGAAGATCTCGCCTTCGGTGATAGGCACCAGCCGGTTGATCATCCGCATCAGCGTCGATTTGCCGGAGCCGGAGGTGCCGACGACGACGGTGATCGAACCCTTCTCGACCTCTATCGAGACATTGTCGACGACGGTAGCGGCGCCATAGCGCTTGGTGACGTTGCGGACCTCGATCATGCTCATGCGGCAGGCCCCCGGATGCTGTCGATGACCGCATCGAGGATGACGGCCGATGAGAAAGCGAAGAAGACGGTCGGCACGGCGCCGAGCAGGACGAGATCCATGGCGGTCTGGCCGAGCCCCTGGAAGATGAAGATGCCGAAGCCGCCGCCGCCGATCAAAGCGGCGATCGTCACCATGCCGATCGCCTGCACCAGCACGATGCGGATGCCGGTGAGGATCACCGGAAAGGCAAGCGGCATGTCGATACCAACAAGGATCTGCCGGCGCGTCAGCCCCATGCCGGCTGCGGCGTCCCGCACCGAGGGATCGACGCCCTGCAGGCCGACGACGGTGTTGGCGACGATCGGCAGCAGCGAATAGAGCACTAGCGCGATCAGCGCCGGCGCCGTGCCGATGCCGCGAATGCCGGCAGCAGCGGCCAGCGGCACATGCGTGGCGAGATAGCCGAGCGGCAGCATCAGCAGGCCGAAAAGCGCAAGGCTTGGGATCGTCTGGATGAGGCTCAAGCCCTGCAGCACGATGGCGCGCAGCCGTGGCACCCAGAAGCAGAGGATCCCGAGCGGCAGGCCGAGAATGATGGCGATGGCAAGCGAGCCGAGCGCCAGCAGCAGATGCGAGATTGCTTCCGTCTCGAATTGCGGCGCCCGCGTCGAATATTCCTTCATGATCGACAGGCTGTCGAGCAGGCCGGAGGCGAGCGAGATGAAGAGCAGCGCCGTATAGGCCGCAAGTGCCGCGACCCGCATCCACGGCGCCAGTCTTATCTTGACCAGAGCATCGGAGATGACGAGCCCGATCACCGCGAACAGCACCCAGAAGCCGCCGCCCGGCGTCATGCGCGCCACGGTGCTGCCGGGCGGCGTCGCCGCGCTCGAGACGAGACCGATCGCAACGACCAGCGTGGCAAGGCAGAGTGTCGCTATGACAAGCCGCGCCAAGGCGTTGCGGATAAACAGCGTGGCGAAGGCCGTGAGAATGAGGAGGGCGGTCAGGATGAAGACGGAAGGCTGGGGAAAGAGCTGGGCCAGCAGCATCGGCTTGCCGGCGGCGATGCGGTTCGCCTTGACGTAGATGAAGGGCATCAGTGCTGTGGCCACAATGCCGCCGGCCACCAGAACCACGCCGAGCCGGTCCAGCCTGCGGACCGCTGAGGTTTCGTCCATCGATCCAACCTTATGGGGAAAGGACGCTCCGCCCGCAGCCGGGCGGAGCGGGCGTGATTACTTCAGGAAGCCTTTTTCCTTGAGATAGGCCTCGGCGACGGACTTTGCCGGTTCGCCGTCGACCTGGATCTTGGCGTTGAGCTTGCGCAACTCGTCGGCGCCGAGGCTCTTGAAGATCGGCGACAGGATTTCCTCGATCTTCGGATTGGCCTTCAGCACCGCTTCGCGGATGATCGGGGTAGGCGCATAGACCTGCTGCACGCCCTTGTCGTCCTCGAGAACGGTGAGTTCCGCGGCTTCGATCGCGCCGTCGGTGCCGTAGACCATGGCGGTGTTGACACCGTTCGTCTGGTCGGCCGCCGCCTTGATCGTCGCCGCGGTGTCGCCGCCGGAGAGAACGACCATTTGATCGGGCTTCAGCTGGAAGCCGTAGGTCGTCTGGAAGGCGGGAAGCGCGCCGGCCGAGTTGACGAATTCGGCAGACGCCGCAAGCTTGGCGGCGCCTCCACCGGCAACCCACTTGCCGAAATCGGACATGGTCTTCAGCTTGTTCGGGCTGGCGACGTCGTTGCGCACGGCAAGCGCCCAGGTGTTGTTGGCGGGCGACGGCGTCAACCAGACGATCTTGTTGGCGTCGTAATCAAGCTTCTTCGCCAGCTCATATCCCTGGTCGTTGTTCTTCCAGGCAGCATCGTCGGCCTTGTTGAAGAAGAAGCCGGCATTGCCGGTATATTCGGGATAGATATCAATTTCGCCTGCGGTGATCGCCTTGCGCACCACGGGTGTGGCGCCGAGCGCGATACGGTCCTGCGTCTTGATGCCGTTTGCTTCCAGCGCCAGTGCGATGACATTGCCGAGCAGCGTGCCTTCCGTGTCGATTTTCGACGAGACCACGACGTCTGCGGCCTGAACCGCACCCGCCGCGAAGGCGGAGAGTGAGACGGCAAGTGCGAGTTTCTTCAGCATGAATATCCCCTGTTTTAACACCGTTGACGTGGCGCAAGCCCCCGGCGGAGGCGTATGCGCAGGAAATCTGCCGGCGAAGGCGACAAGGCCGCCATCATGCCGGAATTGCGTGCGTCATGGAAATAGCGTGCACGTTCGAAAAATCGATGCAAGCCCCTCCAGTATTTAAGCTCACGCCCGAGATTATGGCGGCGAACGCGGCTCGGCGCGCGGAAAGGCATTCCCTTTTCCAGGGTCGGCGCGATTTGTTTTTGTTCCCTTGCGTGTTTCCGCGATGGTTCCGGTGCTCTTCTGCGGATAACCGCCGCCCGGATTTTTATGACCGCCACGATAGCCCGGCTCTGTCGAGGCAGGGATATCTTTTTTCGCGAACACATCATATCGTCCGGTTTTTAAAGCGCTTTCCGGAGCCAGCCTTTGCATCTCGGCGCCCTGTTCATAATCCGCCATGTCCTGACCTCGGCGTCGGTCCGCGAGACCGCCCGCCGTTTCCAGTTGTCGCCCTCCACCGTGTCTGCGGCCATCCGCAATGCCGAAACCGAGCTGGCGATGAAGCTGACGGAACGCGCCTCCGGCGAGCTGGTGACGCTGATCGCCGGCGGCGGCGTGCTCGAAGGCCTGGAGCCAATCACGGTCGCGATCGGCGAACTCTGCCGATTCGCCGGCCAAGTCGGCGCCGGCGGGATCGATGAGGCCTGGGCCGCCCGCATTCCCGTCAAGATCGTCGCGATCGAGCGGTTCCTCGAGGTCGCCGACCAGGGCAGCATCAACCGCGCGGCCCGCCGCCTGCATCTCGGTCAGCCGCAGCTTTCGCTCCAGCTTGCCAATCTTGAGAAATTCCTCGGCTACCGGCTGTTCGAGCGGCAGGCGCAGGGCTCTGTCCTGACGGAGGAGGGCAGGCGCGCCTACCAGATTTTCATGGCGATCAGCCAAGCCTGGAATGATTTGAAATCGGCAGCCGACGAGCGCTACCGGCGCAGCGCCCGGTCGCTGCGCATCGGCTCGATCATCCCGACCGGATCGGAAAGCTGGGTGGCGCGCTGCCTCGGTCTGCTGGTCTCCGAATGGAACGCGCGCCGCAGCAACAATGCGATTTCGCTGGTCTCGATGACCGCCGACGATCTGCGCGAGGCGCTGAAGAGCGGCCGCATCGATGTGGCAATCCTGGATTCGGTCTTTGGCCTGGAAAGCTTCCGGCATCGCGAACTCCTGCAGACCGACATGGTGGTGATCGCGCCGCCGCACAGTACGCAAACCTCGGTCACCGATCTCGTGGCCGCCCATGCGATCTGCATGCCGAGCCCGCGCACCGGCCTCGGCCACGCGGCCATGGCTTTCAGCGACGAGCGCGCAGCCAACCGGCGTTTCCGCAGCCGCGATATCACTGCGGCGGATTCGCTGCCCGTGATCGTCGATCTCGTCGCCAATCACGGCTACGTTTCTTTCCTCGGCCGCGTCAGCGCCATGCCGATTGCCAACAAGGTACGCATCGTCGATCTCGACGAGCATGTGCCGATGTCCTATCACGTCGCCTTCAACCACCGCAAAGCCGCCGCCGATGCCTGCGCCGTCATCATCGCGGCGGCGGCGAGAATAACGTCGGAGGCCGTCGCGAAAATCGACGGAGTCAGGGAGAGCGCCGCATGACGATCCTGCTGGAGGTCTGTGTCGACAGCGCCGAGGGCCTTGCCGCCGCGGTCGAAGGCGGCGCCGGCCGTATAGAGCTCTGCTCGGCGCTGGAACTCGGCGGCCTGACGCCGTTGCCGAGCCTGATGCGGATCGCCGCCCGCGCGCCTATTCCCGTTTACGCGATGATCCGCCCGCATGCCGGTCCCTTCATTTTCGGCGGCGCCGACGAGGAGGCGATGCTGCTCGATATCGACGCCGTGCGCGGCGCCGGCCTCGCCGGCGTCGTCATCGGCGCCAACCGGCCGGACGGTACGCTCGACATGCCGTTGATCCACCGCCTGAAGGCGCATGCATCAGGCTTGGGATCGACGCTGCATCGCGCATTCGACCTGGTGCCGGATGCCGATCAGGCGCTGGAGCAGGCGATCGAGCTTGGCTGCGAGCGTATCCTCACCTCCGGCCGTGCGCTGAAGGCCGCGGACGGCCTCGAAACGCTGACACGCCTCTCCGCCAAGGCGGCCGGCCGCATATCCATCATGCCCGGCAGCGGCATCCGCCCGGCCAATGTCGGCGCCATATTGCAGGCGACCGGCGCCCGCGAGGTGCATGGCTCCTGCAGCTCGCCGGTGGAAAACGCCGATCCACGTGCGGTTGCTTTCGGTTTCGAGGCGAAGAGCAGCAATAGGACGGATGTCGTGGTTGTTAGGGAGATGTGCAGGGCGATCGCGGCTGCGGGTTAGCGGTTTTGGTTCCAGACGGAAAGCGTTTTGCGCTTTGAAACGCCAATGCAGTGCTTGCCGCATGGGTCCTCGGGTCAAGCCTGAGGACGACGGAGTGTGGGGGAACGCGTGCGGCAAGCAGCGCAAGGGCGTGGTGATTTTGAGGGAGTTGCCGTCTTTATTTATGCGATTTCCACGCAAAACGCCCCGCATTTTGCTGGAAATCCTCCGAACGTCCCGCCTCTTGCCGCATCGGTTTCACCGCCCTCCGTCATACTCGGGCTCGACCCGAGTATCCACGCCGAGCACTCGACGTCCGTCCACCCGTGGTAGCCTAACCCTCAACCCTGATCACCGCCTTGATCAGCCCGCTCTTCTCATGCGCCCAGCGGGCGAGATCGCGCGGCGCATCGGCAAGCGTTGTGCGATGGGTGATCAATTTATCGACCGGCACCAGTCCCTGCGCGATCGAATCCGCCACATGCTCGAAATCGGCGCGGGTGGCGTTGCGGCTGCCGATCAGCATCATTTCGCGTTTGTGGAATTCCGGGTCGGAAAAGCGGATATCGTCCTTGACGACGCTGACCAGCACCAATGCGCCGCCATGGGCGACGAAGGAGAAGGCTTTCTCCATCGAGGGCCCGTAGCCTGTGGCGTCGAAGACCACATCGAAACCGTCGCCATCGGTTTTTTCCCGCACAATACCCGCGGTTCCTTCGTTGGCGACAATGCCTGATTTGAAGCCGAAGCGCTCGGCCGCCATTTGCAGCCGCTCGGTGCTGGTATCGAGCAGGGTCACTTCATGGCCGGCGATGCGCGAGAAGATCGCCGCCCCAAGGCCGATCGGCCCGGCGCCGATGACGAGCGCGCGCGCACCGGCGCCGGCCAGCGAGCGGCGCACCGCATGGGCGCCGATTGCCAGAAATTCCGTCGTCGCCGCCGCCTCGAGGCTAAGGCCCTTGGCAGGATAGAGATTGCCTGCGGGAACCGAGATCTCCTCGCAGAAGGCGCCATCCGTATGGACGCCGAGCACCTTGATATTGGTGCAGCAGTTCGGCTTGGCCTGGCGGCAGGCGACACATTGGCCGCAGGAGAGATAGGGGTTGACGATGACCGGCGTGCCGGCCGCCAAACTCGCGCCGTCGCCGGCTTCGATGACCGTCGCCGAGATCTCGTGCCCCATCACCCGCGGGTATTCGAGGAAAGGGTGTTTGCCCTCGAAGATATGATAATCCGTGCCGCAGATGCCGACATGGCTGACGGCAAGGCGCACCCAGCCGGGCGCCGGTGCGGCGGGAGATGGCCGCTCGACGGTCTCGAGCACGCCGGGCTCGCGGCAAACTACTGCTTTCATGACGGGTCTCGCATTCTTCGTTCTCTGTGTCATACCGCCGCTGTTCTGTTCGTGTGGGTAGCTGCCCCTCACCCTAACCCTCTCCCCGTAAACGGGGCGAGGGGACTTGCCCTGCACGACGTCAATGGGCACGGAGGTTGGCGCCGTTTGCCCTTCTCCCCGCGTGCGGGGGTCCGAAGGACGGGTCGAGACCTGTGGCTCGACCCCGGCCGGTGGCGGCAGCCGGCCTGTTCGACCGGCTTCCCTAGGCCTCTCAACTGCTCTTGCGGCGACGCAGCTGATCGAAGAACACGATCACGATGATCAGGAGACCGGTGATGATCCGCTGCCAGAACGAGTTGACGTTCAGAAGATTGGCGCCGTTGTTGATGGTGGCGAGGATGAAGGCGCCGATCAGCGGGCCGTGCACCGAGCCTACCGCGCCGAAGAGGCTGGTGCCGCCGATGACGGAGGAGGCGATCGCCTGCAGTTCCCAGCCGTCGGCCTGCGTCGCATTGCCGATGGCGATGCGCGAGGCGAGCAGCACGCCGACGAAGGCGGCAAAACCGGCCGACAGAATATAGGCAAGATAGATCATGCCCTTGACGTTGACGCCGGAAAGACGGGCGGCTTCGGCATTGGAGCCAACGGCGAAGAGATAGCGGCCCCAGCGGCTCAGATGCAGGAAGACGAAGGAGGGCACCGCCACCAGGATGACCATCCAGAACAGGCTGGGTATGCCGAGGAAATCGGCGCGGGCGAAGTTGCTGAAGCTTTCGTCGGTGATGCTGATCGTCGAACCGTTGGTGATCAGCAGGCCGATGCCGCGGAGCGAGGTCAGCGTTGCCAACGTGATGATGAAGGGTGGCAGGCCCATATGGACGATGCCGAAACCGTGAAAGGCGCCGATTGCCACACCGATGGCGAGCGTCAGCACGATTGCTCCCCAGAGCGGCACGCCTGCCTGCAATAGCCAGGCGATGATGACGGTGCAGAAGCCGACGATCGCGCCGACCGACAGGTCGATGCCGGCGGTAATGATGACGAAGGTCTGGCCGAGCGCCAGGATCGCCGTCATTGCCCCCTGACGCAGCAGGTTGGAGATATTGAGCGGCGTCCAGAAGCTGGCGGTGACGAAGCCGAGCACGATCCAGAGGAAGATCAGCAGGCCGATCAGGGTGAGGCCGAACAGGATGTTCATTTTCCGGCGCGGCGGCGGCGCGACGATTTCGGTGGGGGTGGCAGTCATGAATTTTCTCCCTCTTCTTCTTCTGGCTCAGACGCCGATCGCTTCGCTGAGCACTTGTTCATGCGTCGCCGCATGGAAATCATGGCTCGCGACGAGCCTGCCGCCGCGGAAGACATGCAGCCGGTCGGCTAGTTCGTAGACCTCCGGCAGGTAGGAGGAGATCAGGATGATGCCGGCCCCCTCCTTCAGGAGCTTGGCGAACAGCCGATAGATCTCAGCCTTGGTGCCGACGTCGACGCCGACGGTCGGTTCGTCGAAGATGAACAGCCGGGCACCATGGCTCAGCCACTTGCCGATGACGATCTTCTGCTGATTGCCGCCCGACATGCTGGAGGCCGGAACCCGCCGGCTTGGCGTCTTGATGCTGAGATCGCGGATCTGTCTGTCGGCATTGGCCGATTCGCGCGCATGACTGATCACCGGCCCTTGGCTGAGGCGCCCGAAGACCGGCAGGTTGATGTTGAGGCCGATCGGCAGGTTGAGGCAAAGCCCCTGGTCGCGTCGGCTTTCCGGCGCCAGCGCAATGCCGAGTTCCATCGCCGTGCGTTCACTGCGGATATCGACCCGTTTGCCCATCCATTCGATTTCACCTGACCTGATCGGCTGGCGCCCGTAGAGGCCGAGCGCGAATTCGCTGCGTCCGGCGCCGATCAGCCCGTAGAGTCCGACAATCTGTCCGGCTTTGACGCTGAGCGACACGTCCTCGAAGCCGGGACCGGAAAGACCCTTGACCTCGACGATCGTCTCGCCGATCGCAATCTCTTCCTTGTGATAGATCTGCTCGATCGAGCGGTTGATCATCAAGGCGATCAGTTCGGCATCGTTGGTCTCGCCGATCAGCCGCGTGCCGACATGGGTGCCGTCGCGCAGCACCGAGACGCGGTCGGCCAGTTCGAAGACTTCCTCCATGCGGTGACTGATATAGACGATAGTGACGCCTTCACCCTGCAGCCGGCGGATCAGCTTGAATAGCTGCGCCGATTCCTGGCGGGTCAGATAGGCCGTGGGTTCGTCGAAGATCAGAAACTGCGTGCCGCGCATCGCCGCGCGCGCCGTCGCCACCAGTTGCTGCTGGCCGATCGTCAGCGAGCTTAAAGGCGCGCCGGCCGGCAGGCCGAAACCGAGATCGTCGAGGACGGCCTGCGCCATCTTCTCCATCTGCTTCTTGCGCATCAGGCCATAGCGGTTGACTTCGTCGCCGAGGAAGAGATTGGCGGCGACCGTCAGGTGCGGGCAGAGCACGACTTCCTGATGGACGGCGTTGATGCCGCGGGCGATCGCCTCATTCGGCGTCGACAGCCCGACCGGATGGCCGCACCACAGCACCTCACCGGCCGTGCGGGTGATGACGCCGGTAAGTAATTTGATGAGGGTGGATTTGCCGGCGCCGTTTTCGCCGACAATGGCGTGGATCTCTCCGGCCAGAAAGGTCAGCGTCGCCGGTTTCAGCGCCTGCACGTGACCGTAATTCTTCTGCAGGCCTTTCAGTTCGAGGATTGGCGATCCGGTGGGGATACGATTGGCTTCTTTCAGCGTGGCGCTGTCATCATGGCGATGACTGACCTCTTCCAGTCCGATCATGGACCTCTCCTCCTCTTGTCACGTCTGCTCCATCCTTGCTGAACCATAGCATGGATGGAAAAGGCCGCGCCGGTTTTTGAGCCGGCGCGGCCTGTTCTGTCGATTACTTGATCTTCGGGTTCAGGAGCGCGTCGATCTTAGGATCGCTCATGTTCGCCTTGGTCACGAGGTTGGCGCCGGTGTCGACATTCTCAGGAACCTTCTCGCCCTTGGAGACGGCAAGCGCGGTCTTGATGCCGTCATAGCCCATGCGATAGGGGTCCTGAACGACGAGGCCGGCGATTGCGCCGTCCTTGAGGAAGCCAACCGTCTTGTCGTCGCTGTCGAAGCCGATGACCTTGATCTTGTCGCCGAGCTTGTTTTCGGCGATCGCCTGGCCAACGCCCTGCGCCAGGATGAGGTTCGAGGCGAAGACGCCGACGAGGTTCGGATTAGCCGTGATCAGGTCGGTCATCATGTTGAGGCCGGTCGTCGCCTGGCCGTCACCATACTTGTCGGCGATGACTTTCAGGCCGGGATGCTTGGTCTTGATCTGATCCAGGAAGCCTTCGCGGCGCTGCTCCAGCGAGCCGACGCCGGGAAGATTGGTGAGTATGACGATCTCGCCTTCTTCCTTGCCCGTCATCTCCTTAATGGCGGCGGCAAGACCGTCGGCGGCGATGCGGCCGCCCTGGACGTTGTCGGTGGTCAGGAACGACTTGAACGCCTTGGAGTCGGCGCCCGAGTCGATGCCGATGATCGGAACCGACTTGGCGGCTTCGTCGATCGGCTTGCCGAGCGCCTTGAATTCCGTCGGCGAGATGACGATGGCGGCCGGCTTGCCGGCAACGGCGTTCTCAAGAATACTGATCTGACCGTTGATGTCGGATTCTGCCTGGGCGCCGAGTTCCGGCACGTTGACGCCGAGATCCTTGCCGGCCTTGCGGGCGCCGGCCAGAACGATTTGCCAGTAGAAGGACGTCGTGTCCTTGACGATGATCGGGATCGTCACGTCGGCGGCAAAGGTCGTGACCGGCATCGCCGTGGCGATGACGGCGGCGCCAGCCAGCGCGGTGAAGGCGCGGCGGGACAGAAGGGATTTCACAATGCTCATAAGGGTTCTCCTCTCAGGATGCGTTCTCCTCCAATAAACCGGACCGCTGAACGCTGGCGGAGGGTTTTTATCGATAAAAAACATTTGCAGGCAGAAGCTAGCCGAGGCGCAATCAAATTGCAAGGGCGTCAACTGCGCTTTTTTGCTTTGGAAATCTCCTTCCAAGCTACTGATTTTATTTCAATACCACGATAACCTAATATAGCTATCGGCCGAACTCAACCTCGTGTGGATGTACGACGCCCTTTTTCAAAATCAGGTTGCCATACAGCCGGAATTCCGTCGTCGCGACGATATAGGCGGCTTTGCGCGCCATCGCATAGAAGGCGAAGCGCTCCACCGGGACGATGGAAAAATCGCCGGCGCGCCGTGAGACGATCTGCTGGAATTCGGCGCAGACCTCGGGCACGGCCTGGGGATCGCCGACCACCTCCATCCGCCATGCCGTTTCCGGCACGAACGTGTCGAGCGGCATATGGGTCAGGATGGCCTCGGCCATGTCGGTGGCGCTGACGCCGTCGGCGCGGATGACCGGCGGACCCATCGAGCCCGAGGGAAAATTGGCGTCCGATATGACGATGTCGTCGCCGTGCCCCATGGTCTTCAGCGCATGGAGCAGATCGGGACCGAGCACCGGATGAATTCCTTTCAGCATGTCTTCTCCCTCAGACCCGGACCGCTTCGGCGCCAAGCGGCGGCGCGATGAGCGTATAGGGATCGAATTCGGCGTAGATGCTATCGGGTAGCGGCGGCTCCACGGTCTCCATGTTGCGCGTCAGGCTCGAAGCCTTCGCCGTGCCGATCAGCACCGAGGCGACGATCGGATCGCGCAGCGGAAACTGCATCGCGGCAGCCGCGAGCGGCACGCCATGACGTTTGGCGATCGCCTCCATGGCGCCGACCTTGGCGAGCACCTCGTCGCTTGCCGGCATATAGTCGAAATGTGAACCCGGCACCGGCCCGGTAGCGAGGATGCCGGAGTTGAAGACGCCGCCGACGACGAGCGAGGTGCCCTTCTGCCGGCAGAGCGGCAGCAATTCGGCGACCGCCGAGCGGTCGAGCAGCGTATAGCGGCCGGCAAGCAGGATGCAGTCGAGATCGGCATGGCGCATGACCTCGAGGCAGACGGGAACTTCGTTGACGCCGAGGCCGAAGGCGGAAATCGCGCCCGAGGATTTCAGCTCTTCGAGCGCCTTCACACCGGAATCGAGAAGCTGCTTCTGATAGACGGCATTCTTCGCCGCGCCATGCGTATAGACGCCGATATCGTGCACGTAGAGAATATCGATGCGGTTGAGGCCGAGACGCGCATAGCTGAACTCGACCGAGCGCATGATGCCGTCATAGGAATAGTCGTAATCGGCATCGAAGGACAGCGGATTGACGTAGCTATAGTCGGGAACAGTCCCCGTCGGCACCGGCCTGAGCAGCCGGCCGACCTTGGTCGAGAGCACGTAGGACCGATCGGGCTGGTCGCGCAGGAAATCGCCGACGCGCCTTTCGGCGAGGCCGAGACCGTACCAGGGGGCGACATCGAAATAGCGGATGCCGCTGTCCCAGGCTGCCTGCAGGGTTTCCATCGCCTGCTCGCGCGGGCAGGCCCGGTAGAGACCGCCCAGGGGCGCTGCCCCGTAGCTGATTTCGGTCACTTGGAGCTTGGTCCTGCCGATCCGTCTCGTCTTCATCACGCCTCCTCGCCAAGCTTTCGGGATTTTCTATTTCAGATCAGAGCGTTGCGCCGAGATGCCAGGGCACGAATTCATTGTCGCCGTAGCCGAAGAGTTCGCTCTTCGTCCTTTTGCCGGAGGCCGTATCGATGATCAGGTCGAAGATCTCGCGGCCCTTGCCGCTGATCGTCGCATCGCCGGTGGCGATCGTGCCGCAATCTATGTCCATGTCTTCTTCCATCGCCGCATAGAGCGCCGAATTGCTGGAGAGCTTCAGCGACGGCGCCGGCCGACAGCCGAAGCAGCTGCCGCGGCCGGTGGTGAAGGCGATCATATTCGCCCCGCCGGCAACCTGGCCGGTCGCCGAGACCGGGTCGTAGCCTGGTGTGTCCATGAAGACGAGGCCGGGGGCGGTGACCCGCTCGGCATAACCATAGACCGCCGTCAGCGGCGAGCGTCCGCCCTTGGCGACGGCGCCGAGCGATTTTTCCAGGATGGTGGTCAGGCCGCCGCGCTTGTTGCCGGGCGAGGGGTTGTTGTCGAGCGAGGCGCCGTGCAGCGCCACATACGCCTCCCACCAGGCGATTTTCTCATCGAGCTTCTTCGCCACGTCGTCGGTGACGGCGCGGCTGCGCAGCAGATGTTCCGCACCATAGATTTCCGAGGTTTCCGACAGGATCGCCGTGCCGCCGGCCGCCGCCAGGAGATCGGCCGCCACACCGAGCGCCGGATTGGCGGTGATGCCGGAAAACCCGTCCGAGCCGCCGCATTGCAGGCCGATGATGATCTCGCCGATCAGGATCGGCACGCGTTTTTCCCGGCCGACATCGGCGGCGATTTCGCGCAGCACGCCCATGGCGCGCTCGACCGCCCGGCGCGAGCCGCCGGCGTCCTGGATGTTGAAATGCCGTTTCGAGGCGCCGGCACCGCTCTGGCCGTATAGCGTCAGCTGGTTGACCTCACAGCCGAGGCCGATCATCAGCACGCCGCCGAAATTCACATGCCTGGTGTAGCCGGCCAGCGTGCGGTGCAGCACGTTCATGCCGTCGCCGGTCGAGCTCATGCCGCAGCCCTGGTCGTGCACGATCGGCACGAAACCGTCGATGCCGTCATAATGCGGCAGGATCGTCCGGTTCGCCTCGTCGGCGATCGCCCGGCAGACCGTGGTGGAACAGTTCACGCTGGCGATGATGCCGATATAGTTGCGCGTCGCTGCCCGCCCGTCGGCGCGGCGATAGCCCATGAAGGTGCGCGCCTTGTCTTCGCCGGTCGCTGCTTCCGGTGCCGAATTGGCGGTCGCCGCCAGCCGGTCGTTTTCGAAATGCAGATTGTGGCTGTGCACATGGTCGCCGGCCTTGACCTCGGCCGTGGTGCGGCCGATCGCCTGCCCGTATTTCACCACGGGAGATCCGAGCGGAATATCGGCAATCGCCACCTTGTGGCCGGGATCGATCTTCTGGCGGGCCTGAACGCCGGCAACCGTCGAACCCGGCGCGATGGCCGCCGTTGCGACCGCGACATTGTCGCCGGCCGACAGGATGATCCAAGGCTGCTTGTCCAATCTCTTCTCCCTAGAGCACGATGGCCAATAGTGTGAGCTGTTTTCGGGAGCGCCTGCCGCACGGCAAATGCGCATTGATTTTGTTTTTTATCTACAATAAACATTTTCAAGTCAACGGGAATATTGATCCTGTGGACGAGGGAGGCGATGCGCCGCAGGCGGCCGGAAATAAGCTAAAGGTCGTTTGGATGAGCCCCGGTCCGATCCCGTCCTGCTTTTGAGCCGGGATGGCGGTTGCGACACGCGGGCGGAAAGCGGGGGTCTGATGGCAAGGCAGAACACGGTCTTCAAGGAAGCCTACAACAGGTATGCCGCGGCCCTGCGCACGGATACCGCACTCCCGTCGGAGCCGGAGATCGCCGCCCAGCTCGGCGTCAGCCGCTCCACCGCGCGTGCCATTCTGACGCGTCTGAGCGAGGAAGGTATCATCCGCTGGAACAAACGCCAGAAGATCGTGCTCCGCCAGCCGACCGACGGCGACCTCTTTCCTTCGGAAGAAACGGATTCCCTGCACGACATCATCGAGCGCAGCTTCATGCAGCGCATCCTTGCCGACGATGCCGCGCCCGGCATGCAGATCAACGAATTGGAGCTTGCCCGCGAGATCGGCACCGGCACCACGAGCGTGCGCGAATTCCTGATCCGCTTCTCCCGCTTCGGCCTTATCGAGAAGCGACCGAACAGCCATTGGACGCTGAAGGGCTTCACCCGCGAATTCGCGCTCGAACTTGCCGATGTGCGCGAAATGTTCGAGCTGCATTCGGCTGCCGAATTCGGCCGGCTTCCCCGCGACCACCAGGCCTGGGCCGATCTCGCCGCCATGCGCGAGGAGCATCTCGCCATGCTCGCCGACATCAACCAGCGCTTCAAGGATTTCTCCGTCCTTGACGAGCGCTTCCACCTCTTGATCCACCGCGCCTCGAAGAACCGCTTCATCGCCGACTTCTACGATGCGATCGCCATCGTCTTCCACTATCACTATCAATGGAACAAGACCGCCGCCCGCGAGCGCAACGAGCGCGCCATCCACGAACATCTGGATTATATCGCCGCCCTCGAATCCGGCGACCAGGCGGCTATCGAGAAAGCCTGCCGCGCGCATCTGCACTCCGCCCGCCAGACCCTGCTGCAATCCCTGCCGCAGATCGCGACGGAGAGCGCGTGAGGTAAGAGAAGGGCGACAAAACTCGTGCCTGCAGCCCCCTCATCCGACCCTTCGGGCCACCTTCTCCCCGAGGGGAGAAGAGGGAGCAAGGCGCGCGGAACTGCCCAAATGAACCGGCCTGCTTAAAGGCACTTCGTTTCAATAGGGTCGATGGCAAAGCGGCATTTTCACTCTTCTCCCCAGCGGGGAGAAGGTGGCCCGAAGGGTCGGATGAGGGGGCTGCACGCACGACACCAACGACGTCTGACCTCCCCAGGCCGTGAATCCCGTTGGCACTTGCACATGCAAAAATCTGCGCCTCGTCCTCTTTAGAGCTGCGATGCCGCGTCCGGCGGCGGCCCTCATGAAACCTTTCGAATTGTAAGCCGTTGTCAGGCTTATGACCGACGCAAAACTCAACCCGAAATCGGTCGACGGCACCGATGAGCACGGTGCCGAGAAGTCGCGCCCCGAGAAGGCATCGACTGTCGAGGCCGCGCCGCCGCCAGCCATCGAACCCAGTCCGGAGCTCACGCCCGAGGAGGCCGAGCAGGCGCGCAAGCGATATTTGCTGAAACGTTTCTGGATCAGCGCCCGCCATTTCTGGAGCCGCGGCGGCGACAGGCTCGCCTGGCCGTGCTCGATCGGTCTGCTGGTAATGATCTGCATGAATGTCGGTTTTCAATATGGGATCAATCGCTGGAACCGCGGGATCTTCGACGCCATCGAGCGGCACGACGCCGGCACCGTCTATTACCTCAGCGCCGTTTTCGTGCCGCTGGTGCTCGGAAGCGTCGCCCTTGTCACCGCGCAAGTCTATGTGCGCATGATGATCCAGCGCCGCTGGCGCTCCTGGCTGACCTCGGCGGTGATCGCGCGCTGGCTCGCCAACGGCCGCTATTATCAGCTGAACCTGATCGGCGGCGATCACAAGAATCCCGAAGCGCGCATCTCGGAGGATCTGCGCATTGCCACCGAAGCGCCGGTCGATTTCATCGCCGGCGTCATTTCCGCATTTCTGGCAGCCTCGACGTTTATCGTCGTCCTGTGGACGATCGGCGGAGCGCTCGAGCTGCCGGTCGCAGGGGCGACCATCACCATTCCCGGCTTTCTCGTCGTCACTGCGGTTCTCTATGCCGTGATTACCTCAACCGTGATCGCCATCATCGGCCGCCACTTCGTCCAGGTCTCGGAGGTCAAGAACCAGGTGGAGGCCGAGCTCCGCTACACGCTGACCCGCGTGCGAGAAAATGGCGAGAGCATTGCCTTGCTCGGCGGCGAGGAGGAGGAGCGCAGCGATCTCGACAAGACATTTTCCAATGTGCTCAGGCAATGGGCGCTGCTTGCGCGCCAGCACATGCGAACGACATTCGTGTCGCACGGATCGATGCTGATTGCGCCCGTTGTGCCGCTGCTGCTGTGCGCGCCAAAATTTCTCGCAGGCGGCATGACCCTCGGTGAGGTCATGCAGGCGGCTTCCGCCTTCGCCATCGTTCAGCACGCCTTCGGCTGGCTGGTCGACAACTATCCGCGTCTTGCCGACTGGAACGCCTGTGCGCGGCGCATCGCCTCGCTGATGACGTCGCTCGACGGCCTCGAGCGCGCCGAACAGAACGATGCGCTGAGGCGCATCAAGCACAGCCAAACCCAAGGCAATGCGATCCTCAATCTGAACGATCTCTCCGTCTCGCTCGACGACGGCACCGCCGTGGTCAAGGAAACCCATGTCGAGATCGCGCCGGGCGAGCGGGTGCTGGTCGCCGGAGAATCCGGTTCGGGCAAGAGCACGCTGGTGCGCGCCATCGCCGGTCTCTGGCCGTGGGGCCACGGCAGCGTCGATTTCCACGCCGACCGCCGCTTGTTCATGTTGCCGCAGCGGCCCTATATCCCGTCCGGCACGCTTCGCCGCGCCGTCGCCTATCCCCGCGCCGCTGACAGCTGGACGCTGGAGGAGATCACCGCGGCGCTGACCAAGGTGGGACTGGATTATCTCAACGAAAGGCTCGAGGAAGAGGCGCCATGGGATCAGATCCTGTCGGGCGGCGAAAAGCAGCGGCTCGCCTTTGCCCGGCTGCTGCTGCACCACCCCGATATCATCGTGCTCGATGAAGCCACCTCGGCGCTCGACGAGAAGAGCCAGGACAGGATGATGGAAATGTTGATCGAAGAAATGCCGACGGTGACCATCATCAGCGTCGCCCATCGCGCCGAGCTTGAAGCCTTCCACAGCCGCAAGATCACCCTGGAACGGCGGGAAGGCGGCGCCAAGCTCGTCAGCGATATCGATCTTGGCCCGCGCAAGGGAAGGCGCAACCTGATCCTGCGCGTTTTGGACAGCCGCCGCTCGGCGCTGCCGTGAAGAACGCAGCGGTCAATGCGAGGCCGCTTCGCTGGCCGCCGCCGGCTCTTCGCGTTTGCGGCCAGGGCCGACCGGAATCAGCCAGGTGGTGAAGAAGGTCAGCACCGCGACGACGACCACGCCCCAGAAGCTCCAGTGCAGGGCCGCATTGAAGACGCCGCGGATCGCCGGATCGGCGGCGAGTGCGGCGAGCCCGGTCGGCTGGTTCAGCGCATTGTGCAGGGCCGCCGCCGTCTCGCCGCTCGCATGGTGGCTGATGCCGGCATTGAGGATGGCGCCGAGCACGGTGGCACCGAGCGTATTGCCGAGGCTGCGGGCGAAGATGATCGAGGCAGTGGCGCTGCCGCGCATCGACCATTCGACGCTGTCCTGCACCAGCACGATGCTGGTCAGGCTGATCAGGCCCATGCCGAAGCCCATGAAGAAGGAGCCGGCGCCGGCCAGAACCGGCGAGCTTTCCGGCGTCAGGAACAGCAGGAAACAGGCGCCGAACGGAAACATCAGACTGCCGACGCGCAGCGTCCGGCGAATGCCGAAAGCCTTGTAGAAGCGGCCGGAGAGCATCACCGCGAGCGGCCAGCCGACGATCAGCATGGTCAGCGTGAAGCCGGCGACGATCGGCGAGCGGCCGAGCACGCCCTGCACGTAGATCGGCAGGATGGTGGAAAGTCCGATCAGCGCCATGCCGGCAAGCAGCGTCGCCGCATTGCTGGTGGCGATCAGCCGGCGGCTCCACAGCGCGATCGAAATGATCGGCTCCGGCGCCCGCTTCTCCTGGGCAAGAAAGAGCAGCCCGGCGACGACGAAGACGGCGAAGAGTGTGAGCAGGATCCAGGCGCTGGCAGCCGTTTCCGTCAGCATGACGAGCAGCGCCACGATCGCGATCGAAAACAGCACCGATCCGAGATAATCGATCCTTGCCTGCTTGTGCGCCACGTCCTCCTTCAGGAAGATCATGAAGGCGACGATCGAGACGATGCCGATCGGCAGGTTGATCCAGAAGATCCAGGCCCAGGAGATATTGTCGACGATGATGCCGCCGGCAAGCGGCCCGACCACGGCCGAGGTCGCCCAGACGGTCGCCATCGCGCCCTGCACCCGGCCGCGTTCCTCGAGCTTGAAGAGATCGCCGATGATCGTCATCGTCACCGGCTGGATGGCGCCGGCACCCAGCCCCTGCAACAGCCGGAACAGCACCAGCGACATCATCGACCAGGCAAAGCCGCAGAGCGCCGAGCCGACGAGGAAGATGATAATGCCGCCGATCAGCACCGGCTTGCGCCCGAAAATATCCGAAAGCTTGCCGTAGATGACTGTCGTCGTCGACTGCGCCAGCAGGAAGGCCGAAAACACCCAGCTGTAATAGGAAAAGCCGCCGAGCTGGCCGACGATGTGCGGCATCGCGGTCGCCACGATCGTCGCCTCGATGGCAACCATGAAGGTTGCGACCATGATGGTCGCGACGACAAGCACGCGGTTCGAGCGATGCGCAGCATTCGACATGACGATCCTCTTCGGGTGCTCCGCGGAATGCCGGAAATAATGGCATGCTGGCTGGGGTGTGGGGCGATGCGCCATGCGCGGAGGGATGCAGTAGTTCTACGACCTGAAGGCCAGTCGGTAAAGCCATTCCCGCGGCAGCCATCGTTTTGCCCGACGTCAGCCGAAATGAAGGCCCGGCGCGACCGGGCCTTCATTCTATCGGAGCCGGAGGCTCGCCCCTCCTCACTGCTGGCATGCCTCGCTGAGTGAGTTGGAACCGGCCGTGCAGCCCGGCACCTGCTGAAGATCCGGATTGACGCCGCCGGGATTGATCGTGCTGCGATCGCGGTTGAGATCGACGCCGCCGGAGCCGGTGGTGCTGCCGGTGGTGCTGCCGGTCGTGCCGGCGTCGGTGCCGACAGAGCCCGTGCCGGCCGAGCCCGCACCAGAAGATCCAGTGCCGCCCGAACCCGCGCCCGAGCCCCCCGAGCCGCCGATAACAGGCGCCACCGAAAGCCGCCCACTGGAATTCGCACCCCCGGTCGTCTGCGCCAGCGCCGAGCCGGCAAGACTGATGGAAAGAAGCGATATCGCGATGAGTTTGCAGGACATGGTTTGCTCCATCCTTGTTGTCTCAAGTAGAGAACCAGTTCGGGAGCGGCAGGTTCCTGCCGGAATCCGTCATTCGTCGTCCAGCATTTTAAACTTTCGCGCCGCCTGAGGGCAGAGCATCGTGAACTGCTTGATTAACGGCGGCATGCCTGAGGCGCACGACACATCTGCATCCTCTGGTAATGGGAAAGTCACGCGCAGCGGTTCTCCGCCAGCAGGAAAGAAGGACAGGGTGCCCTTGCGGCAATCGGCGGTGGAACGATAGGTGTCTTTACCATCTTCTTTTATATACAGCGCCACGCACTGCTCAACAGTCAGTTTCCCTCCATGTGCGACCGTCTCGCCTCCCGGGTCTCGCTCGCAGTATTCCTGGAAGTTGGCCTGATTGACGTTCCCTTCCATGACCGCATTTCTCGAATCCGTGCCGGTCCTGCTGACCAGCGTTCCGTCCCATCCAGCACATGAAGCGAGAGGGAAATCTTCGGAATGCGCGGGGAAAATGGAAAAGGTGAAAAGCATGACGCTCAGAAGCGATATTCGCATAAATCCTCCTACTTGCCAGCCCTCGCGAGCTCGATCGACATCATTCGCTCATGCGAAAAGGGATAATCGTGAATGAAGAAGTCCACCACCGGTTGAAGCTTTGCCTATCGAGCGGCCATCGTCAACACGTGCAATTATGCTTATAATTTCCGCTCGGCTTTCAGAGGAGCTATGTCGATGGAGGTCGAAAATGATGAAGGCGAAGACAGCGTTTACGGCGAAAGCTTGATGCACCAGACTGCTCAGCGCCGAGAGTGTCGCAGAAAAGTCCGCACGAATGTCGCCATCGGCTGAGCACGACGGAGCAGCGTATGAAGAAGGCAACTACTCTCCGTACTTTGGCTCTTGCAACGGTCGTTGCTATCGCGGACATGCTTGCGGGCTACTTAGTCTATGGTGATATGGTGATTCGTGATCAAGGCGGAGCAATTCTATTCGCAGTTATCTTGGTAGCCGCTGTTCTGCTCGTAGTAGTTCTATCGTTTATGACGTTTGTCTCGTTTATGACTGAATTTTTTATCAATGCATCTGGCGCAAAGTTCTTCAAGGAGAAAACAGGCAGCCCTTTTCACTATCTTCTCTGGGATGAACTTAGGGAACGGATTGAACGCGCTTGAGGCTCAACTGGCACTTCATCGCCGATCAAATTGAGGTCACATCGGCAAGATGGGCGCGCGAATGCCGGATTGGCGGTGGAACGAAGCCGATTTTATCGCCAGATTTCCCCAACGACCCGCAAGCGTCGAAATGCTTCGATCTCGAAACTATATGCGTTTGACTTGAAGATTTTGGTGCCGCTTACGTGACTCGAACACGTGACCCCATCATTACGAATGATGTGCTCTACCGACTGAGCTAAAGCGGCATTTGGCGGCCGAAACGTGCGGCCTGCGATTTGCATGGCGCTGATACAGGCATTGTTTGAAGATTTCAAGCACCCTGTCATGCCTTTGGCAAAAAAGAGAGCGGGTGTGGAAGATCCCTTCAGAGCGCCAGCCGGGCGCGGGCGGCGTTGTATTCCGCTTCCAGCCGCTCGACGAGTTTGGCCACCGGCTCGACGGCCTTGACGGCGCCGATGCCCTGGCCGCTGCCCCAGATGTCCTTCCAGGCCTTGGCGCCACCGGTTGCCTGTTCGAAATCCATCTTCGACGGGTCGGCGACGGGCAGGTTGTCGGGGTCCATGCCGGCAGCGAGGATCGAGGGCTTGAGATAGTTGCCGTGCACGCCGGTGAAATAGTTGGAATAGACGATGTCGGCGGCTACACCGTCGACGATCGCCTGCTTATAGGCGTCGGCAGCGCGCGCCTCTTGCGTGGCGATGAAGGGCGAGCCGATATAGGCCATGTCGGCGCCCATCGCCTCGGCGGCGAGGATGGCGCCGCCGGTCGAAATCGCGCCGGCAAGCAGCAGCGGCCCGTCGAACCATTCGCGGATTTCCTGGATCAGGGCAAAGGGCGACAGCGTGCCGGCATGGCCGCCGGCGCCCGATGCCACCGCGATCAGCCCGTCGGCACCCTTGCGGATCGCCGAATGGGCGTGGCGGTTGTTGATGATGTCGTGCAGCACGATGCCGCCATAGGAATGCACCGCGGCATTGACCTCGGGCACGGCGCCGAGCGAGGAGATGACAACAGGCACCTTGTATTTGACGCAGAGCGAGAGGTCATGCTCCAGCCGCTTGTTCGACATGTGGACGATCTGGTTGACGGCAAAGGGTGCGGCCGGCCGCTCCGGATGGGCTGCGTCATGACGGGCGAGCTCCTCGGTGATCTCGGCCAGCCATTCGTCGAGCTGGCTTTCCGGCCTGGCGTTCAGCGCCGGAAAGGCGCCGACGACGCCCGCCTTGCATTGCGCCAAGGTGAGCGCCGGATGCGAAATGATGAAGAGCGGCGAGCCGATCACCGGCAGTCTGAGTTTGTCCTTGAGGATCGGGGGCAGGGCCATGGTTCACCGCTCGCATTGACGTTTACGAAAACGTCAATCTCATAACAGAGAAGAAAAGCCGATAAAAGAGCGGCTGCCATGCCTTCGTCGATTCCCGCCCGATATATCAGAGGCCCACAAAATGGATAGGGAAGTTCGCACGCCCGTGAAAGCTGGCGAATATCGCCTGAGATCAACGGCGGACGGGCCTGCAAGGCTTGCGGTTTGCCGCACTTGCCGCTACCGAATTTTGATGGAACGGCGGGGATTGCGGTCCGACGCCGGGTTCAAAGTGAAGGACATGATGTGAGCGGATTAGAAACGGCCATCAGAACAGCGCTCGAAAATGCCGATCGCGACAATCCGGAAGTTCGAGCGAGGATCTACCAGTCGGCCCGCCAGGCGCTGGAAGCCGGCTTGCGCAAGCAGGACATTACCGATGCCGAGGCCGTCGCCCATCACCGCCACCGCCTTGAAAGCACCATTCATGCCATCGAAGGCGAGGAGCGCGAGCGGCTCCACCCCCGCCAACGGCCGCCCGAAGTGCCGGTGCCGCCGGTCGTCGAAATGCCGCCGCCGCCGGTTCATCGGGGCGACGTGACCGATATCGGCAGCCTGATCGACAGTCCGGTGGCCGCGGGCGAGGCCCGCTCTCCCGAGGTGGTGATGCACCGCAGCGACGAGTCGCGCCTCGACAACGTCCATGCCGGCAATGCCGATCATCTCGCGGCCGCCCCGGCCGGCGAGGAGCGGCTGACCCGCGGCGAACGCGCGACCAGCATGGATTTCCGACCGGAGCGGGCGGCGGGCCGCCGCAAGCCGCGCAAGTTCTTTTCCCGGCTTCTCGTCTGGTGCGTGCTCTTGGCCTTCATCGGCATCGGCGCCTGGTGGGCCTATACGTCGGGCCTGCTGTTGACGGCGGCCGAACGCGATACCAGCGTCGCCAATCCGCCGGCAAGCACCCAGCCGGAGGATTTCACCGGCAATGACGACAGCGCCGGCAATGCCGCCCCCCACACCGATCAGCCGGTGACCATCGATCCGCAGAACAGTTTTTCGGCCGACTGGATTCCGGTGTTCAAGCCTGACGAGGCCGACAAGATCAAAAGCGGTCCGCGAGCCCGCATCGAAAACATCACCGAGAATGACGGCCCCGCCGTGCGCCTGATTTCCGAGAGCGGCGCGGCTGACGGCAACATCTCCGTCAGCGTTCCGGCCTCGGTGCTGCAGCAGCTTGCCGGCAAATCCTCGACCATCGCGCTGACGCTGCAATCGACCACCGACGAGCCGACGCAGGTGACGGTCGAATGCAATTTCCAGTCGCTCGGCAATTGCGCCCGCCATCGCTTCAGTGTCACCCGCGAAAAGTCGGATGCGCTGCTGCAGGTGAAGTTCGACCGCTCGCTCGCCCCGAATTCGCCGGGCACGTTGACGATCAACAGCGATCTCGACGGCAAGGCGCGCGGCATCAACCTCTTCGCCATTCGCATCCTGCCGGGGCAGTGACTGACCTTTTGCCGCGCCGCATCTGAAAAGCCGCGCGGCGCTGAGGGGGCCGCGCGGGCGATCTATTTCAGGAAGCCGGGGCCGGAGCCGATGATCTCTTCATCGACCTCGCCGAGGGCCGCTTTGTCCTTGCCCTCATAGTCCATCCTGTTCAGCATGTGACGGATGAGCTGCAGACGCGCACGCCGCTTGTCATTGGCGCGGATGACGGTCCACGGCGCGAAATCCGTATGGGTTTCCTTCAGCATCCGATCACGCTTTTCGCTGTAATCGTCCCATTTCGTCAGCGCGGCGACGTCCATCGACGACAGCTTCCAGACCTTCAGCGGATCGTGCCTGCGATCGTGGAACCGCTTGAGCTGCATCTCCCGGCCGATATCGAGATAGAATTTGAACAGGAAGATGCCCTCATGGGCGATGATCTTTTCGAGCTGCGGCGCCTGTTTGAGGAAGCCTTCATATTGCTGCGGCGTGCAGAAACCCATGACCGGCTCGACGCCGGCGCGGTTGTACCAGGAGCGGTCGAACAGCACGAATTCGCCCGATGTCGGGAACTGCGCGACATAGCGCTGGAAATACCATTGCCCCTGTTCGCGTTCGGTCGGCCTGGCGAGTGCGACGACGCGGGCAAGGCGCGGGTTCATATGTGCCGAGGAAGCCGAAATCGCGCCGCCCTTGCCGGCCGCGTCCCGCCCCTCGAACAGCGCCATCACCCGCTTGCCTGATGCCTGCAGCCAGAACTGCACCTTGACGAGTTCCACCTGCAGCTTTTCGAGCTGCTCCAGATAGTCCTCCTCGTTGAGCTTCTTCTTGTAGGGAAACTCGCCGGATTCCAGCGCCTGCTCCTCCACCCAGTCCGGCAGGACCGGGTCGTCGACGTCGAAGATGCGCTTCTTGCCGCGGATAGTGAGCTCCACTGCCCTGCTTTCGACATCCTCGCCCATATGCTCCTCCAGCGCTGATGGTTTGTCCTCCTGTAGGCGAACATATTTAACGTTGAAAATCAAATCTTTCGCTTGCGGCCGGTGATTTTTTCTCAAGCTTGCGCTGCAGCCTTTCGTTTCAGCGGCGCCGGCCGAAAACTTCTGTCATGAATTGCCGCTATCAGGCAGAGTTCCAATATAAAGAAAAACGAATCGACGCCGCGAGGCCCACTTGCCAGACGAAATCCCGTGGAAAAAAAGCCTGTTGGCGCGCATCCGGCGCGAACGGCCGGTGCTGCTTGCGGCTATCCTCAGCGCCTTGATTGCTCTTGCCGCCGGCATGAACAAGTGGGTCGTGCTCGTGCTCCTGCTCGTGATGATCTTGACCGCGCTGTTCAACGAGGCGCCGGTGCTCAAGCCGGAGCCGGCCGAGCCGGTGGAGGCGGAGCCGGAAGCGCCGCCGAGCCGCCTGCCTGACATTTCCGCCACGCTTGCCGGCCTCGATATCCCGGTCATGGTGCTGTCGGACGACGCCTCGGTGCTCTTCCAGAACCGCGCCGCCGAAAAGGCCTTCGGCGAGGTGACGCTCGGCGCCCACATATCGGCCCGGCTGCGTTCGCCCGGCGTGCTCGACATGGTGCGCGAAACCATCGCCACCAATGCGCCGAACCAGATCGAGCATGCCGAGCGGCTGCCATCCGAGCGGGTCTATATCGTCCGCAGTGCGCCTGTCGAATTCCAGGCCGACGGCCAGCGCGAGCGGTTTTTCATCCTCTCCTTCCGCGATATATCGGAGGTCCGGCGCATCGACCGCATGCGCTCCGATTTCGTCGCCAATGCCAGCCATGAGCTGCGCACGCCGCTCGCCTCGCTGCGCGGCTTTATCGAGACCATTCAGGGGCCGGCGAAGAACGATCAGAAGGCGCAGGCGCAGTTCCTAGGCATCATGTTCGATCAGACGACACGCATGAGCCGGCTGGTCGACGACCTCTTGTCGCTGTCGCGGCTGGAGCTGAAATCGCATATCGCGCCGGACGAGAAGGTCGACCTGGTGCCGCTGCTCGGCCATGTCCGCGACTCGCTGGTGCCGCTGGCGAGAGACGTCGGCGTCGAGATCAACCTGCATCTGCCCGACGGCAAGGTCGAGGTGCTGGGAGACCGCGACGAACTCGTCCAGGTCTTCGAAAACCTGATGGAAAATGCCTGCAAATACGGCCAGGAAGGCAAAGTCGTCGACGTCCGGCTGAAGAATGGCGCCGGCGGGCCCGTCGAGGTCAGCATCATCGACAAGGGGCCGGGCATCCCGGCCGAGCACGTACCGCGTCTGACAGAACGCTTCTACCGCGTCAGCATCGAGGACAGCCGCTCGAAAAAAGGCACCGGCCTCGGCCTTGCCATCGTCAAGCACATCCTCACCCGCCACCGGGCCCGCTTGATCGTCAAATCCGAAGTCGGCAAGGGCACTGATTTTACGGTGCGGTTCTGACGACAGAGATTGCCCCTCACCCTAGCCCTCTCCCCGCAGGCGGGGAGAGGGGACTTAACTCGGCCGTTCGTATGGCACGTCCCCTCTCCCCGTCAGAACGGGAGAGGGGAGGGGCAAATCACGGTACTGTCAGGTATCGTCCCGGTCCAAAGTGTCGACCATCAACCCGGTCGTTCACACACGGAACGACTTCGAGACACAAGCCAAAACCGCCATCGGCCTTCCCGGTTCACCCCACCTGACGACCCGGTATCGGATGCGTCTACAGTTTTTACAACGAAAGGTAGATTGAAGGTTCCGACTTTGCCGATTATCGACAGTCATCCTTAGTGCTTTTGAGAATTACGTCTACTTTCAACGCCTTAGCCTGTCACAAATGTTTCACGGATTTGACATAAAAGGACGGGGCTTACAGCGCTAAGAGAGTCCCGCCGATGAAAAAAGGCACTGCGAGGGCCTCTCATAGGCCGCACTCACACAAGCCCAATGCCGGGAGATTCAAATGAACACCTTCAAGCTCACCGTTGCCGCACTTGCTGCAACTGCTGCTTTCGCTGGCGCCGCCGTTGCCCGCGACCAGATTCAGGTTGCTGGTTCGTCCACCGTCCTGCCTTACGCCAAGATCGTTGCCGAGTCCTTCGGCGAGACCTTCACCAAGTTCAAGACGCCGGTCGTCGAATCCGGCGGCACGGGCGCCGGTCTGAAGGAATTCTGCAAGGGCGTCGGCGAAGACACCATCGACATTGCCAACGCTTCGCGTCCGATCAACAAGAACGAAGCCGAAGCCTGCAAGGCTGCCGGCGTGACGGATATCCAGGAAGTCAAGATCGGTTATGACGGCATCGTCTTCGCAACCGACTCCGGCAACCCTGATGTCGCCTACGTTCCGGCCGACATCTACAAGGCCCTCGCTGCCCAGGTCGTCGTCGACGGCAAGCTCGTCGCCAACCCCTACAAGAAGTGGTCGGAAGTCAACCCGAAGCTCCCGGCCGTTGAAATCGCCGCCTACATCCCGGGCGAAAAGCACGGCACGCGCGAAGTCTTCGAACAGAACGTCCTCGCCGCCGGCTGCAAGGCTTCCGGCGCCCTCGACGTCATCGCCAAGGAGATCTCCGACAAGGCTGCCCAGGGCAAGGCTTGCGTCGCAGTCCGCAAGGACGGCGCTGCCGTTGACATCGACGGCGACTATCCGGAAACCCTGGCACGCATCGCCGCCAACAAGACCGGCGTCGGCGTATTCGGCCTTTCCTTCTATGAAAACAACGCCGACAAGCTGAAGGTCGCTACCGTCAACGGCATCGTTCCGTCCACCGAGACGATCGCCAACGGCACCTATCCGGTTTCCCGCCCGCTGTTCCTCTACGTCAAGAAGGCGCATCTCGGCGCCGTTCCGGGCCTGAAGGAATACGTCAACTTCTTCGTATCCGACCAGATGATCGGCCCCGACGGCCCGCTGGCTGAATACGGTCTGGTTGCCGCTCCGGATGCAGAGCGGGAAGCGATCCGCAAGGCTGTCGAAGCCGGCAAGTCCATGTAATAACTTTGCCGGCGCGGTGCTCTCTGAGCCCGCGCCGGTATTGCTTTCTGCCCCTGCGCCCCGGCATGTCCGGTGCAGGGTTGAATTCCTTCTCCATGATTGGAAGCCGAAGGCAGGCTGATGAAGCCGCCGGCTTTTTGGGGGCCATGGGCCTGGGGACGTAACGAATGAGCACATCCGTCATACTTCTGTGCCTTGTGGTGATCGGCGCCGCCGCCTATCTGGTCGCGCGCAGCCGTGCCTCAGCACTTGCCGGGGGCAGATCCTCCGCACTGCATTCACGGCCGGCCTATTACGGCGCCTATGCGGCGATCTGGGCCGTTCTTCCGGCCCTCGTCGTTCTCTGCGTGTGGCTCTCCGTCAGCCCCGGCATCATCCAATCCTCGGTTCGCGGCGCTTTCCCTGACGATGTCAAGGCTCAAGCCGCGGTCGAGCAGGATCTGAGCTATTCGATGGTGGCGACGGTCGCCCGCGGCCTGACGATGCTGACATCTGACGAAGTTGCCGCGGTCGCAAACGATCCGGCCGCGCTGCAGGCCAAGCTCAGCGAGAAAGGCGTGCCGCTCGCCGGCCAGCCGCAGCCTTATATGGTCGAGGCCGCCAAGACGCTCAACGCCATGAGCCTGACGAGCCGCATGGCCATGACCGCGATCGTCTTCGTTCTGGCCGTCGCCGGCGCCTTCTACGCGCTGCGCGCCATCGCGCCCCGCTTCCGCGCCCGCAACCGCGTCGAGCGCGTCATGCTCTGGGCTCTGCTGCTCGCTTCCTCGATCGCCATCCTGACGACGGTCGGCATCGTGCTGTCAATGCTGTCGGAAGCCACGCGTTTCTTTGCCGTCGTTCCCGCCGGCGAATTCTTCTTCGGCACGGTCTGGGATCCGCGCTTTGCCGGCGCCGGCAGCTCGTCCTTCGGCCAGTTCGGTCTGATCCCGCTGCTGCTCGGCACGCTCTATATCGGCCTGGTCGCCATGCTGGTCGCCGTGCCGGTCGGGCTCTTCGCCGCCATCTACATGGCCGAATACGCCTCGCCGAAAGTGCGCGGCGTCGCCAAGCCGCTTCTCGAAGTGCTGGCCGGCATTCCGACGATCGTCTACGGCTTCTTCGCGCTCGTCACCGTCGGTCCGTTCCTGCGCGATTTCTCCGCGCAGATCAGCGGCTTGCTCTCCGGCAACTATGCGAGCTTCATCCAGGCGCAGAGCGTTCTGACGGCCGGCATCGTCATGGGCATCATGCTGATCCCCTATGTGTCCTCGCTGTCGGACGACATCATTACCGCCGTGCCGCGGGCGCTGCGTGACGGTTCGCTCGGTCTCGGCGCCACCCGCTCCGAAACCATCAAGAAGGTGGTCCTGCCGGCGGCCCTTCCCGGCATCGTCGGCGCATTGCTGATGACCGCCTCGCGCGCCATCGGCGAAACCATGATCGTTGTGCTGGCCGCCGGTGTCGCCGCCCGCATCCAGATCAATCCTTTTGAGCCGATGACGACGGTGACCGTCAAGATCGTCAACCAGCTGACCGGTGACCTTGAGTTCACCTCGCCGCAGACGCTGGTTGCCTTTGCCCTTGGCATCACCCTGTTCTGCATCACGCTTTGCCTCAATATCTACGCGCTCTACATCGTGCGCAAATACCGGGAGCAGTACGAATGACGGATATTGTTTCTCCCACATCAGGCGTCACCGTTTCCAAGGCGCCAGCCCGCCGCGATATCGGCATCAAGCGCCGCTACGCCGCCGAGCGCCGGTTCCAGGCCTATGGCATCGCCGCCATCACCTTCGGTCTCGTCTTCCTGTTCATCCTGCTCTGGACTGTGATCGGCAAAGGCTACACTGCCTTCCAGCAGACGGCGATCACCCTGCCGATCGAATTCTCCGAGAAGACGATCGATCCTGATAACAAGCGTGCGAGCGATCCCTCGGTGCTGGTCGCCGCCAATTACCCGGTTCTGCTGCGCGACGCGATCGTCAAGCAGCTTAACATCAATGCGTCGAGCAAGCCTGACGTGCGCGAGGCGACCGCCATGCTCTCCAAGAGCGCGCCGATCCAGCTGCGCGATATGGTCGTCGCCGATCCCTCGCTCATCGGCAAGACGGTCAATGTCTCGCTGCTCGCCGACGCCAATATCGACAGCGCCAACAAGGGCCAGATCGATCTCTCCGTCGATGAGAAGAACCGCAAGGTCAACGACAAGCAGGTGACCTGGATGAACGAGCTGAAGGCGAGCGGCGCTCTCCATAAGCAGTTCAACACCGGCCTGTTCGTCAACGGCAATTCCAGCCGTCCGGAGGCTGCCGGCCTCGGCGTCGCCCTCATCGGCTCGCTCTACCTGATGCTGATCGTGCTGGTGCTCTCGCTGCCGATCGGCGTTGCCGCCTCGATCTATCTCGAGGAGTTCGCGCCGAAGAACAAGCTGACGGACCTGATCGAGGTCAACATCAACAACCTCGCCGCGGTTCCCTCGATCGTCTACGGTCTGCTCGGCCTTTCCGTCTTCATCAACTTCATCGGCCTGCCGCGCTCGGCCTCGCTGGTCGGCGGCCTGGTCCTGACGCTGATGACCTTGCCGACGATCATCATCGCCACCCGCGCGGCACTGCGCGCCGTGCCGCCGTCGATCCGCGCCGCGGCGCTCGGCCTCGGCGCCTCGAAGATGCAGATGGTGTTCCACCATGTCCTGCCGCTTGCCATGCCCGGCATCCTGACAGGCACGATCATCGGCCTGGCGCATGCGCTCGGCGAAACCGCGCCGCTGCTTTTGATCGGCATGGTCGCCTTCGTCGCCAACGCGCCGGCCACGCCGCTCGAGCCCTCGACGGCCCTGCCGGTGCAGGTCTATATGTGGGCAAACGAGGCCGAACGTGCCTTCGTTGAGCGTACTTCGGGTGCCATCATCGTCCTGCTCCTGTTCCTGATCGTCATGAACATGGGTGCCATCCTCTTGCGTCGTCGCTTCGAGCGCCGCTGGTAAACGGAGTTAAACATCATGAACATGTTGACGGAAGCTGCAGTTGAAAAGGCGCCGGATCAGAAGATGAGCAACGTCCCGTATAAAATGATCGGCCAGGATGTCTCGGTTTACTACGGCGAGAAGCGCGCGCTTTTCGATGTGAACCTCAACATCCGCGAAAACACCGTAACCGCGCTGATCGGCCCTTCGGGATGCGGCAAGTCGACCTTCCTGCGAAGCCTCAACCGCATGAACGACACGATCGAGGGCTGCCGCGTCGCCGGCAAGATCACCCTAGACGGCGAAGATATCTATGATCCCGACATCGACGTCGTCGAGCTGCGCGCCCGTGTCGGCATGGTCTTCCAGAAGCCGAACCCGTTCCCGAAGTCGATCTATGAAAACGTCTCCTACGGCCCGCGCATCCATGGGCTGGCCAAGTCGAAGGCCGATCTCGATCAGATCGTCGAGTCCAGCCTGCAGCGCGCCGGCCTCTGGAACGAGGTCAAGGACCGTGTGCACGAGTCCGGCACCGGCCTCTCCGGCGGTCAGCAGCAGCGCCTGTGCATCGCGCGTGCCGTCGCCGTCAGCCCTGAAGTCATCCTGATGGACGAGCCCTGCTCGGCGCTCGACCCGATCGCCACCGCCAAGGTCGAGGAATTGATCCACGAGCTGCGCGAGAACTATACGATCGTCATCGTCACCCACTCGATGCAGCAGGCGGCGCGCGTGTCGCAGCGCACCGCCATGTTCCACCTCGGCAACCTTGTCGAGGAGAACGACACCGACAAGATGTTCACCAACCCGGACGATCCGCGCACCCAGGACTACATCATGGGTCGCTTCGGCTGATTGCGGCAATCCGAAGCCTTCCCGTTATTCGAGGACAAAGCCCCATGGCATCAACACATATTTATTCTGCCTATGATGATGATCTGAAGTTCCTGTCCAGGCGGATTTCCGAAATGGGCGGCCTGGCCGAGCAGATGGTCGCCGAATCCGTTCGCGCCCTGGTCAACGGCGACACCGCGCTGGCGCAGAAGGTCATTTCCGACGACGTGATCCTCGATCACACCGAACGCGAAATCGGCGACAAGGCGATCGTCACCATCGCCCGTCGTCAGCCGATGGCCTCGGACCTGCGCGAAATCATGGGTTCGATCCGCATCGCCGCCGATCTCGAACGGGTCGGCGACCTCGGCAAGAACACCGCCAAGCGCGTCATCGCCGTGCAGAGCACCGGCGTTCCGCGCAAGCTCGCCCGCGGTCTTGAGCACCTGTCCGAGCTGGCCCTTGTCCAGCTCAAGGAAGTGCTCGACGTCTATACGACGCGCGCCGCCGACAAGGCGACCGCCATCCGCGAGCGCGACAACGAGATCGACGCGATGTACACCTCGCTGTTCCGCGAACTTCTGACCTATATGATGGAAGATCCGCGCAACATCACCAGCTGCACGCATCTTCTCTTCTGCGCCAAGAACATCGAGCGCATCGGCGATCACGCCACCAATATCGCCGAGACGATCTACTACATGGCGACCGGCGCCCAGCCGGAAGGCGACCGTCCGAAGGACGACAGCGCCAACACCGTCGGTGCGGCCACGGAATAACCGTGCCGGACCCAGCTTGCGTGCGCGCCCGTACGGGCGCGCAAAGAGGTCGCAGCCAATTTCTGATTTTGCGCGGGATCCCTTGCTTAAATCACCCCCGGTTTAAGGATCGTGCGCGAGGAGACGGACACGCATGATCCCGAGAGTAGCAGTTGTTGAAGACGAAGAGGCCCTCAGCGTGCTTCTCCGCTATAATCTCGAAGCGGAAGGCTTCGAAGTCGATACCATCCTGCGCGGCGACGAGGCCGAAATCAGGCTTCAGGAGCGAACGCCCGATCTTCTCATCCTCGACTGGATGTTGCCCGGCGTCTCCGGTATCGAACTCTGCCGACGCCTGCGCATGCGGCCGGAAACCGAACGGCTGCCGATCATCATGCTGACGGCGCGCGGCGAGGAGAGCGAGCGCGTCCGCGGGCTGTCCACCGGCGCCGACGATTACGTCGTCAAACCGTTCTCGACCCCCGAGCTCGTCGCCCGCGTCAAGGCGATGCTGCGCCGCGCCCGCCCGGAGGTGCTGTCCTCGGTGCTGAAATGCGGCGATATCGAGCTCGACCGCGAAACCCATCGCGTGCATCGCAAGAGCCGCGAAGTCCGCCTCGGCCCGACCGAATTCCGCCTCTTGGAATTCCTGATGTCGTCGCCGGGCCGCGTCTTCTCCCGCTCGCAACTGCTCGACGGCGTCTGGGGCCACGATATCTATGTCGACGAACGCACCGTCGACGTCCATGTCGGCCGCCTGCGCAAGGCCTTGAACTTCTCCAACATGCAGGACGTCATCCGCACCGTCCGCGGCGCCGGTTATTCGATGGAAGCCTGAGGGGTTTCTGACAAAGTCGAGCAAGCTCCGCCCCTCACCCTAGCCCTCTCCCCGTAAACGGGGCGAGGGGACGTGCCCCACGAGAGCTTGGTGAGAAACCGAGAGGGTGCGGCATATCCCTTCGCCCCGCAGGCGGGGAGAAGGTGCCGGCAGGCGGATGAGGGGCAGCCACACCCAACACACTCAAACAAAAAACGGGCCTTCCAGCCCGTTTTTGCATCTCAACAATGTCGCCCGCTCAGCTGACCCGCGCTGCCGCCCGGCGGCGTTCGTTGACCGGCTGATAGGCGAGCTTCTGGTGATAGCTGCAATAGGGTGAATTGTCCGGGGATTCGCAGCCGCAGAAGTGGAAGTCGTCCTTCAGAGGATCGCCGACCGGCCATTTGCAGGTGCGTTCGGTCAGCTCCGTCAGGCCGAGGCGGCGGGAAATCGGCACGACCACGTTGCCTTTCGGCACGTATTCCATTTCCTCGATCGTTTCGATCTCGATCTCTTCCTTCAGCATCGTTGCGCCCTGCTGCCGGGTCACGGTGCGGGTGGTGATCCGGGAGGCGTAGTTCGGCGCGCGCGGCGCAGATGTCTGGCGCTTCGGCGTGCGCGCCGCGGTGGCAGTGCCGCCCGCCTTGGCGCGGCCGGGAAGGCTCAGCCGGTGCACCTTGCCGATTACGGCGTTTCGGCTCACGCCGCCAAGTTGTGCCGCGATCTGGCTGGCGCTCAGCCCTTCGGACCACAGCTTCTTGAGTTTCTCGACCCGCTCGTCTGTCCAGTTCATGCCCTGTCTCCACCTTTTGCGTTGGTGATGGCAGAATCCCTCACCGTTGTCCCGGAAGCCTCCGAAACAAGAAACGCTTGATCAATTTTGGTGACTAGTTCCGCCGCATGCAGTCTAGTAATTGAACTTTAACCTAGTGTGAGGCTGACTCCGTGACAAGAGTCGCGGGAATCCGGATGAATCGAATTCGTAGTTTTCCCCAACTTGCTGCCCCTGCGTGTCATTTCTGCAATAATGCCTGTTGAAGGCTGAAAATGCCGCTGTACAAGCTTGCTGCATGCGCTAAGGGCGCAGTTTTGTTGACATTGCAGCGCGAAAAGGAAATAGTACCGATCGCCGCCGAAAGGCGGCATTTTTGATTTTTCGGGCCCGGTTTTCTTAGCCGGAGTCCGGAGCCTGACAACGCTGACCGGGAGACCCGCGCCATGGCTGAAGCCGCGCCGCTTTATGACACCTATTCTCGTGCCCCGCTGCGGTTCGAGCGAGGCGAGGGCGTATGGCTGATCACCGAAAGCGGCGAGCGTTATCTCGATTTCGGCGCCGGCGTCGCCGTCACCTCGGTCGGCCACGGCAATCCGCATGTGGTCGCCGCCTTGAAGGAGCAGGCCGACAAGGTCTGGCACCTCTCCAACATCTATGAGATCCCCGGCCAGGAGCGCTTGGCCAAACGGCTGACGGACGCCACCTTTGCCGACAAGGTGTTCTTCACCAATTCCGGTGCCGAGGCGCTCGAATGCGCGATCAAGACGGCGCGCCGCTATCAGTTTTCCAAGGGCCATCCCGAGCGCTTCCATATCATCACCTTCGAAGGCGCCTTCCATGGGCGCACGCTTGCGACGATCGCCGCCGGCGGCCAGGAGAAATATCTCGAAGGCTTCGGCCCCAAGACGCCGGGCTTCGATCAGGTGCCGTTCGGCGACATCGAAGCGGTACGCGCCGCGATCACCGATGCGACGGCGGCAATCCTCATAGAGCCGGTGCAGGGCGAGGGCGGCGTGCGCCCCGCCACGGCTGAGTTCATGAAGGCGCTGCGCCGGATCTGCGACGAGAAAGGCCTGCTGCTGATCCTTGACGAGGTCCAGACCGGGGTTGGCCGCACCGGCAAGCTCTTCGCCCATGAGTGGTCGGGCATCACACCCGACATCATGGCTGTCGCCAAGGGCATCGGCGGCGGTTTCCCGCTCGGCGCCTGCCTTGCCACTGCTGAGGCCGCCTCCGGCATGAAGGCCGGCACCCATGGTTCGACCTATGGCGGCAATCCGCTGGCCATGGCCGTCGGCGGCGCCGTGCTCGACGTCATCCTCGCCGACGGCTTCCTGGAACATGTGCGCGACGTCGCCTTGGTCTTCCGTCAGGGGCTGGCCTCGCTGAAGGACCGTTATCCCGATGTGATCGAGGATATCAGGGGCGAGGGCCTGCTGCTCGGCGTCAAGGCGGCCGTGCCCTCGGCCGAGCTGCTGCAGGCGATCCGCGCGGCGCATCTGCTCGGTGTGCCGGCAGGTGACAACGTCATCCGCCTTCTTCCGCCGCTCGTCGTCACCGCCGAGGAAGCCCGCGAGGGTCTCGCCCGCCTCGAGAGCGCCGCCGAGAGCATCCGCGCCTCCAAGGTCAAGAAGACGGCTTGAAGGGATTGCCGCCTTCGGGCGCACGACAGGTAAGAACATGGCTCCTAAACATTTCCTCGATCTTTCGGCCGTCACATCGGCCGACCTCAGAACCATCATGAACGATGCGCTTGCCCGCAAGCAGGCCTTCAAGGCCGGCACGGGCGACAAGCCGCTCGCCGGCAAGATGCTGGCGATGATCTTCGAAAAGCCGTCGACGCGCACCCGCGTCTCCTTCGACGTCGGCATGCGCCAGCTCGGCGGCGAAACGCTGTTTTTGTCAGGCACCGAAATGCAGCTCGGCCGCGCCGAGACGATCGGCGACACCGCCAAGGTGCTGTCGCGTTATGTCGATGCGATCATGATCCGCACCACCGAGCACTCGCGCCTGCTGGAGCTTGCCGAGCATGCGACCGTGCCCGTGATCAACGCGCTTACGGACGATACCCATCCCTGCCAGATCATGGCCGACATCATGACCTTCGAGGAGCATCGTGGCCCGATCAAGGGCAAGACCATCGCCTGGACAGGCGACGGCAACAATGTGCTGCATTCGCTGGTCGAGGGGGCCGCGCGTTTCGGCTATCGCATGAACATGGCCGTACCCCTTGGTTCGGAGCCCAAGGATCACTATCTGAACTGGGCCCGCAATGAGGGCGCCGAAATCATGCTCTGCCATGATGCCGACCGTGCGGTCGAAGGCGTCGATTGCGTGGTGACCGATACCTGGGTCTCCATGAATCAGGAACATCGGGCCCGGGGTCACAACGTCTTTCAGCCTTATCAGGTCAATGCGGCCTTGATGGCCAAGGCCGGCAGCAATGCATTGTTCATGCATTGCCTGCCCGCCCATCGCGGTGAGGAAGTGACGGATGAGGTGATCGACGGTCCGCAATCCGTGGTCTTCGATGAAGCGGAAAACCGTCTTCATGCGCAGAAGTCGATTCTTGCTTGGTGCCTGGGCGCGATCTGAACCATAATCGGACGCCGCGTGTGAAAACGCGCGGCCGCGCGAGCGAAGGGCACCCTTGCTCTTCGCTTGAAAACTAGGAGTGAAAGCCATGGCAGAAGCTGCAGCCGCCCTCGGCCAGTTCGATTTCGCCGGCGATGACCATGTCGTCCCTTTCCAGGTGGAGGGTCTGGATGTGCGCGGCCGCGCCGTCCAGCTCGGCCCGATGCTCGATGCGATTCTCGAGCGCCATCATTATCCCGCCCCCGTCGCCCGGCTGCTTGCCGAAGTCGTCGTGCTGACGGTGCTGCTCGGCACCTCGCTGAAATTCGACGGCAAGTTCACCGTGCAGACCAAGGGCGATGGCCCGGTCGATCTTCTCGTCGCCGATTTCTCGACGCCGGAAAATGTGCGTGCCTATGCCCGTTTCGATCAAGCGCTGCTCAACAAGGCGGTTGAAGCGGGCGAGACCGAGCCGGAACAGCTGCTCGGCAAGGGGGTGCTCGCCTTCACCATCGACCAGGGCAAGTTCGCGCAGCCCTACCAGGGCATTGTCGCGCTCGATGGCACCTCGCTCGAGGAAATCGCCGGTGTCTATTTCCGTCAGTCGGAGCAGATCCCGACGCGCGTGCGCCTGGCTGCTGCAGAGCTCTTCGACCGTGACGATGCCGGCAAGCCGCGCCATCGCTGGCGGGCCGGCGGCCTCGTCGCCCAGTTCCTGCCGGAGGCGCCCGAGCGCATGCGCCACCCGGATCTCCACGGCGGCGACGGCGATAACGGCGACCGCCCGCATGGCGAAGACGATGCCTGGGTCGAAGCCCGTTCGCTGGTCGAAACCATCGACGCCGACGAATTGACCGACCCGCTTGTCGGCACCGAACGGCTCTTGTTCCGGCTGTTCCACGAGCGCGGCGTGCGCGTCTACGAACCGCGCGCCGTCTTCGACCGCTGCAGCTGTTCGCGCGACAAGATCAAGGGCGTGCTGAAGGGCTTTTCGGCCGAAGAGATCGAGGAAAGCCAGGAAAACGGCGAGATCGCCGTGACCTGCGAATTCTGCTCGACCACCTACCGTTTCGAGCCGACCGAGCTTCAGCCGGCGGAGTAGTTGACACCACTGCTGTCCGGTTGCGCGCATGACTGCCCCTCACCCTAACCCTCTCCCCGTAAAAACGGGGCGAGGGGACGTGCCCTGCGAGAGCGAGGAGGGGAACGGAGAGCTTGCGGCATGCTCCCTTCGCCCCGTTTACGGGGAGAAGGTGGCGGCAGCCGGATGAGGGGCTGGTGTCGGCAATCTCCTGGGTCGAGGTGTCGTGCCGCCTGTGGCGTTACACGTCAGTTCAGCACGCGCAGCAGCCCTGGTGAATCCAGCGAGAAGGCGGGGATGTCGACGTCGAACAGCTCGCCTTCGTCCGTTTCCATCTGATAATGGCCGAACATCAGCCCGGAGGGCGTATCGAGCGGGCAGCCGGAGGAATATTCGTAGGTGTCGCCGGGTCTGAGCCGCGGCTGTTCGCCGACGACGCCGGGGCCGGTCACCTCGTCCACCTGGCCGTTCTGGTCGGTGATGTTCCAGTAGCGGTTGATGAGGCGAACGGCGACGCCGGAATTGTTGCTGATGACAATCCGGTAACCCCAGACGTAGCGATCGTCTTCCGGATCGGATTGCTCCTCCAGATAGAATGGTTCGACGACGACTTCGATATCTCTTGTGAGGGCGCGATACATGCCTTGCACCTTAGTCAAGATATGTTACCCGTATCTTATAAGAAGGCCCTGTCCGTCAAGAAACGGAACGTTGATCGGCGATGAAACAGCCGTGATCGCATGGTTTTCGATCGTTAAGCCTAATTGTCAGTATTAATTTTACTTGGTCAGCGCCGGCGCACCGATGCCGCGGCCGGGACGGCCGAACCCGGAGGCTCGGCCGTCAATGCTGTCGATCAGGCCGAAACCTTGGCAAGCGCCTTGGCGAAATCCTCGATCAGGTCGTCCGTATCCTCGATGCCGGCCGAAAGGCGAACCGTGCCCGGCGAGATGCCGAGTTCGGCGCGGGCCTCTTCCGACAGGTTCTTGTGGGTCGTCGTCGCCGGATGGGTGATCAGGCTCTTGCTGTCGCCGAGATTATTGGAGATCTTGATGATATCGAGCGCGTTCTGCAGCGCGAAGGCCGCCTCCTTGCCGCCCTTCAGCTCGAAGGCGACAAGCGTCGAACCGCCCTTCATCTGCTTGGCGATGATGTCGGCCTGCGGATGATCGGCGCGGCCGGGATAGATCACCTTGGCGACCTTGTTCTGCTCGGCCAGGAAATCGGCGATCTTCGCGGCATTCTGCGTCTGCTGTTTGACGCGCAGCGGCAGCGTCTCGATGCCCTTCAGAAGCGTCCAGGCGTTGAACGGCGACATGGCCGGGCCGGTATGGCGGAAATAGTCGTGCAGGTTCTCGTCGATCCAGGCCTTGTCGGCCAGCACGACGCCGCCGAGGCAGCGGCCCTGGCCGTCGATATGCTTGGTGGCGGAATAGACGACGATATGGGCGCCGAGCTCCAAGGGCTTCTGGAAGAGCGGCGTGGCGAAGACGTTGTCGACGACGACCTTGGCGCCGACCTGGTTGGCGAGTTTTGCCACACCGGCGATATCGATGATCTCGAGCGTCGGGTTGGTCGGGCTTTCCAGGAAGAACACCTTGGTGTTCGGCCGGATCGCCTCTTCCCAGTTCTTCAAATCGCGGCCGTCGACCAGCGTGCATTCGATGCCGTATTTTGGCGCCAATGTTTCCACCACCCAGCGGCAGGAGCCGAAAAGGGCGCGCGCGGCAACGATATGGTCGCCCGCCTTGACCTGGCAGAGGATCGCCGCACTGACGGCCGCCATGCCGGAGGCGGTGGCGCGGGCGTCTTCGGCGCCTTCGAGCATGCACATGCGCTTTTCGAACATGTCGTTGGTGGGGCTGCCGTAGCGGGCGTAGATATAACCATCCGTCTCGCCCTTGAAGCGGGCTTCGGCGGCCTCCGACGTCTCGTAGACGAAGCCCTGCGTGAGATAGATTGCCTCGGACGTTTCGCCATATTGCGAACGCAGCGTGCCGCCATGGACGAGTTGGGTTGCCGGGCGCCAGGTCTTGCTCATGCCATCACCTTCACATAACAAAAAAACCGGCCGCAAAAGCAGACCGGTTTCATAACCCGGTCTTTTTAGCCACTTGTTTAACGTGGCTGCAAGCCGACCGGCCAAATCACCACGGGATAATTCTGCAATACTGCTGTTAGCTGCTTGCGTCAATTCCCCGTATTTGGTTTTGTCGGCGCAAAAGATGGATGGGGCATGATGGCTCGCGAAACTGGAATTCTGGCGGACCGCGCGATAGCAGCGCTGTTTGAATCGGGGCGTCTTAACTCCGAACGGGAGCTGGACCGTGATCAGATCCAGCCGGCAAGCCTGGACCTGCGCTTGGGATCCAAGGCCTTTCGCGTGCGCGCCTCCTTCATGCCCGGCCCCTCGCATCTTGTGTCGGATAAGCTCGATCGCCTCAGCCTGCACGTGATCGACCTGTCTCAGGGCGCAGTCCTTGAAACCGGCTGCGTTTACATCGTGCCGCTGATGGAGAGCTTGGCGCTGCCGGCCGACATGTCGGCCTCGGCCAATCCGAAAAGCTCGACCGGCCGTCTCGATATCTTCACCCGCGTCATCACCGATTACGCCCAGGAGTTCGACAAGATCCCGGCGGGCTATTCCGGCCCGCTCTATCTCGAAATCAGCCCGCGCACCTTCCCGATCGTCGTGCGCCGTGGCTCGCGTCTGTCGCAGATCCGCTTCCGCGTCGGCCAGTCCCTGCTCGGCGAGCCGGAACTGTTGAAACTGCATGAAAGCGAGACGCTTGTCGCCAGCAAGCAGCCGAACGTATCGGGCGGCGGCATCGCGCTTTCGATTGATCTCAGCGGCGACAAGGACGGCCTGATCGGCTATCGCGGCAAGCACCACACCGCCGTCGTCGATGTCGACGAGAAGGATCAGCACGACATCTTCGATTTCTGGGAGCCGCTCTATAGCCGCGGCCGCAACGAGCTGATCCTCGATCCCGATGAATTCTATATCCTCGTCTCGCGCGAGGCCGTGCATGTGCCACCGGATTATGCCGCCGAGATGACCCCGTTCGATCCGCTGGTCGGCGAATTCCGCGTCCACTACGCCGGCTTCTTCGATCCGGGCTTCGGCCATGCCCCGGCCGGCGGCCGCGGCAGCCGCGCCGTGCTCGAAGTGCGCAGCCACGAAGTGCCGTTCATCCTCGAAGACGGCCAGATCGTCGGCCGCCTCATCTACGAACACATGCAGGAAAAACCGGCAAGCCTCTACGGCTCCGGCCTCGGCTCCAACTACCAGGCCCAGGGCCTCAAACTCTCGAAACACTTCCGCATCTGACAGTCAGCATTCTGTGCGACTTGACAGCGGCCCCCATCTGTTGGAAATCTCAACCCGTCGCGGGTGTAGCTCAATGGTAGAGCAGCAGCTTCCCAAGCTGAATACGAGGGTTCGATTCCCTTCACCCGCTCCAGCTCCTCATCACAACCGAAATCTCATTCTTCGTCCGTGTCGCCCGCGATGCGCTTGACTGCATCGGCGGCGGCATCCAGCAGTCGCTCCGACATGGCCTGATCGGTCATGATGCGAGAGATGGTTACGGCGCCGACCATGAGGGACAGCACGACCATGGCTTTGTCATAAGGTTTCGCGCGATCCAATGCCGGGATCAATTCGTCGAGAACCTGAAGGTGAGCTTCGATGCCGTTCTGAAATGGAGCCCGCACCTCCTCGCTCTGACGCGCCGCGTCGGAACCGAGCGCGGCCAGGGGGCAACCATCGCCTTTCTCTTCCTGGTGCCCGGTTGAGAGATACATGCCGACAACCGCGCCGAAGGGATCGGCGCTTCCGGCGGCAACCCTCGACCACCGGCGAATTGCACTCTCCATCGCTCGCCCGGACGCCAGCGCTGCGAGATCGTCTTTCGATTGGAACTGTTTGTAAAATCCGCCTTGAGTGAGGCCGGCACCTTTCATCAGATCTTTCAGCCCGATGCCGTCGAAACCATGCTCCCGGAAGAGCCGGCTTGCGACATTGATCACTGTTTCGCGGTTGGCCTCGGCTTGGGCACGACTGACTCTCATTTCGATCTCCAATTAGATTTCGTTTGACATCTATACCCCTTTTAGAGTTAGATCGCAATCTAAATGATCTGCTGCGCCGGTCAATAAGGGTTAATGAGATGAATCGCAAAATATTACTCGCCGCTTTCGGTCTTGTGGCTGCTGCCGGCGCCACCGCTTTCGTGCTTTTCGAGGAGCCCTCCACGGCCAGTGCAAAAGCCGCCGATCCCCGCACGGCACCGCCCTTCGTCAAGCTGGTGGAGGCAAAAAATCCGGAGGCGGCCGAACGCACCTTCACCGGCACCATCGCCGCCCGGGTGCAGAGCAATCTCGGCTTCCGTGTGCCCGGCAAGATCGTGCAGCGTTATGTGGACGTTGGCGTGCAGGTCAAGGCCGGTCAGCCGCTGATGCGCATCGACGAGACCGATCTGCGTCTCGCATTGACGGCGAAACGAAACGCGGTCGCCGCAGCCCAAGCAGTGCTGGTCCAGGCGCAAGCCGACGAGCGGCGCTATGCCGCCTTGGTGAAAAACGGATTGGCCGCGACGCCGCAGCGCTATGAACAGGCAAAGGCAGCCCTCGACACCGCGACCGCGCAGCTTGCCGCGGCAGAAGCGGACGCGAAAGTCGCGGAGAACGAGACGGCCTATTCCGTCCTTGTTGCCGATACCGATGGGACGGTTGTCGAAACGCTCGGCGAGCCGGGGCAGGTGGTGACGGCAGGACAAACCGTCGTCCGGCTCGCGCAGGCCGGTCCGCGTGAAGCGCTGGTCTGGCTTCCGGAATTCCTGCGGCCTGAGATCGGTCAGACCGCCGATGCCAGCATCTACGGAAACGAAGGCCGGCGGGACAAGGCGCGGCTGCGGCAGATCTCCGACGCCGCCGACCCTCAAACCCGCACCTATGAAGCCCGCTGGGTTCTGGATGGCGCGGCAGCGTCGGCCCCGCTGGGCGCGACGGTGACGATCAGGATCTCCAACAGCAGCGACCAATCGCAGGCCGCGGTGCCTGTCGGCGCGGTTTTGGACGACGGCAGCCGAACCGGCGTGTGGGTCTTCGATGAGAAATCTTCGACCGTCCACTTCAGGCAGGTGAACATAGAGCAAATAGGCGAGGAGGTCGCGGTGGTTTCCAGCGTCAAAGCAGGCGAGCCGGTCGTCGCTCTCGGCGCCCATCTGCTGCAGGACGGCGCCAGCGTGCGCACCAAGGTAGAACAGGCAGAGGCGGCAAAACAATGAACTTCAATCTCTCCGCACTCGCCGTCCGCGAACGGGCCGTTACGCTGTTCTTCATCATTCTGCTGGCCGCCGCCGGCGCCTATGCCTTCGTCAAGCTTGGGCGCGCGGAGGACCCCTCATTCACCATTAAAACCTTGACCGTGACGACCGTGTGGCCGGGTGCCACGGCGCGCGAGATGCAGGATCTGGTCGCCGAACCGCTCGAGAAGCGCCTCCAGGAACTCACCTGGTACGATCGTGTCGAGACGACAACCCGGCCGGGATACGCCTTTCTGACTGTGACGCTGAAGGACAGTACGCCGTCCACTGCGGTCGAAGAGGAATTCTATCAGGCCCGAAAGAAGCTTGGGGATGAGGCCCGCAATCTGCCTCAGGGCGTCTTCGGACCTTTCGTCAACGACGAGTATTCCGATGTCAGCTTCGGTCTTTATGCGCTGAAGGCCAAGGGCATGCCGATGCGTGAGCTTGTGCGCCAGGCCGAGGTGATCCGCCAGGATCTTCTGCATGTGCCTGGAGTCAAGAAGATCAACATCCTCGGCGAGCGGCCCGAACAGATCTTTGTCGAATTTTCCTATGCCAAGCTGGCGACCCTCGGCATTTCGGCGCAAGACGTCGCGGCCGCTTTGCAGCGGCGAAACACCGTGACGCCGGCGGGTTCGATCGACACCCGCGGCCCGCAGGTCTTCATTCGCTTCGATGGCGCCTATGACAGCATCCAGGCGATATCAGACACGCCGATCGTCGCGGCCGGACGCACGTTGAAACTCTCGGATTTTGCCGAAGTGCGGCGCGGTTACGAAGATCCGGCTACCTATCTCATCCGCCATGACGGCGAGCCCGCCATCATGCTCGGCGCGGTGATGCAGCAGGGCTGGAACGGTCTGGAACTAGGCAAGGCGCTGGAGGAAAGATCCGCCGCGATCGCCAAGACCTTGCCGCTCGGCATGACGCTCGCAAAGGTCAGCGACCAGGCCGTCAATATCCAGGAAGCGGTCGGCGAGTTCATGCTGAAATTCGCCATGGCGCTCGGCGTCGTCTTGTTCGTCAGCCTCGTCAGCCTTGGTTGGCGGGTCGGGATCGTCGTGGCTCTGGCCGTTCCGCTGACCCTTGCCGTCGTCTTCCTCATCATGCTGGAGACCGGCCGGTTCTTCGATCGCATCACGCTTGGTGCGCTGATCCTCGCGCTCGGCCTTCTGGTCGACGACGCCATCATCGCCATCGAGGTGATGGTGGTGAAGATGGAAGAGGGGATGGATCGCATCAAGGCGGCGGCTTACGCCTGGAGCCATACGGCGGCCCCGATGCTGTCGGGCACGCTGGTGACGATCATCGGATTAATGCCGGTCGGCTTTGCCCGGTCGACCGCCGGCGAATATGCCGGCAACATCTTCTGGGTCGTCGGCTTTGCGCTGATCGTATCCTGGGTCGTCGCGGTGATCTTCACGCCTTATCTCGGCGTCAAGATGCTGCCGGCGATCAAGCCGGTCGAAGGCGGCCATCACGCCATCTACGACACGCCGAATTACCGGCGCCTGCGGCGGGTGATCGAGTTTACCGTGCGCCACAAGTTCGTCACTTGTGCGGTGGTCGGTATCGCCATGGGGATCTCCGTCGTCGGAATGGGAGCGGTGAAACAGCAGTTCTTCCCGACGTCGGATCGTCCGGAGGTTTTGGTTGAAGTGCGCATGCCTGAAGGGACCAGTATCGAGACGACGGCCGCCACGGTCGGGAAGCTCGAAGACTGGCTGCAGCAGCAGCCGGAGGCAAAGACAATCACGAGCTATACCGGTCAGGGCGCTCCCCGTTTCTTCTTTGCCATGGCGCCCGAGCTGCCGGACCCGTCCTTCGCCAAGATCGTCGTGCTGACGCCTGACGCTCACACACGCGAGGCTTTGAAGCTTCGCCTGCGTGCGGCCATCTCGGATGGCCTCGCTCCCGAAGCCTATGTCCGCGTTACCCAGCTGGTCTTCGGTCCCTATACGCCGTTTCCGGTCGAATTCCGCATCATGGGTCCTGATACCGACCAATTGTACCGGATCTCCGAAAAGGCCCTGGAGATCATGAAGAGCGTGCCGGATGTGCGCCAGGCAAACCGCGATTGGGGCAACCGCACACCGGTGCTGCGCTTCGTTCCCGACCAGGAACGGCTGGGCCTGATCGGCCTTTCGCCGGCGGAGGCCGCCCAGCAGATGCAACTGCTGCTGAGCGGGATCCCGATTACCGAGGTTCGCGAGAATATCCGCAACGTGCCTGTCATTGCGCGCAGTGCCGGCGACAAGCGGCTCGATCCCTCGCGATTGGCGGACTTCTCGCTGATGAGCCGGGATGGTCGCCAGGTTCCGCTCGATCAGATCGGTCATTCCGAAATCCGGTTTGAAGAACCGATCCTGAAACGGCGCGACCGCACGCCCGTTGTCACGATCCGTTCCGATATCGACGAGGCGACGCAGCCGCCTGAGGTGTCCCAGCAGGTCATGAAGGCGCTTCAGCCGCTGATCGCCACCCTTCCTGTGGGCTATCGTATCGAGATGGGCGGGAACATCGAGGAGTCGCTCAAGGCCAACGCCGCCCTCGTCAAGATCTTCCCGGCGATGATTGCCGCCATGTTGATCGTTATCGTGCTGCAGGTCCGCAGCCTGTCGACGATGACCATGGTCATGCTGACAGGGCCGCTCGGTCTTGCCGGGGCGGTTCCGGTCCTGCTGCTCTTCAATCAGCCCTTCGGCTTCAACGCCATTCTCGGATTGATCGGACTGGCCGGAATCCTGATGCGCAATACCCTGATCCTGACCGAACAGATCAAGGAGAACAAGGCAGCCGGTCTCGACGATTATCACGCCGTCATCGAGGCGACGGTGCAGCGGACGCGTCCCGTTATTCTGACAGCCCTTGCGGCCGTGCTTGCCTTCATTCCTCTTACCCACTCGGTGTTCTGGGGGTCGATGGCCTACACACTGATCGGTGGAACGGCGGTCGGCACGGTGATGATCCTGCTCTTCCTTCCGGCTCTCTACGCCACATGGTTCCGCATCAAACCGACGAAAAATGAAAGTCACGAAACATCACCGAAGGAGGTGGAGTTGCCGACGGCGATGGCTGCCGAGTGATGTTCTCCGGCGGCGGCGATGATTTTTGCGAAGCCGGAAGGGACCTTGAGGCGCGGACGCGAATTCTCGAGGTGGCAGAAAGGTATTTTCGGCGGATCGGCTATCATAAGACGTCGGTCGCCGACATCGCCGCGGAGGTCGGAATGAGCCGTGCGAATGTTTATCGCTTCTTTCCCTCGAGGACGGCGATCAACAATTCCGTCTGCGGACTGGTGGTCAAAGAGGTTGCGGAAATCGCTCTCGCGATTGCGCGAACGGATCAGCCGGCGAGCAAAAAGCTGGTTGATCTTTTGACCGCCATTCACCGGCACAGCACGAGAATATTGGTGGAGGACAGACCAATGCACGAGCTGCTTGTCGCCGCCATGGATGGAAGTTGGGCAACCCTCAACGCACATAATGAGCAGATCCTGGCAATCCTCAAAGCGCTTGTCCGCGAGGGTGTGCAAGCCGGCGAGTTCGAGGTCGAAGACGCCGACGAAGCCGCGCGCGGCATCATCCGCCTTCCTGCCGTTCTTCCATCCGGTTCTGGTCGAGCAGCGCGTTCAGGAGGGAGAGGCCACCGCAGTCAGCCTCCATGCGCAAATCCGCTTCATCATGAAGGCGCTCGGCGCGTCGGACCGCGAGACGCGCCTGAAAGGGCTAAGCGCCTAACTCGGCGCTGGCGGCCTTTTTCTCTCCGACAAAGCCAGGGGCGGTCTGACAGCACGGATGGACGCAGCGCCATGCCCTCCACGCGGTTGAAAGGCGCGATCATCGAAAAACGCCGTGATGCAAAAAGTGCTTGATTTTATATTTCGAATGACATCTAAAACACGCATAGATGTCGATCGAAATCTTACTCGGTTAAATGCCAGGTTCTGAGAAGCTGTCCTTGGCAACAAGCGTGAAAAGTTCCGACCCTTCTATGAAGCACGTAATCACCACTCGCGCCGAACCGAGGAGCATGCATGTCCAAAAATAGAGTTGTCGTCATCACCGGAGCATCCTCAGGGATCGGCGAAGCGTCAGCCCGCCTTCTTGCGCAAAACGGCTTCCAGGTCTTTGGAGGCGTCCGTAACCCGCAGCGCGCCAATGCCATTCCCGGCGTGCGCTATGGGACTGTCGATGTGACCGATGACGCCTCGGTCGCCACTTTTGTTGAATGGGTTTTGTCCGAAGCGGGCAAGATCGACATCCTGATCAACAATGCCGGCGTTTCGCTGGTCGGCCCTGTCGAAAACACGTCGCCCTCCGAAGCTCAAGCGGTATTCGATACCAACGTTTTCGGGCCTTTGCGCATGATCCGCGCTGCTTTGCCCTCTATGCGCGCCGCCCGGAGCGGGCTCATCATCAATATCAGTTCGGTCCTGGGCTTCCTGCCTGCACCGTTCATGGGAATATATGCCAGCAGCAAGCATGCGCTCGAAGGACTGTCGGAGTCGCTGGACCACGAGATTCGCGAGTTCAACGTGCGCGTGGTGCTGCTTGAACCGACCTTCACAAACACCAAGCTCGACGTAAACGCGGCACAAACCGCAGCACCCCTGGGTGCTTACGCAACACAGGCCGATGCGACCATCAAAGCGGTACAGGCCCAGATCAAAACCGCGCCGTCTGCGCTTGCAGTCGCAGAGAAAATCCTGGCCGCAATCAACGGTCCATACCGAATGCGCCAACCGGCCGGAGGCCAAGCAACGCTGCTCAGCCGGCTACGCAGGTTCATGCCGGCAAGCGCAGTCGACAGCAGCCTGCGAAAGACATTCGGCTTCGGCAAACGAAGCGCCTCCTGAATTTCGCTTGAACTTTCAGACGTCGTCGATTTCAACGGTATCATCAGGGTTCCCGCGGGGTCGCCGACGTCATCTATCTCTTGAACCAAGGCCGCAATTGAGCGCTCGACCTCCGGCAAGGCCATCCCAACTCAGACCTAATCTCCAAAGAACCGGATCGGCTTGTATCGCCGATGCGCGATGATCAGGCTTCTGTCAGGCTGGATGATGTAGGTTTCTTCCACCTGCCGGCCGTACTGGTCGATGAAATCATGCGGAAAGGCCGAACCAGCAGGCGATTTGGTGAGCTTGCTGCGCGGTTGACCATTGTAGGTGATGCTTCCGGGGATGGGTTCGAGGCCCGGTCCGTTGTAGCTGACGGCGCTGCATCCCGCGAGAACGAGTGTGCCGACGAGGCCGATGATTGCAGGTTTCATATCCATCCCTCCGTGAATGACATCACTCTACGCCTTAGCGAAGAGCGCGCACCACACAAATGCCCATGCCGCTCTTCAATCCTTCGGGAACCCTCGCCGGGGACGCCGGATCTAGCGGTCGGCTGCCAGCTATTGAGATTAGGGCGAAAATCTCGCTCCACCAGGCGTGTGGCAACGCATCTATTGCCGAAACCGAAGCCGCCTGCTAGATCGGCTTCGTCGAAAAAGGCAGGATCGGTTGAGGTAAGCCCGGTCCCTTCCGTCGGAGCGTCAAAGCGCGCTGACGAAGCTCTGCTCCGTGCCCCAGGGCGCGAGAACCCGCGACGTGATCCGCATGGAAATGCGGGATCCCGGCGGCGTGTGGAGATGGCAAACGGCAGTCCCGGGATTTTTTTGAACGGAGACTGTCAATGCGCCTGAATCATCTCGATTTTCACGTACCCGATATCGCCGAGACGGCGGATTTCTTCATCCGCCATTTCGGCCTGAAGCTGAAGGATATGCGCGGGAACAACGGCCTGGCGATCCTGGAGGACGACGCCGGCCTCGAAATTGTCTTCAGCCATGCCATCGCCAAGTTTGGCACCGCCGATCAGGTCGAACTGCAGCGCCAGACCTATCATATCGGCTTCATCCTGCCCGAAAGGGCTGACGTCGATGCCGTCCATGCCGGGCTTGCCGCCGCCGGTGCGGCACTCTCCGGCCCGCCGGCTGCCATGCGCGGCGGCTGGCTGTTTTATTGCACGGCACCGGGCAATATCCTCGTCGAGGTTGGTTGGCGGCCGGGTTAGAGTGAGCGGGAGTCCGGTAAACGCGGGGCCGAGGAATAGCCGCAACCTCGCGATTCCCTCTTCTCCCCG
>NZ_PSOW01000016.1:0-171440 GCF_003013335.1 Rhizobium sp. H4
GCCTGTCGCTCATCCGCTATCGCGGCCTGGCCAAGGCCGAAGCCCAGGTGTTGATGACCGCGATCGCCTTCAATATGCGCCGCTGGGTGACGCTGACCAGCTGACCCAAGGGGCGGACTCCGTCCAGCTGCCTGCCAAATCATCAAATTCAGCCACCATCACCCCGCCACACACCGAAGCGGGGCAAGCACAGATGACGGCAATCGCCTGACCCAAGCTGCAACGCCGGTTATGTAACAGTCCCCACAAGGGGGAGGGGCTAACTCGGCGCACTGTATGGCGCCAGGCAGCAACCTCTCTGCGGATGAAACGGTGAGTGGGATATGTCGGAAGCGGCATATAAGTCCCTCCCCCTTGTGGGGAGGGGTTGGGGAGGGGTCTTCTCCCGGAATGAAACTTAAGAAACCGGCTTTCCCAGCGCCTTTTCCATCGCCGGAAACAGCCCTTCGTTCAGGCTGATATCGTCGAAGGGGCCGACGCGTTTGTAGAGGATCGTGCCGTCGGGGGCGACCAGATAGCTTTCCGGAATCCCGTAGACGCCCCAATCGATCGCCGCCTTGCCGTTCGGATCGACGCCGATCGCTCGATAGGGATTTCCGAGTTCGCCTAGGAAACGCAGGGCGCTATCGTTCTTGTCCTTGTAGTTGATAGCGACGATATTCAGCCGCCCGTCCTTCGCCAGTTCCTTCAAGATCGGATGTTCGTCCCGGCAGGGCAGGCACCAGGAGGCGAAGACGTTGACCAGGGTCAGCTTGCCTTTGATGGCGGCATCGGTCAGCGCCGGCAGGTTGGCGCCCTCAAGCGGCGGCAGGTTCAGCGCCGGCGCCTTGGTCCCGATCAGGGCGGAGGGGATTTCGGCGATGTTCTTGCCGTGGAAATCCTGGTCATAGAGCATCTTTGCGGCCGTCGCGGCAATGCCACCGAAGACGATGAGCGGCAGAAGCGCCAGCGCATAACGGCCAAGCCCGCGCGCCCGGGCCGTGGTTTCGGGCGCCTCGCTCATTCGCCGTCCCCCGCGCGCGCCGAGCGGCGGCGAATGCCGGCGGCTTCGAGCGCCGCGAGTTCGCGGCGCCGCGCCCGGCCGTCGGCCCAGGTCCACAGCGTGACGGCGACCGTGACCAGCGCTGCGAATCCGTAAGAGGCGTAGACATAGAAGGCGTGCGTCACCGGCTATTCCTCCCGGCTCGCCATGCGGGCGGCGAGACGGCGCTGGGCGGCGATGCGGCGGCGCCAGATCTCGTTTCTCATTGCCATGACGTGCAGCGTGAAGAAGAGCAGCGTGAAAGCGATCGCCATGACGAAGAGCGGACGCAGAAATTCCGGATCGATCGCCGGCCCATCGAGGCGCATCACGCTGGCCGGCTGATGCAGCGTATTCCACCAGTCCACAGAGAATTTGATGATCGGGATGTTGACGAAGCCGACGAGGATGAGCACGGCGGAAACACGCGCGGCCTTCGATGGATCGTCGATGGCGCGGCTGAGCGCAATCAGGCCGAGATACATCAGAAAGAGAACGAAGACCGAGGTCAGCCGCGCGTCCCAGACCCACCAGGTGCCCCACATCGGCTTGCCCCAGAGCGAGCCGGTGACGAGCGCCAGTAAGGTGAAGGCGGCGCCGAGCGGGGCTGCGGCCTTGGCCGAGACATCGGCCAGCGGATGGCGCCAGACCAGCGTGCCGATCGCAGAGCAGCTCATGACCGTGTAGCACATCATCGAAAGCCAGGCCGAGGGCACGTGGACATACATGATGCGCACGGTCTCGCCCTGCTGGTAATCGCCTTCGGTCGCAAAGCTCAGATAGAGGCCGGCCGCGAAACAGAGGGCGGTCATGCCGGCCAGCCACGGAAGGGCGCGCGCCGCCAGCGCCAGAAACCGCGTTGGGTTGGCGAGATCGCTAAATTTGCGGATGGCTAGGCTCGTTTCGCTCATGCCGCTTCCTTACCTTGATCCGGCTAGTCCCGCAATCGAATGACATTCAATCCGACGTGTTTCGCAGCGCGAGCGCAGCGGCGGCCGGGCCGATCACCGCGAAGAACAGCGTCAGCGCTGCCAGGATGAGGAAGGGTGGCAGGAAGGGGGCGGGATCCTCGACCGCGGCATAGGTGGCGCTGACGCCGAAGATCAGCACCGGGATGGTCAGCGGCAGTACCAGGATCGAGACCAGCAGGCCACCGCGCGGCAGGGCGACGGCAACGGCGGCGCCGACGGCGCCGATGAAGGTGATGGCCGGCGAGCCGACAAGCAGCGTCAGCATGGTGGCAGCAATCGCCGTCTCGTCCATGTTCATGAAGAGCCCGAGCAGCGGTGAGGCGATCACCAAAGGCAGGCTGGTCGCCGTCCAGTGGGCGAAGCATTTGACCAGCACGGTGAGGACAAGCGGTGTTTCCTGCATCAGCATCAGGTCGAGCGACCCGTCGTCGCGCTCGGCCTGGAACAGGCGGTCGAGGCCGAGAAGGGCGGCAAGCAGCGCGCCGATCCAGACGATGGCTGGGCCGATGCGCGAGAGCAGCTTGAGATCCGGGCCGACGCCGAACGGGATGACGGCGACGATCGTGAGGAAGAACAGCACGCCGATCAGCGCGCCGCCGCCGGCGCGGATGGAGAGTTTGAGATCGCGGAGGAAGAGGGCGGTCATCTAGGGGCGGCTCTCTACATGTGTGATGGATGGTGCGGCACCCCCCTCTGCCCTGCCGGGCATCTCCCCCACAAGGGGGGAGATCGGCTGGGGGCGCCCTCTTGCCCCAATCAAACGCCACGGATGGCGACAGCCGCTCGGCGCACGACCAAGATTTCGCGGGGCCGGTGCATCTTGCCGATCTCCCCCCTTGTGGGGGAGATGCCCGGCAGGGCAGAGGGGGGTAGCGACATCGCAAACCATCATCCCCACACCCCCTGATCCACGCCGGCAAAGCCCGTCATCTTCAATTCCTGCATATTCTTCAAGCCCAGGGGCTGATGCGTCGCCGCCAGCGCGATGCCGCCTTTTGCCAGATGCGCTTCGATCAAGCCGGAAAGCAGCCGGTCGGCGCTGGCGTCGAGTGCCGCCGTGGGTTCGTCGAGGATCCAGATGGGGCGGTGGGCGACCAGCAGCTTTGCGAAGGCGAATCGGCGCTGCTGGCCGGCGGAGAGATAACCGAAGGGAAGGTGGGTTATTCCCGAAAGGCCGACGGCTTCGGCTGCCTCCTCAGGGGATAGGCCGGCAGGCGCTTCCGTTTCGTCAAGAAAGGCGCGCCAGAAATCGAGGTTCTCTGCAACCGTAAGTTCATTCTTCATCGCATTTCGATGGCCAAGGTAGTGGCTGACCTCGCCGGGATGCCGGCCCTCCCGGCTGCCGTCGCCATGAAAGATGACAGTGCCCTTTTCCGGCCTCAACAGACCGGCGACAACGCGCAGCAAAGTGGACTTTCCGGATCCATTTCTCCCCGTCAGCACAAGCGCCTCGCCGGCTGCCAAGTGAAAGGAAAGATTAACGAAAATCAAATCGTCACCGCGCCTTGCGGCCAGATTTTCGGCGGTGAGATGCATGCATCGGTTCTTTCTTCGTTGCGGCCTGCGGAGGGGTCAAAAAATGTCCGATTTTGCTCGGTTCCGGGTATGGCAAGTTTTTAGGAAATTATCTATAAGACCTGCAACCACGCCAGCGGTCGGCGTGAATTTCATCCTTGCGCCGAACTTGGAGCGTCTGCTCCACGTGCGGACAGCGGAAATGGCCGTACCCGCATCCTGATGTGCATTAAGTGCATAGGCGTTCGCACGACTGTGTTGGCTATCAGAAACGGGGTCTCTCGTGTCTAAATCTCTTGACAGTTTCAATTGTCGTTCCACGCTTTCCGTTGGTGGAAAGGACTATGTCTATTACAGCCTGCCCAAGGCTGAGGCAAACGGTCTGCCCGGCGTCTCGAAGCTGCCCTATTCGATGAAGGTGCTGCTCGAAAACCTGCTGCGCTTCGAAGACGGTCAGTCGGTCACCAAGGAGCATATCCTGGCCGTCGCCGAATGGCTGAACAATAAGGGCGCGGTCGAAAACGAGATTGCCTATCGCCCGGCGCGCGTGCTGATGCAGGACTTCACCGGCGTTCCCGCGGTCGTCGACCTTGCCGCCATGCGCGACGCGATGGTGTCGCTCGGCGGCGATCCCGAGAAGATCAACCCGCTCGTTCCAGTCGACCTCGTCATCGACCACTCCGTCATCGTCGATGAATTCGGCACGCCTCAGGCTTTCGCCAAGAACGTCGAGTTGGAATATCAGCGCAACGGCGAGCGCTACCGCTTCCTAAAGTGGGGCCAGCAGGCCTTCAAGAATTTCCGCGTCGTGCCTCCCGGCACCGGCATCTGTCATCAGGTCAATCTCGAATATCTCGGCCAGACCGTCTGGACCAAGGAAGAGGACGGCGAGACGATCGCCTATCCCGATACTTGCGTCGGCACCGACAGCCACACGACGATGATCAACGGTCTTGGCGTTCTCGGCTGGGGCGTGGGCGGTATCGAAGCGGAAGCGGCGATGCTCGGCCAGCCGGTTTCGATGCTTCTTCCTGAAGTCATCGGCTTTAAGCTGACCGGCAAGCTGAAGGAAGGCGTCACGGCGACCGACCTCGTTCTGACCGTCGTGCAGATGCTGCGCAAGAAGGGCGTTGTTTCGAAATTCGTCGAATTCTTCGGCCCCGGCATGGACAATATGCCGCTCGCCGACCGCGCGACGATCGGCAATATGGGTCCGGAATACGGCGCCACCTGCGGCTTCTTCCCGGTTGACGGCGAAACCATCAACTACCTCACCATGTCCGGCCGCACGCATGACCGGATTGCGCTGGTCGAAGCCTATTCGAAGGCCCAGGGCATGTGGCGCGAAGGAGACGGTTCCGACCTCGTCTTCACCGACACGCTGGAACTCGACCTCGGCGATGTCGTGCCGTCGATGGCCGGCCCGAAGCGTCCGGAAGGCCGCATCGCGCTCGAAAACATCGCTTCCGGTTTCGCCGGCTCGATGGATGCCGATTACAAGAAGCCCGGCCAGCTTACTAACCGCTATGCGGTCGAAGGCACTGATTTCGATCTCGGCCATGGCGACGTGGCGATTGCCGCCATCACCTCATGCACCAACACCTCCAACCCGTCGGTGCTGATCGCTGCCGGCCTTCTCGCCCGCAACGCCGTTGCCAAGGGCCTGAAGACCAAGCCGTGGGTGAAGACCTCGCTCGCTCCGGGATCGCAGGTCGTCGGCGAATATCTTGCTAAGTCCGGCCTGCAGGCCGATCTCGACAAGCTCGGCTTCAACCTCGTCGGCTTCGGCTGCACCACCTGCATCGGCAATTCCGGCCCGCTGCCGGCGCCGATCTCGAAGACGATCAACGACAAGGGCCTGATCGTATCGGGCGTGCTCTCCGGAAACCGTAACTTCGAAGGCCGTATTTCGCCTGACGTTCAGGCGAACTACCTCGCTTCGCCGCCGCTCGTCGTCGCCTACGCGCTTGCCGGCACGGTGCAGAAGGATCTGACCAACGAGCCGATCGGCGAGGACCAGAACGGCAACCCGGTCTATCTCAGGGATATCTGGCCGACCTCTGCGGAAGTCCAGGAATTCATCCTGAAATACGTCACCCGCGAGCTTTACGAAAGCAAGTATGCCGACGTCTTCAAGGGTGACGTCAACTGGCAGGCCGTTCAGGTTCCGCCGGGCCAGACCTATGCCTGGGACGACAATTCGACCTATGTCCAGAACCCGCCCTACTTCGTCGGCATGGGCAAGAAGGGCACCGGCGTCGCCGACATCAAGGGTGCGCGCGTCCTCGGCCTGTTCGGCGACAAGATCACTACCGACCACATCTCGCCGGCCGGTTCGATCAAGGCGGCATCGCCGGCCGGTGCCTATCTCATCGGTCATGACGTTGCCGTTGCCGACTTCAACCAGTACGGCACGCGCCGCGGCAACCATGAAGTGATGATGCGCGGCACCTTCGCCAACATCCGCATCCGCAACCACATGCTCGGCCCGAACGGCAAGGAAGGTGGCTACACCATCCACTACCCGTCGAAGGAAGAGACCTCGATCTACGACGCGGCGATGCAGTACAAGCAGGAAGGCGTGCCGCTCGTCATCTTCGCCGGTGTCGAATATGGCAACGGCTCCTCGCGCGACTGGGCGGCCAAGGGCACCAACCTGCTCGGCGTCAAGGCGGTGATCGCCCAGTCTTTCGAGCGCATCCATCGCTCGAACCTGGTTGGCATGGGCGTCATCCCCTTCGTCTTCGAAGAGGGCACGACCTGGCAGAGCCTCGGCCTCAAGGGCGACGAACTCGTCACCATCGAAGGCCTCGACAAGATCAAGCCGCGCGAGCGGAAGATTGCCAAGATCACCTATAGCGACGGCACCGTTAAGGACGTTCCGCTGCTGTCGCGCGTCGATACGCTCGATGAGGTGATCTACCTCAACAATGGCGGCATTCTGCAGACGGTCCTGCGCGATCTCGCTGCCTGATTGTTAAGAGCCTGACATGATCAGGGCCGCCGGAGAGCAATTTCCGGCGGCTTTTCTTTTGCGGCGGCGGCATTCGAGCGGGCTCACGATGATTTGTTTTCTGCGGCTTCCGGTCGTGCTGCGTCTCACCCGTTCGTGACTTTTCGTTTGGACCCGGAAGGATTATTCGTACGTTCATATCTCAGAGCCTCCGGTTACCAACACGCTGGCGACGCTGAAAAAGAGGTGCAGGTGAATGTTCCCCCGTTTGTTGATCCCGCTATTGGCCGGTCTTGCTCTCGCAGGGCCGCTGAATGCCGAAGACGGCACGCCGAAAGGCGTCGTCGAGCTGTTCACGGCGCAGGGCTGCTCCTCCTGTCCGCCGGCTGATGCGGCTTTCCGCAAGCTGGTGAACCAGGGAAATGTCATCGCGCTCGCATATCACGTCGATTACTGGAATTATCTCGGCTGGGCCGATACGCTGAGCTCGAAGGAAAACACCGAGCGGCAATACGGCTATGCCAGGACGATGGGCCGCAGCAACGTCTACACGCCGCAGGCCATCGTCAATGGACGCGGCCACCTGGCCGGCTCCGATTTGAACGGCATCAACAGCAGGATCGACACCTATAGCGGCGAAGGGAACGGGTTGACCGTTCCTATCAGCGCATCGATGCGCGGCGACGAGCTGGAAATCAAGATCGGGGCGGGACAGGGCAAAGCCAATGTCGTGATGGTTTATTTCGACAAGGAAAAGACGATCGATGTCGAAAAAGGCGAGAACAGCGGAAAGAAGCTCTCGTATCTGCACAGCGTCACCAATGTCGAAACGGTCGGCATGTGGGATGGCAAGGCGACCAGTCTGACGCTGCCGGCAACCGTCCTGCAGCGGCCGCAGCTCGAGGGTTGCGCTATCCTGCTGCAGTCGGCGACCGCGGACGGCGATCCGGCCGCGATCCTTGGCGCGACCGTGGTGATGGCGGGCAAAAATATCTGAGTTGCATCCGCTTGCGGATGAAGGTCCGGGCGGCCCGGCTGAGCGTATTCGGGGCTGGGGTTAAGGTCGATACGCTCCGCCGGGCCCTTTGGCGCGCTGGCGCCAAACCGGGATGCATAATTCTCCTGCAAATGAGGCGCTGTTTTGACTGAAATGCGGCGCTGCCGAGAAAGCGGCGACCTGTCCACTGTCGGCTGCGACTGAATGTGACGGGCCGCACTCTTGCAATTTGTGGCGGCTCGGGCAAACTGTCATTCCCCTGTCACAAGCGGAGGCCTCGGGAGACTGATGACAGATCAGCCGGATTTGCGACACGGCGGAAACCGCTCCGTCGACAATAGTTCCTCAGTCGTCGTCGATCTCAGGGAATACAAACAAAGCAAAGATCCGCTGCCGGTGACTTTCCATAGGCGCGAACTCGACGCGATCCTCTGGATCTACGGCCGCATGGTCGGTGAGGGTGAATGGCGCGATTACGCCATCGATCACCTGAAGGACAAGGCGGTGTTTTCCGTCTTCAAGCGCTCCGGCGAAATGCCGCTCTTCCGAATCGAAAAGAACCCGAAGCTCGCCGCCAAGCAAGGCGCCTATTCCGTCATCAACGTCAACGGCATGATCCTGAAGCGCGGACACGAGCTGAACCTAGTCCTCAAGGTCTTCGACAAGGCCTTGAAGCTGGTCGATCAATAAGCCTCATCAGCCGCCGGCGAACAGCGTGCCGGGATAGACGGATGGATCCGGATCGGTCGTCATGCCCTCGCCGAGGCTGCGCTGCATGAGCATCGTGTCAAGCCAGCGGCCGTGCTTGTAGCCTGTGCCCTGCATCAGGCCGACCTCCACGAAGCCGGCCTTGAGATGAAGCGCGATCGAGGCGGGGCTCGCGCCGCCGATGACGGCCACCATCTGACGAAAACCAAGGGCGGTGCAGCGGTCGATCAATTCGCTCATCAGTGCTTTGCCGATACCGCGGCCGCGGGCTTCGGGCGCCAGGTAAATCGAATCCTCCACCATCCAACGATAGGCCGGGCGGGTGCGAAAGGCCGAGGCATAGGCGTAGCCGAGGAAGTTTCCGTCGTCATCGGCTGCGGCGATATAGGGATATTGCTGGCCGATGATGGCGGCAAAACGCTGCAACATCTCGGCCTCGGAGGGCGGCGCAATCTCGTAGCTTGCAACGCCGTTCAGGACGGAGTCGCGATAGATCCCGGTAATGGCGGGGATATCGGCTTGAGAGGCGTCGCGCAGAAGGAAGGACATCGGGCAGTTGGTCCAGCGGCGGGGCGGAGCTCCTCTAAAACCATCCCTGCGAAAACGGCGCAACAAAAAAGGCGGCCGAAGCCGCCTTTTTCGATCGTGATGGACCTGCTTATTTACGGTTGCCCATGAACTGCAGCAGGAACATGAAGAGGTTGATGAAGTCGAGATAGAGCGTCAGTGCGCCCATGATCGCCTTGCGGCCGGCAACAGCGACGTCATCGGCTTCGTAGTAGAGCTCCTTGATCCGCTGCGTGTCGTAGGCGGTGAGGCCTGCGAAGATCAGTACGCCGATCACCGAGATGGCGAACTGCATCGCCGACGATGCCAGAAAGATGTTGACGATCGAGGCGATGATCAGGCCGAAGAGACCCATGATCAGGAACGAGCCCATTGCCGACAGGTCACGCTTCGTCGTGTAGCCGTAAAGCGACAGCGCGCCGAAGGAGGCGGCGGTGACGAAGAAAGTCTGAACGACGCTCTGACCGGTATAGATCAGGAAGATCGACGAGAGTGACAGACCGACGAGCGCGGCATAGATCGCGAAGGTCGTCTGGGCGGCGCTCACCGACATCCTATGGATCCGGAAGCTCAGGAAGAACACCAGAGCCAGCGGCGCCAGAATGACCACCCATTTCAGCGGGCTCAGGTAGATCGCCTGGCCGAAAGCGGTAATCTCGCCATTGGCGAAAGCGAGCTGGAACGACAGATATGCGGCCACACCGGTGATCGCCAGACCCAGCGCCATCAGGTTGTAGACCTTGAGCATATAAGCGCGCAGGCCCTGATCAATCATCTCGCCGGTCTGAGCGCGGCTTTGATAGTTACGAAGATCAGCCATAGTTTCCTCTTACAAGCTCCGATGGAGATACGGTGTCGGGGTTTTCGACCCGGGCGCCGCTGCGGAGCTCCAGCATGCCTGCAGACAATATGAGGCCTTCGCCCCTCGCAAACAAGAGGCTTGCAAAGGCCCGGCCGGTTAAATCGCCGTAAGGTGAAGGGTTTGGGCGTCGCTATCCGGTCAAAGCTCGCGCAGGACGGGCGCCGCCTTCTGGCCGAGGATGCGCCAGGTGCCGATGAGGCCGATGCCGACGGTCAGGACGAGCGCCGTCACCAGCGTCAGCCCCGCCACATCGGGCAGAAAGGCCGAGGGCAGCCGCATGATGCGGGCGACGATGAACCAGGCGGCGGCGGCGCCGGCGATTAGCGCGAAGATCGCGGTTGCGAGCCCGAGGATCAGATATTCGTAACTGAAGGCGCGGATCAGCATGGCCCGGGTGGCGCCGAGCGTCTTCAGCACCACTGCATCGTGGGTGCGCGCCCGGTTTCCGGCGGCAAGCGCCCCGGCAAGGACGAGGATCGAGGCGATCAGGGCCACCGAGGCGGCGGCGCGGATCGCGGTCGCAAGCTGCGCAACGAGCTGGTTGACGATATCGATCGCGTCCTTGACGCGCACGCTGGTGATCGTCGGATAGGTGTTGGTGACGGATTTCAGGATCGCCGCATCTTCGGCCGGCGTCGAGGCGGGATCGGTCAGGGTCGCGAGCCATGCGTGCGGGGCGCCGCGGAAAGTGTTCGGCGAGAAGACCATGACAAAATTGATCGATAGCGATTCCCACTGGACGCGGCGCAGATTGGCGATCTTGGCGGTGATGTTGCGGCCGAGCACATTGACGGTGACGGTGTCGCCGATCTTCAGGCCGAGTTCATGCGCCTCTTCCGAGGAGAAGGAGACGAGCGGCTCGCCGCTGTAATCCTTGTCCCACCAGCTGCCTTCGGTCAGCGCGGCATTTTCCGGCAAAGTGTCGGCATAGGTGATGCCGCGATCGCCGTTCAGCACCCAGCGGCCGGCGGCCGGCACGTTCATCTTGCTGACATCCTCGCCGTTGAAGGCGACGATGCGGCCGCGCAGCATCGGCACCTCCATGAACTTGCCCTTCGGCGCCTGCGCCTGGACGAGATTGCGGAATGCGTCGACCTCGGCGCTCTGGATATCGACGAAGAAAAAGTTCGGCGCGCCCTCGTTCATCCGGCCGGTCAGCTGCTGGCGCAGGTTTCCGTCGATCAAGGTCAGCGTCACCAGCAACGCCAGGCCGAGGCCGAGCGACAGCACCACCGAGGGCGTCAGGGCGCCGGGACGGTGGATGTTGCCGATCGCAAGCCTGAGCGCCGGCGAGTTGACGCGCGGGCTGCGGCGCGCAAGCCAGGCGATCAGGGCGGCGACGAGGCGCAGCACGACAAAGGCGAAGACGATCGCACCGACGAAAACGACGGCGATGAAGCGATCATAGGCGGTGAGGACGGCAAGGCCGGCAAGCGCTGCCATGAAGAGGGCGGCCAGCAGGATATAGGGCCAGGACGGCAGGCGGCGGGCCTCGAAGCCCTGCTCGCGGAAGAGCGCCGTCGCCGGCACTTCGCGGGCATGGCCGAGCGGCAGGATGGCGAAGGCGAGCGTTGTCAGGATGCCGAAGAGCGCCGCTAGCAGCAGGGCGCCGGGATAGAGCGTCGGCGCTGTGGACACCGGCAGGAATTGCGCCAGGAACTGCGCAGCGAAGATCGGCGATAGGGCGCCGACGACGAGGCCGATCATGATGCCGCCAAGGGCGATGATGGTGATCTGGAACAGATAGATTAGCACGACGACGGCGGCCGGCGCACCGAGGCATTTGAAGCTGGCGATGGTGGTGCGTTTGGAATCGAGGAAGGCACGCACCGCATTGGCGACGCCGACGCCGCCGACGATCAGCGCGGTCAAGCCCACCAGCGTCAGGAACTGCGAGAAGCGGGTGATGTTTTCGGTAAGCGAGGGCGCGGCCCGGTCGCTGGTGCGGATCGCCCAGCCGGCGGAGGGGAATTCCCTTGAGGCGCGCGCCTGGATGCCCGATATCGCGCTCCTGTCCTCCAGCCGGATCTTGTAGGCATGTTCGACCAGGCTTCCGGTCTGGATAAGGCCCGAGGCATCGAGCGCCTGGCGGCTGACGAGCAGGCGCGGCGCAAAGCCGAAGCCTTCGGAAAGGGCGTCCGGCTCGGTCTTGACAGTGCCGGTGATGCTGAGTTTGACATTGCCGAGCAGCAATTCGTCGCCGACCGCAAGGCCAAGCCGATCGAGCAGCAGCGGGGCTGCGACCGCGCCATAGGTGCCGCTTTGGGCCGAAAGCAGGGCTGCGAGCGGATAATTTGGCTCGGCCGCGAACCTGCCATAGAGAGGGTAGGCGTCGTCGATCGCTTTGACTTCGACAAGCGCCTGGTCGGAGCCGTCGGGCCTCCGAGCCATCGAGCGCAGACCTGTCGACACCGAGACGGTGCCGAGACTTTCGAGGAACCCCATTTCCTGCGGTGTGGCCTCGCGGTTGTTGAGCTCAAAGCGGACGTCGCCGGCCAAGAGCTCCTGCCCCTGCGAGGCGATCGTGTCGGTGATCGACTGCGAAACCGAATTGACGGCGGCAATCGCGCCTGTGCCGAGCGCGATGCAGGCTAGGAAAATGTAAAAGCCGCGAATGCCGCCGCGGAGCTCACGGAGCGCCAGGCGAAATGCAAGCGCGGTGCGCGGCGTAATCATTCTCATGCGATTGCCGCCTCGCTGCGGCGGGCGGCGCTGTCGCCTTCGATCTGGCCGGAGCGGACGCGAATCTGGCGCGAGCAGCGGTTGGCAAGCGAGACGTCATGGGTGACGAGCAGCAGGGTCATGCCGCGTTCGGCCTGTTTGGAAAACAAGAGGTCGGCGATCTGGCGGCCCGTCTCGGTATCGAGATTGCCGGTGGGCTCGTCGGCGATCAGCAAAGCGGGCGAGGGGGCGAGCGCCCTTGCGATCGCCACGCGCTGCTGTTCGCCGCCGGAAAGTTGGCCCGGATAGTGGTTCAACCGTTCGCCGAGGCCGACGGAATTCAGCTCGCGATGGGCGATTTCGAAGGCGTTGCGGACATTGGCGAGCTCCAGCGGCACGGCGACGTTTTCCAGCGCCGTCATGTTGGCGATCAGGTGGAAGGACTGGAAGACGATGCCGATGTTGCGGCCGCGGAAATCGGCGACCTCGTCCTCGCTAAGCGCATGGAGCGGTGTATCGTTGATGTTGATTTCACCGCTGTCGAGCTTCTCCAATCCGGCAAGCACCATCAGCAGGGTGGACTTGCCGGAACCCGAAGGGCCGACGATGCCGACGGATTCGCCGGCTGAAATATCGAGGTCGATGCCCTTCAGCACATGGACGGAAGCGGCGGCGCTGCCAAGGGTCAGATCGGCGCTCTTCAACTCGATGATGGTTTTTGCCAAGGAAATCGCCCTATATAAATCTCTAACCGAATGGCCGCGTGACGGCACCTCGCCAATCTAGGGAAGCCAGAATGAGATTTAAAGTTGCCGCGCTTCAATTCACCGTCATCGCCGTCTCGCTGATTTTTGCCGGGGCCGCCGCTGCCCGAACGATCAATCTCGTCGGGTTCGGGGACAGCCTAATGGCGGGCTACCAGCTGGCGCCCGGCGAGGGTTTCCCCGAAAAGCTGCAGGCGGCCTTGAAGGCGAAGGGGCTCGACGTTGCCATCGCCAATGCCGGCGTGTCGGGCGACACGACGACAGGGGGGCTTGCCCGCATCGACTGGTCGGTGCCTGACGGAACCGACGGCGTCATTCTGGAGCTCGGCGCCAATGACGCGCTGCGCGGCATTCCGCCGGAGGAGAGCGAGAAGAATCTCGACCGTATGATAAGTCGCCTGAAGGAGCGCGGCATCGCTGTGTTCCTCGTCGGCATGATGGCACCGCCGAACATGGGTGCGGACTATGCGGAGCGCTTCAATCCAATTTATCGGAAACTTTCGGAGAAATACGAAGTTCGGCTGTATCCCTTCTTCCTCGACGGGGTGGCGCTCGATGCGGGGCTGAAACTCGAAGACGGAATGCATCCGAATGCGAGAGGTATCGACGTCATGGTCGAAAAGATGGAAGCCGATGTCACAAATTTCGTCGGGACGATTTCTACTGTGAAGAAATAGGGGCTTGCGCGCTCATTGATTGCGTGATTCCGTGTAAGCACCTGTAAAAGATTCGGGGAGTGCTCGTTATGCCGAGACTGTTTACCGCCCTCGAAATTCCGCGCAATGCGGCGATGAGCCTTTCATTGCTGCGCGGTGGCCTCCCCGGAGCACGATGGATCGATGTGGAGAATTACCACATCACGCTGCGCTTCATCGGTGATGTCGACGGCCGCACGGCCGATGAAATCGTCGAACGCCTCGATCGGATCGACCGGCCCGAATTCCAGTTCCGCCTCGAAGGCATCGGTTCCTTCGGCTCGAAAAAACCGCATTCGGTCTGGGCCGGCGTCTCGCAATCGCCTGAGATGTACGCCCTGCAGGGTGAGATCGAGCGCATCTGCCAGCGCATCGGCCTGCCGCCGGATCCGCGCAAATTCATGCCGCATGTGACGCTGGCCCGGCTCAAGTCCTCGCGGCTCGACGATGTCGTGCAATATCTGGCCGGGCGCGGCAACTTCCACACCGCGACCTTCACGGCGCCACGCTTCGTGCTGCTTTCGTCGCGCGAATCGGTGGGCGGCGGACCCTACCTGACAGAGGAAGTGTTCCCGCTGCACGAGGCACGTTCGACGCCGAGCGCTTCGAGCAGGCTGCTGCAGCCGGTCAAGAGCCTGGTATAGATCAGCTCGAAACCATCAGGGCCGCCATAATAGGGATCGGGAATATCCTCTCCGGTTCCAAGCGCGGCATCTCCGAAGAGCCGGATGGTCGCCTCGGGCGGCGCGATCTTTTCGAGCGCCGCCACATTATCGCGGTCCATGGCCAGGATCAGATCGAAATCCCTATAATCGCTGGAGCGGATTCGGCGGGCGCGTTGCCCGGATATATCGATACCGTGGCTTTGCGCGGCGGCGATCGAACGCCGGTCGGGCGGCTCGCCTTCATGCCAGCCGCCGGTGCCGGCGGAATCGATGGTGAAATGGCCGGTCAGGCCAGCCTCGGTGACGAGGTGGCGAAAAATTCCCTCGGCAAGCGGAGAACGGCATATATTGCCCATGCAAACGAAGAGGACACTGATAGGCGTCATCGGTAGACCTGTCGGAAGAACAAGAGGAGCATGGCATGAAATGGGAAAGACTGGAACGGGCAGCGGTCGAGGCGGAACTGGCGGGCCTTGCCGGCTGGGCGCTCAATGACGCGGCCTCCTCGATCTCCAAGACATTCAAGTTTTCGAATTTCATCGAGGCCTTCGGCTTCATGACGGAGGCAGCGATCACGGCCGAGAAGCTCAACCATCATCCCGAATGGTTCAACGTCTATTCCAGGGTCGATGTGACGTTGAACACGCATGATGCCGGTGGGCTGACGGAGCTGGATTTCAAGCTCGCCAAGGCGATGGAGAAGGCGGCAGCGCGACGTCCGCGCTGAAGGCGAGGTCGATTGAAAGGGGCCGATTGAAAGGGGTCGATTGAAAGCCTGGGCGCCATCACCATATGTTGGCAGGGACGAAAGGAAGTCAGGGATGGACGAGGTCAAATTCGGGGAAATCCTGCTGCCGGGCGACGAAGACACCCAGAGCCGGCGGGAGAAGACGGTGCGGCAGAAGTTCTGGCCGACCTTCCGCCGGGCCGTGCGGCAGATCCCGTTCTCGCGCGATGTCGTCGCCGGCTTCTACTGCGCGCTCGATCCACAAACGCCGACCAAGGTGCGCGGTGTGCTGCTCGCAGCACTCGCCTATTTCGTCATGCCGGTCGACATGATCCCGGATATTTTCGCCGTCATCGGCTTTTCTGACGACGTCGCCGTGCTTTCCGCCGCCTTCGCCATGGTGCGCGGCCATATCCGGCCAGGGCATTACGACGCGGCGGACCGCGTCCTCGCCGACCCACCCGCGGATACGATGAAAACCATTTGAAGGGCCGGCGCGCTTCAGCCGAGTTCCTGCTCCAGCACCTTGCGGAGTTTGCCGAAGGCAAGCCGGATACGCGATTTCACCGTGCCGAGCGGCAGCCCGGTCGATTCAGCGATCTCGGCGTGCGATTGGCCGAGAAAAAAGGCGGCACGCAGCATGTCGCGCTGTTCCTGCGGCAGTTGGCCGACCGCGGCACGGATCTTCGCGTCGCGATCGTCATTGACGATGATGTCTTCGGCGCCGATGTCGGCCGGCGGCTGCAGGGCCGGGTCCGTCTCGTCGAAAAGGCGGGCGTCGGCGCGGCGCTGCAGGTCGATCCGGCAGTTGCGGGCAATGCGAAAGAGCCAGGTCGAGAGTGAAGACCGCGTGGCGTCGTAGAGATAGGCCTTGTGCCAGAGCACGATCATGATCTCCTGAACCAGCTCCTCGGCCTCGCCTGATGTCATCTTCCGGCGCATCAGCCAGGCCTTCAGACGCGGGGCGAAATAGTCGAACAGGATGGAAAAGGCCTGCTGGTCGCGATCGTCTGCGACAGCCTTTGCGAGGGCAGCGAAACGCCGTCTTTCCTCGGCATCCATGTCGTCTCACGAGCCCCCTGCGGCGAAAATTTCGTCCCGGATTTCCAAAGTCTTAATGAGGTACAACGGATTTTTGAAAGGTCAAACTCTTGCCTGAATCTTTGTGTCTTAGATTCACCCGAACGGCCGGCCGGTGCCATCGGCGCACCGGCATCGCAGCCGATTTCAGCAAGGGGCAAAAGTCGTGGTCGAGCTGAAATGACACAGGCACATACAAATCGCAGCTGTTGTTGACCATTTGGTAACCTGAATTAAGTCAAAATAAAGCAGATCGTGATTAAGCGCCGCCCGCTCTGATCGCTTCGGGCCTTGAATCGCAAGAACCGGCAGGAATCCATGTTTGTAAAAAGTATCGTATCCGCCCTCGCACTCACCCTTGGTATGGCCGGAGTTGCGACAGCGCAGCAAGCCGCGCCGACCCGCATTCAGCAGTTTCAGGCATGGGGCGCCTATTCCTACAAGTCGGGCGCCAGCACCGTCTGCTACGTGCTGTCCGTGCCGACGGCAAAGCAGCCGGCAAGCGTCGACCACGGCGACAATTTCTTCATCGTCTCGCAGCGCCCCGGCCAGAACATCTCCTACGAACCGCAGGCGATGATGGGCTATACGGTGAAGGAAAATTCGAAGATCAATGTCGTCATCGACAACAAGACCTTCGTGATGTTCACCAAGGACAAGGCCGGCTGGGTCGAGAATGCGGCTCAGGAGCCGGCCCTCGTCGCGGCGATGAAGACCGGTCATTCGATGACTGTCAATGCCGTCTCGCGCAAGGGAACGGGCACGTCCTACAGCTATTCGCTCTCGGGCATCTCGGCGGCGCTGAAGCAGATCGAAGGTTGCAAGTAAGCACCTTTTTACCCAACGGAATTTCGAGGGCCGGCCTTGCGCCGGCCCTTGCTGTTTTCCATTTCTAGAGCCTTTCCTGGTTAGATTGAAGCATTCTGTTGGCTCAAACGGAGTCGGATGGTCGACCGGCCGGCGCGCGTCGTAGCCCGGCTCTACGGCCAAGCCGGCCGGTCGATCAGCCGGCCCGTTTCAGCCAACCCTCCCGCAGATTTGCCTGGCAAATCTGCAAGACTGAAAAACGCCGGACGCACTGACCGCTTCGCCACGGCGAAGCGCTGCGGCCGGTCGGCCGGGCATCTTTCCGCCAGGATCAGAGGCGATCGGCTCGGACGTACCATGGGGTATGCCCATCGCCAATCGCCTCTGCCCTGACGAAAACCTGCTCCGGCAGAATGCTTCAATCTAACCAGGAAAGGCTCTATAGTGACGGGCCGGCAAAATGATGCTAAAGGCCGGGCCAACAGCGGACAGATCGCGACATCAGTCGCCGTTCCGCCATTCAATTTCTGCCAATGTGCCGTCATGCGCCTCACCTCTTCCGGCTTGTTCCTGAAGTCCGCGGGGCTTGCGGGGCGGTTACGTGTTCGAATTCGGGATCTAAAGACCATGTCCGTCATGGATGCGATTGATGTCACCAAGCCGCAGGCGCCGAACGTTTCTTACGGCGCCGAAAAGCCTTCCCTGATCGGGCTGTCGCGCGAGGAAATGGCGGCGGCGCTCAGGGAAAGAGGCGTGGCCGAGAAGCAGATCAAGATGCGCGTCGCGCAGCTCTGGAACTGGATCTATGTGCGCGGCGTCTCCGATTTCGATCACATGACGAATGTCGCCAAGGATATGCGCGAAATGCTGAAGCAGCATTTCACCATCGCGCGTCCCGAGATCGTCGAGGAGCAGGTCTCCAACGATGGCACCCGCAAATGGCTGCTGCGCTTTCCCCCGCGCGGTGCCGGCCGCCCGGTCGAGATCGAAGCCGTCTATATTCCGGAAGAGGGCCGCGGCACGCTCTGCATTTCCAGCCAGGTCGGCTGCACGCTCACCTGTTCCTTCTGTCACACCGGCACGCAGCGGCTGGTGCGCAACCTGACGGCGGAGGAAATCCTGTCGCAGCTGTTGCTTGCCCGCGACCGGCTTGGCGACTTCCCGGATCGTGAAGCGCCGCAGGGCACGATCATGCCTGCCGAAGGCCGCAAGGTCAGCAATATCGTGATGATGGGCATGGGCGAGCCGCTCTATAATTTCGATGCCGTCAAACAAGCCCTGCTGATCGCCACCGATGGCGACGGCCTGTCGCTGTCCAAACGTCGCGTGACGCTTTCCACCTCGGGTGTCGTGCCGGAAATCTTCCGCACCGGCGAGGAGATCGGCGTCATGCTGGCGATCTCGCTGCATGCGGTGCGCGACGATCTGCGCGATATTCTGGTGCCGATCAACAAGAAGTATCCGCTGAAGGAATTGATCGACGCCTGCAAGGCCTATCCCGGCCTTTCCAATGCGCGGCGCATCACCTTCGAATATGTGATGCTGAAGGACGTCAATGACAGCCTTGAAGACGCCAAGGGGCTGATCAAGCTCTTGAAGGGCGTGCCGGCGAAGATCAACCTCATTCCGTTCAATCCCTGGCCCGGCACCAACTACCAGTGTTCCGACTGGGAGCAGATCGAGAAGTTCGCCGATTTCATCAACTCGGCCGGTTATGCCTCGCCGATCCGCACGCCGCGCGGCCGCGATATTCTTGCTGCCTGCGGCCAGCTGAAATCGGAGTCCGAACGCATGCGCAAGACCGAGCGCCTGGCCTTCGAGGCGATGATGATCGCCAACCACGGCGCCGATGACTGATCAGCAAGTTTGATCCTCGCTACAATTCTCCTGCATTGATTTAAGCATGCGCTTTTCCTAATAGTGCCGCCAAAATCATTCAGGAGGACACCCATGCGCCCGATTCTGCTCGCTCTTGCCGCCACTTTGGCTCTTTCCCTGCCCGCCAAGGCCGATAACGTGACCGTTGCCGTAACTGCCATCGTCGAGCATCCGGCGCTGGATGCCGCCCGCAAGGGCGTTCTCGATGTGCTGACGGCCGCCGGCTACAAGGAAGGCGAGAACCTGAAATTCGTGTTCGAATCGGCGCAGGGCAATCCCGCCACGGCAGCCCAGATCGCCCGCCAGTTTGCCGGCGACGAGCCGAATGTTATCGTGCCGATCTCCACGCCGTCGGCCCAGGCCCTGGTCTCCGCAACGCGCGACATTCCCGTCGTCTTCACGGCCGTCTCTGATCCGCTTGGCGCCCAGCTCGTCAAGAACATGGACAAGCCCGGCGGCAACGTCACCGGCCTTTCCGATATGTCGCCGGTCGCCGAGCACCTGGCGCTGATCAAGGAAATACTCCCGAAGGTGAAAACGATCGGCTATCTCTACAATTCAGGTGAGGCGAATTCGGTTTCGCTGCTCGCCCTGCTGAAGACCGAAGCCGAAAAGGCCGACCTGACGGTTGTGGAATCGGCGGCCACCAAGTCGGCCGAAGTTCAGGGGGCGGCGCGCGCCCTCGTCGGCCGCGCCGATGCGATCTACATTCCGACCGACAATACGATCATTTCCGCGCTCGAAGGCGCCGTCGCAGTCGCCGAAGAAAGCAAGCTGCCGCTCTTTACCGCCGATACGGATTCGGTTTCGCGCGGTTCGGTCGCCGCTCTCGGCTTCAACTACTATGACGTCGGAAAGCAGACGGGCGAAATCGTCGTGCGCGTGCTGAAGGGTGAAAACCCCGGCGATATCGCGGTCAAGACCGCCGCCGGCAGCGATCTCGTCGTCAACAAGGCGGCTGCGGCCAAGATGGGCGTCACCCTGCCGGAGAGCGTGCTTTCGCGCGCCAACAAGGTCATCGAATAATCGGCCGCAGGTCCATCGGCCATTCGCATTCAGCCGCTCTCGTTTGCACGGGGGCGGCTGAAGTATTACAAGGCTGCGGTTTCGCGACGGGCGGAACGGTAACAAAAAGGGGCTGAAAGCCTTGAGCCAAATCGCATTCTGGGGGGCCGTCGAGCTCGGCCTGGTCTATTCCTTCGTCGCTCTCGGCGTCTATCTCGCCTTCCGCGTCCTCGATTTTCCCGACCTGACGGTCGACGGTTCCTTTCCGCTGGGTGCAGCGGTGACGGCCGTGCTGATCATTGCCGGCGTCAATGCCTGGCTTGCTGCCTCGGTTGCCATGGCGGCCGGTGCCGCCGCCGGCATGGTGACGGCCCTGCTCAACGTGCGCTTCAAGATCCTCAACCTGCTCGCCTCGATCCTGACGATGATCGCGCTGTTCTCCGTCAATTTGAGGGTGATGGGCAAACCAAATGTCGCCCTTATCAATGCCGATACGATGATCAGCCCGTTCTTCGGCCATGGCCTGCGCGATTTCTACGTGCGGCCGCTCTTCGTCGGCGTTCTCGTCATCGTCGCGCTCGTCCTGGTCTGGCGCTTTTTGGAAAGCGATGCCGGGCTTGCCATGCGCGCGACCGGCGCCAATGCGCGCATGGCCCGCGCCCAGGGCGTCGATACCAGCCGGCAGATCTATCTTGGAATGGCGATCTCGAATGCGCTGGTGGCCTTGGGCGGTGCGCTGTTTGCCCAGACCAACGGCTTTGCCGACGTCACCTCGGGTGTCGGCACGATCGTCGTCGGACTTGCGGCGGTCATCATCGGCGAGACATTGCTCGGGCGCCGCGGCCTGCTGATTGCGCTCATCGGCTGCGTGCTCGGCTCGATCCTCTATCGCATCGCCATCCAACTGGCGCTGTCGAGCGACGTTATCGGCCTGCAGGCCTCCGACCTCAATTTCGTGACGGCGGTGCTGGTCACCGTGGCGCTCATCCTTCCCCGCCTTCGCAGAGGTGCCGCATCATGATCAGCGTCAAAGATATCAAGGTCGTTTTCGGACGCGGCACGCCGCTGCAGAAGCAGGCGCTGAACGGCGTCAGCCTGACCATCGAGCAGGGCTCCTTCGTCACCGTCATCGGCTCGAACGGCGCCGGCAAATCGACGCTGCTCGGCGTGCTCGCCGGCGACGTCCTGCCGAGCGAGGGGCAGGTGCTGATCGGCAAGAATGATGTAACGCGCAAGTCGACCGCGGCACGCGCCGGCTTGGTGGCACGCGTCTTCCAGGATCCGCTGACGGGAAGCTGCGGCTCATTGTCGATCGAGGAGAACCTCGCTCTGGCGGCCCGCCGCGGCGAGAAGCGCGGGCTTGTGCCGGCGCTCGGCGGCAAGAGGCGCGATTATTTCAAAGAGCGGATCGCCGAACTCAATCTCGGGCTGGAAAACCGGCTGAAGGACCGCATGGATCTGCTCTCCGGCGGGCAGCGGCAGGCCGTTTCGCTCGTCATGGCGACACTTGCCGGTTCCGAGGTGCTGCTGCTCGACGAACATACGGCCGCGCTCGATCCCGGGATGGCCGAGTTCGTGATGAACCTCACGCAGAAGATCGTTGCCGAGCGCAAGCTGACGACGATGATGGTAACGCATTCCATGCGCCAGGCGCTGGATTACGGCCACCGCACGATCATGCTGCATGGCGGCGAGATCGTTCTCGATGTGGCGGGCGACAACCGAAAGAACCTGCAGGTCGAGGACCTGATCGCCATGTTCCGCAAGATGCGCGGCCAGACGCTGGATGATGATGCTTTGCTGATCGGCTGAACCCGACAGCGTGCTGATTGGCTGAGACGTCAGCGGGACTGATCGGCCCCAAATTTAGGCCGACCGCGGTTATCTCGCCTGGGTGAGCAGGATCTTGGCGGCGAAGATCGAGAAGACGCCGGCAAAGGTATAATCCATGCCGCGCAGCACCTTTCTGTTGCTCTGCAGCCAGGAAGCCAGCCAGTCGGCGGCAAAGACGACGGCGGCATTAACCGGCATGCCGATCAGGATGAAGCAAAGCCCAAGGAAAAGCAGCTTCTGCGTGACGGCCGGGTCGCCCGCACTGACGAATTGCGGCAGGAAGGTCATGAAGAAGATGATGACCTTGGGGTTCAAGAGATTGACCCAGAAGCCCGACGAGATGTTGGAGAGGGCGGTGCCCCTCTTATCCTCTACCTTGGCGACAGTGAGCTTCGAGCCGAAACGGATCGCCTGCATGGCGAGCCAGAACAGGTAGGCGGCACCGCCGGTTTTCAGGATCAGGAAGGCGGTCGGCGAGGCGGTGATCAGCGCCGAAATGCCGAAGGCAACCAGCATCGTGTGGACGACGATGCCGAGGCTGGTGCCGACGACGACGAAGAGGGCCGCCTTTTTGCCCTGGGCCAGCGAACGGCTGATCGACAGGGTCATGTCGGGCCCCGGGGTTGCCGCGAGCAGCAGCGTAGCGGCGGCGAAAGCCAGAAGGGTCGGCAGGCTGGGCAGGAAATCCATGGGCGTACTCTGAAAGCCGGGAAGATCCGACGATTTCTTACCCGGCCTTCAGAAAAATTACCAATCAAACCTTGTCATGCGCGTCGCACTAAACTTGATTCATGCAAAGCGCGTTCGCTGCTTGGTTCATGCATGTCATTATCCCGGGCGACTGAGCGCCGATCATTTCTGCTCCAGGAAGGCCTTGAACTTGTCGGCATAGTCCTTGTGCCAGCGCGACAGCGGCGGCCGGTTCTCGATGATGTCGCCCATTGCCCAGGCCATGCGGCGTTCGTCGACTGAACGCGCAACGTCATTGTCTGGGCAGAGGATATAGAAATCGCCGCGTTCGAGGCTTTCCACCATGAATTCAACCGTCTGCTCCGGCGTCCAGGCGCCGGCGGGTTTTTCCGCGCGGTCGCCCTTGGTAAGGCCGGTGAAGACGAAGCCGGGGATCAGCAGATGGGCGGAGATCTTTCCGCCTTCGATGTTGCGCAGTTCGTGCTGGAGCGCCTCGGTAAACACCTTCACGCCCGATTTCGAGATATTGTAGGCCGGATTGCCGGGCGGCGTGGTGATGCCTTGTTTCGAGCCGGTGTTGATGATGAGGCCTGGCTCGCCATGCGACAGCATCTTAGGGCCGAATGTGCGTGTGCCGTTGATGACGCCCATCAGGTTGACGGCAAAGATGTGGTCCCAGCCCGCCTGCGGGCTGAAGATCGAGGTCTCCGGGCCGATGCCGGCATTGTTCATCAGCACGTGCACGCGGCCGAAACGCTGGAGCACCGCGCGCTCCAGCGCCTCCAGGGAGTCCCGGCTGGCGACGTCGGTCTCGACCGCCATGACATCTTCTTCGCCAGCAATGGCCTTGAGTTCGTCGGCGGCTGTTGCCAGCCGATCGCCGCCGAGATCGGCGATGACGATGCTCATGCCGCGGCTGGCAAAATATTTCGCCGCCGCCAGGCCGATGCCGGACGCGCCGCCGGTCACGACCGCAACATTGGATTTCTTGAAAATGTCTTGAATATTCGTCACGGGCAGCCTCACCTCGAGCATTGTTCGGACGTTGGCGAATATGGGCTCCGCTTTCGCCCTGTCAAATGGTATCGCACCGGTGGCTTCGCACTTGCCCTTGCGTCACGCGTCAATCTCGCTAAAAGTGCCGCGACACCGGGTTTTCGCCGGCCTTTATGCAACGGACCTCATCATCATGGCATCATACAAAGACGTGAAGAAAGTCGTGCTCGCTTATTCCGGCGGTCTCGACACCTCGATCATCCTGAAGTGGCTGCAGACCGAACTCGGCGCCGAAGTTGTCACCTTCACTGCCGATCTAGGCCAGGGCGAAGAGCTGGAGCCGGCGCGCAAGAAGGCCGAGATGCTCGGCATCAAGGAGATCTACATCGAGGACGTGCGCGAGGAGTTCGTGCGCGATTTTGTCTTCCCGATGTTCCGCGCCAATGCCGTTTACGAAGGCGTCTATCTGCTTGGCACTTCGATCGCCCGGCCGCTGATTTCCAAGCATCTGATCGATATCGCCCGGAAGACCGGCGCCGATGCGATCGCCCACGGCGCGACCGGCAAGGGCAACGACCAGGTTCGTTTCGAGCTGTCCGCCTATGCTTTGAACCCCGACATCAAGATCATCGCGCCGTGGCGCGACTGGGCTTTCAAGAGCCGCACGGAACTGCTGGCCTTCGCCGAACAGCATCAGATCCCGGTCGCCAAGGACAAGAAGGGCGAAGCGCCGTTCTCCGTCGACGCCAACCTGCTGCACTCCTCCTCCGAGGGCAAGGTTCTGGAAGACCCCGCGCAGGAGGCTCCCGAGTATGTGCATATGCGCACGATCTCGCCCGAGGCGGCACCCGATAAGGCAACGGTGATCAAGGTCGGCTTCCGCAAGGGCGACGCCGTCTCGATCAACGGCGTCGAGATGTCGCCGGCGACGCTGCTGGCCACCCTCAATACCTATGGCCGCGACAATGGCATCGGCCGTCTCGACCTCGTCGAGAACCGCTTCGTCGGCATGAAGTCGCGCGGCGTCTACGAAACGCCAGGCGGCACGATTCTGCTTTCGGCGCATCGCGCCATCGAGTCGATCACGCTGGACCGGGGTGCGGCCCATCTCAAGGACGAGATCATGCCGCGCTACGCCGAGCTGATCTATTACGGTTTCTGGTTCTCGCCGGAGCGCGAGATGCTGCAGGCGCTGATCGACAAGAGCCAGGAGCATGTCGAAGGTGAAGTGACGCTGAAGCTCTACAAGGGCAATGTCATGGTCATCGGCCGCGAAAGCGAAAGGTCGCTCTATTCCGACAAGCTCGTCACCTTCGAGGACGATCAGGGCGCCTACGATCAGAAGGACGCGGCCGGCTTCATCAAGCTCAATGCGTTGCGCCTGCGAACGCTCGGCAAGCGCAATCTCGCGAAGTAATCACAGGTTCGCTTTCGAACCGGATATGCGCCCGCCGGCTCTGCCGCGCGGGCGTTTTCGTGGACGCAGCGGCAATCGATCTCAAAACGTCTGAGTTCACCGGATGCCTCGCGTGGGGATAATTGAACAAAAATGGTGTCGACGCCTTTATCTGCCTTGAAGGGCTACAAAGGCCGGAACCATGGATGTCAGGCAGACAATCGACGCGTTCGAACAGTGGTTCCGAACGTTTGTCTTCAGCGAATGGACGCTCTACCAATTCGGGATTGTCGCCGTCGGTTACGTCGCAGCGTCGTTCCTGGCATCACGCACTGAGCCCGCGTTGGAAGCGAAAGCCAGGCGCATCAAAGGCAATCCGGACCTCTTGCGCGTCATAATCGCTTTCATGCGGCGCTTGAAGTGGCTCTTTCTTGCGGTATGGCTGTGGCTTGCAAACATCGCTCTCACTCAAAACACCTGGCCGTCGCAACGGTGGCTCGTCTCGACTGCCCTGACGCTGACGGCGGCGTGGTTCATCATCTCCGTACTGACCAAGATTATCCATAATCCCACCTTGTCGCGTACGGTCGCAATCGTCAGTTGGAGTTACGTCGCGTTGTACGCGCTCCGGCTTGACGGTCCGGTGCTCTCCGCGCTCGATGGCCTAGCCGTCAATCTGGGGGCTGTGCGTCTTTCACTCCTTCTTGTGCTGAAAGCGGTCGTCTTGGCCGTCGCGCTCATCTGGGTAGCGGTTCTCGTCGGCAATGTCCTGTCCCGTTGGGTGCAGAGGTCGGGCGATCTTTCGCCATCGATCAAGGTCCTGATCAGCAAGTTCATAAAAATCGGCTTGATCATGATCGCCGGCGCAATTGCCTTGTCAGCGACCGGCATCGACCTTACCGCATTGACCGTTTTTTCCGGCGCAGTCGGCGTCGGAATAGGCTTCGGCCTTCAGAAAGTCGTATCGAACTTCATCTCGGGGATCATCATCCTGCTCGATAAATCCATCAAACCTGGCGACACGATCACGCTCGGCGATACTTTCGGTTCGATCCGCGATTTGCGCTCGCGGTTCGTCTCGGTCATCACCCGTGACGGCAAAGAATACCTGATCCCCAACGAAGACTTCATTTCCCAACAGGTCGTCAACTGGTCGTTCTCCAGTGACTACGTCAGGATCGATGTCGACTTCGGTACGGCTTATGACAGCGATCCCCATGAAGTCGCCAGAATCGCAATCGCGACTGCCTCTACGGTGGATCGCGTAGCCAACGATTACCGGGCGCCGGTATGCTGGCTTACCTGCTTTGGTGCTTCATCGCTTGATTTCCGGCTCCGCTTCTGGATCTCCGATCCCGCAAATGGTCTGACGAATGTCAGGGGCCAGGTGCTGATGGCGCTGTGGGACGCGTTCAAGCAAGCCGGCGTGTCGATCCCGTTCCCGCATCGGGAAATCATCATGAGGACGCCTGTCGAGATCAAGCAGTCGCGCCAGGACTAAGCGGGGATATTGAGCCCGCCGGCAAATGCCGGGCCGGGCAGGTCCTTTTATTGCTGCATTGACTAGGCGACGGCTGCTTCGAGATAGAGCCTGACGTCACGGCGACGCGGTCCCCAGCTCTCGGCCGAGAGCGGCAGGCCGACGAAGTCGGCAATATCAGGGGCGGCCTTGGCGGGATCAAGCCGTATTTCTTCATCTTGATCGGTGACGGCAAAGCCGTCTTCCGTCTGATCGAGACAGGTTACCGCCAGCCCGGCTTTGACCGCAATACCGCCGCGATCCGACGTCAGATCATCTGCGATGGCCTTGCGGAGCGTAAAGAGATCGAGCGGGGCGAGCCTCAGGCTACCTTGCCATTCGTTCGGCGCGTTGGTGGGGTCGACGACATTGACGCCGGGGAGCGTTGGAACCTCCCCCTTGAGCGGCCCCGCACCGTGGCGGGTGGTGTAGCAGCGCGTCGCATACACCGCGCCCAACTCTGTGACACCGGCTTCGGCGGCGATCGCGAGTATATTTGTTAGCCCAGTATTCGAACGCGTGACGTGAGGAAATACGCCACGGTTCTGATCGAGGCATAGGCCTTGTGCCGCCTCGAAGATGACGGATGCGCGTTCGCACAGCCGTCGGTCGGGCCAGAGGGTGACGTGGTCGAGATAGGCGGCGCAATCCGCCTCGAAGCCGGCGATGGTGATTTCGTCAGCTAATACGGCAGCCAGTTCTTCGGGTAAGGCGGTGATGCCGAGCGCGGCGAGCCGTCCAGGCACCCAGCTGTCGCGGATCGAAACAAGACGGGCGTGCAGATCGGGGCGGAACAGATCCTTTGTCGAAAGGGCGAATTCGGGCTGCAGGTTGCGCTCGATCGTCTCGCCGAAGCCGAGGCCGCAGCTTCCGTGGCGGGCAGTGCCCCGCGCCAGTTCCACGGCCTGGTTAATCAGGACGTCGAAAGGCGTGGTGATCAGGGCGCGCGGGTCGCTGCTGATCTGAGGCTTCGCACCCCGCTCATTGAGGGCGGACAACTCGTCGAGAAACAGCATCGCGTGAGCGACGAAGAAGCGGCTGAAATGCGTGGCGGCCCCGGCAAAGCTGCCCGAGCCGATATGGTGGAAGACATGGCGGCGGCCGGCGGGATCGACCACGGTGTGGCCGGCCTGAGCACCGCCATTGCTGCGAACCACCACGGCCCCCGGCGTGGCTGCGGCAAGGCGGTCGACCATCAGCCCCTTGCCTTCGTCGCCATAAAGCGCGCCGATCACGGCCTGTGCTTGGATACTCATTATTCTGCTCCTCAATGGCCCCGGAGCGTCGCGCCGGGGCAATTAGAGTACCTGGCTTAGAAGAATGGCAGCAGGCGCCGGCTTGGGCGTTCGCCGATGGCCTTGGCGACCACTGCCGCCGCCGCGTCCGGCCAGCTGGCGGCCACATCGGCGGCCTCGCGGCCTTCGGTAATTTCGATGATGGAAACCACCAATTCGGCAATGCGCCTGTGATCATCGAGTACGAAGGTGCGGCCGGGCAGCAAGGGTTGCCAGCTCTGCAGCACCCGGCCGAGCCGCGTGGCCGCATAGCCTTCACGGATGACGATGTGGAAGACTTCATAGGATCTCTGCGCCATCGCAAGACATTCTTGTGCGCTCAGGCCGCGCGGCGGTTCGACGCCGAAGATGCGAGCGATCTGGTCGGCGGCCAGGCCGTTGTGAACCGGCTCGTCACCGATGGTGAAGAGATAACCCTTGCGGCCGCGTCTTTCGAAGGCATCGGTCGAGGTTTTGAGGGCTGCCAGGAGGTGAGCGGCGCTATAGCTTTCGCCGTCATTGCCACCGCCATTGCCCTCCAGCCACAAGGCGCGGATCTGGCTGGCAAGCGAGATGTCAGCTTCGAACTGGGTGGCCTGCAGCGGTGCCGCATCGGTGAACGCGTCTCCGACCGCTGCCACCATAATGTGCGGATCGGATACCGGCCGGCGATCGTAGATCTCCGATGTCAGGGTAATGAGCCCGCCGCGCATCAGCTCGTGGGCGATCATGCCCATCGATCCGGTCACATCAGCGGCCAGAATAATCGGAGTCGATTGCAGGTTGTAGGTGCTGTCGCGACTCTCTCGAGTGGAAAAGCGCGCCGGATCGAACCGCGGATTGATGCCGGTGGCGCCGAATACTTCGGCTCGACTGCGGCCATCCACATGGCGTGCGTTATAGGCCGCCCAGTCGGCCGTGCTGAAACGTCCCATCCCCATGACATACTCCTTTGCTGTTGCTTGGTGGGCGGGCGCGGCTCTTTGTCCGCTGTCCCGTTACTCCCTATATAGAATTGCAATTTGCATTTTGCAAGTTGCTATTTGCAAATTGTCATTCTTTCGATTGGCCGCTATGAGGGCTAAGAGGACGGCAGGAACATAGAGATGGCAGAGGCTGAATTCGCACGACCGATCGTGACGGTCGACATCGTCTTGCTGACGCTGCACGAGGGAAAGCTATGCGTGGCGTTGCTTCAGCGTCCTGCCGAGCCGTTTGCCGGCGTTCCGGCGCTGATCGGCGGCTATGTGCACACAGACGAGGACGCCGACGCCGAGGCGGCGGTCCGGCGCATCCTCAATTCCAAGGCCGGGCTCGAGGGCATATTCTTCGAGCAGCTCCGGACCTTCGCATCGGCGCGACGAGATCCTCGCGACTGGTCGGTGTCGATCGCGTATTTTGCGCTGGTCCCGCGGGGAGCTTTGGAAGGCAGCGCCAGTCTGCTGGAGTTGCGGCCAGTCGAAGCCGCTGGCAAGCTGCCCTTCGACCACAATGAAATCGTGGATGCCGCGTTGGCGCGGCTGCGCGGCAAGGGCGCCTATTCGACCATTCCGGCGAGGCTGCTTCCCGTCGTCTTTACGATGTCGGAACTGCAGGCGATTTATGAAACGGTGATGGGCGAACGGTTGGACCCAAGTGCCTTTCGCCGCAAGATCAACGATCTGGATCTGCTCGAAGTCGTCGAGGGCGAAAAGCGACAGACCGATCGGGCCCGGCGACCGACGACGCTCTACCGCCTGAAAACACCGGTTGCCGTGTTTGACCGAAGAATTTGAACGGATCAGTCGGCCCAACTCGCCGAAGGGCGATGGGCTGAATGTCGCCCTACGCCCAGCAGGTCACTCATGCGCAAGCGATATCTTTCCCGATGCAAATTGGCGGTCGTAGAAAATCCTCACTGACAGAACAACGCCGGCGATCAGGACAACCACCCCAGCGACTTCGATCGGGGTTGGCCAACGAGCATGCACGACAAGTCCCCCGATGACACCGAAGGCTGTTTCCGAAACGATCAATTGCGCAGCCAAGGCAACGGGCAGGCTTCGTGATGCAATGTTCCAGGCCCAGACGCCGCCTACCGTTGCCAGCAGCGCGAAAGATGCACCCCAAACATATAAATTGCCGGCGGCGCTCCAGCCGAATCCCAATGCTGGGAGCTGGAACAGATCCATCGCGGCGCCGACCGGATAGAAGGCCAGCATCAAGACGCCACCGCCGGTCAATATCAGGGCCGACCACACACCGGAGGGCACTTCCGGTCGGGCGGCGAGGGCAGCCTGATTGGCGAGAGCGAACCAGACCCAAAGTCCCACGGCAGCGAGCGCCAGTGGCACGCCTACCCACAAGGATCTGACGGAATTCAATCCTTCAGCCGTGAATGCCGTGCCATTGACGAGAACAAGGCCGACCAGCACCAGCGCCAAAGGCATCATAAGGGAGCGCCACGGCAATGATCCCTCACGCTGATTGCCAATGACCATCAATACGATCGGCACCAGACCGAGAAAGGCCGGAGCGATGACGGGGCCGGCAAAGACGGCCGCTCCCGTGACCGTCAGGAAGTAACCGACATATCCGACGAAGGCGAGCCAGATGGCCTGCAGACAGTTCCGCAGCGTAAGATGGCGCGTTGCACCTTTCTGCGAAAACAGAATGTAAAGCCCGACGAGAGCCGAGACGACATGACGGACGAGCGCAAAATCAAAGGTGGAATAGTCACCGATGATGAAGGGCACAACAAAGTTGAGCGAAAACGCGAAAGCCGCAAAGAGAGCGGCCGACACGCCGACATAGAAGAGTCTGTCCACAATGTTCACCCTTTTGAAGTTGCGTCACTGTACCTTTGATCTTCGTGAGGCCCGGCAGCTTTGATTGGCAATCGGGCGGGACACTTGATCGAATGGGTGAAAATTTACCGGCCACAGGCATGGGCTGGTACCCAGTGAAAGTGAGAGCCACCCTCTCGATGCGCTTGGGATCGGCAGACTATCTGCGTCGTCGGGGCCCGAGGCGAATGGCCAAACCGCCTATCCAGCAGAACCGATTTCTCCTATCCTGAACATCGAGGCTTCTAACCGTCGGGGCATTATGGATCGGCTTGATGCAATGCGGGTTCTGCTTGCGGTGGTTGATGCCGGGAGCTTGTCGGCAGGTAGCCGTAAGCTGAACTCACCGTTGCCGAGCGTCAGCCGTAAGGTCGCCGATCTGGAGCGATACCTCGGCACCAACCTCATCATCCGAACGAGCCGCAACCTGCAGCTCACGGATGCCGGTCGCGATTATGTCGAGGCGGCGCGCAAGATTATCGCCGATCTGGAGGAGGTCGAACGCAGGGCGTCGGGCGAATATCAGATGCCGCGGGGACTGCTGACCATCACGATGCCGATCGAGTTCGGCCACCGCTATGTTCTGCCGATCGCACTCGACTTCATGAACAAGCATCCAGAGGTGACGCTGAATGTTCTTTCGCTCGACCGCTCCGTTCATCTGGTCAATGAGCAGGTCGATGTCGCCATTCGACTTGGTGAGTTGGTCGACAGTTCGCTTTACGCCGTGAAGGCCGGCGAGTTCCGTCTGCTGACCTGCGCCAGCCCGGCCTATCTGGAACGGCATGGCATTCCCCAATATCCCACCGAGCTTGCCGATCACGATGGCATCATGTTCCACAAGCGGTCGTTCTTTTGGAGTTTCGAGATCGGCGGAAAGTCCGTGGAGGTGTTGCCACGGAGCAGGATCGAGGTGAACACGGCGGCCAATTGCGTTGACGCCGCGCTGAATGGGGTCGGGATCGCCCGCCTGTTCGACTACCAAGTTCCGGAGGAGGTGTCCTCGGGCGCGCTCGTGCAGATCTTGAAGGACTATGACGGCGAGCCCAAGCCGATCCACATCGTCTATTCGCGTCAGGGCTTGCTTGCACTCAAGGTGCGCGCCTTCATCGATTGGGCGCTCCCCCGGCTTCGCGCGGCCTGCGGCAGCTATGGCGATGCGCCGTCACCGAAATGAAGCGTCCACTTCTTTGACTACGGCCGCGGGAAGCGTGGCCATTGTCATATTGATGGTTGCTCTTAGAGCATGATGCTGAAAAGTGTGAGCGGTTTTCGGACGACATCATGCTCTAACTCTTTAGTTCTAGACGTCACGGATGACGCGATCGACCTGAGCCTGAAGGCGAGGACCGATCAGCAGGATGGTGGGAATGACGATAAGATAGGCAATGCTCCAAGAGCGGAGCCACGTCAGGACGAACCCCTTCGAGAAGCCCAGATTGAGCGCGAGCAGCGTGAAAGAGATCAGGCCTGTCGTTACGACACCCATCGACAGAGCGAAGACGATCTTGCGTTTAAAATGCGTGTTCATGTCGGTCTCCCGGACGTATGTGAAAGCGGGATCGCTTCAGCGGTCGCGATTTCGGTTGATGCCCTGAAGATCGCGCAACTCCGGCGCCGGCGGTAGCGAGAGAAAACGAGAGGCTCACTCTCGCTTCTGCTCACTACCGGACCGGTCTTGCGAAGCTCATCTTCCCTGTCATCGCAGTCCAAGGCCCATTGATCCTGGGCGCGCAAGTCGGCCGCTGCAATCTCGCGGGCTGAAATCCACAAGGAGTATCGAATGTCGACAGTCATCTACACAGGCAAAACCAGCACCACCGGCGGTCGCGACGGCGCGTCGCGCAGTTCCGATGGACGTCTCGACGTGACATTGTCCCCTCCCGGTTCTTCGGGCGCGGGCACCAATCCCGAGCAGCTCTTCGCTGCGGGCTGGTCCGCCTGTTTTCTCGGCGCGATCGGAAGAGCCGCCGCGGAGCGTCGGCTTCGCGTGCCCGCCGACGCTGTTATCAATACCGAGATCGACTTGGTCTCGAATGACGACGGCTATGTGCTCCAGGCGCGGCTGAATGCGAAGCTGCCGGGCATCGACCCGGATCTCGCCAAGTCCCTGGTCGAGCGTGCTCACCAGCTCTGCCCTTATTCCAAGGCCACCAGCGGCAACATCGCCGTCGAGCTCAACGTCGCCTGACCGGTTTTCGATCAAGGCCTTCCAACCCGATATCGCGCCGGCGCACCGAGAAGATGTGGGCTAGGACCGGCGCGAACACCAGAGGATATTATCATGACCACGATCACAAGAACGCTCGCAACAGCAGCTTTGCTGCTGGCCGCCGTCACACCCATCCAGGCGCAAACGGCTACGCAGTTCCTTCCCATCAAGAACGAGCCCGCACCCAAACTCGTCGTAGATCAGCCGCTTGCGGGACCGCTCGCCAGCCGCGCGGTGGCCATCATTCCCTATCGAACCGAGAATTTCCGCATCCTGCCAATCTTTGGCGCCAGCGCCAGCGACGTCTCGCCGAGGGCCGGTCACCTTCATGTCAGCATTGACGACCTGCCTTGGCGGTGGGCCGATGCGGGCGGCACCGGCGCAATAGTAGTTACCGCCCTGCCGCCAGGTGAGCACAAGGTGCTCATCGAAATGGCCACACCGGAACATGAAGTGCTGGGCGGAAAGGTCGTGAAGTTTTCCGTACCGGCAATCGACAGCACGCAACACTAAAGCACGTCGCGATCTTTCAGTTTCGCTACCCGCGCTTTAGCTAGGTCTTTATTTTCTCGCATGTCGTTATCGCAAAACCGCTGGGTACCTTTGCGCTTTAGAGGCCAATTCGGTGGTGGCTACTTGAGCCGGAAGCCGTTGCCATGCCCTTGACGGATGCCGGGGATGACTTACTCTGCCTCAAGCACCCTCGGAGCATTCCATGACGCAGTCCCTGCTGTTCGGCGCCTTCCTGGCGGCGCTTTTCTACGTGCTCATCCCCGGACCCGCCTTCCTGCAGCTGCTCGGCATCGGCGCCGGGCAGGGGCGTAAGGCCGGGGCCTTCTTCATGATGGGGCACCTGGTTGGGGATCTGATCTGGTCGTCGCTGGCGCTGATCGCGATCGTCGGCGCGAAGACGATCGGGACTTTCGTCTTCGATCTGCTCGGCCTCGCCTGCGGTTTCTATCTTGCCTGGATCGGCTGGAGCGCGGTCAATGCCAGGCCGAAAGCGGAGGGGCAGCCGCTTGTCATGGTCGAGCGGCCGTTTCGCCGCGGCCTGATCTTCGGCGTCACCAATCCGAAGGGTTATCCGGTGGCGCTCGCCACATTCACCGCGCTGGTCGCCGGCTCCGCCGGCGCGCTCCATTTCGAGGCGTTGCCGGTGCTTCTCGGCGTGTCCTTCGTCGGTTTCGTGACGGCCGACATCATCCTGATCGGCATTATCGGCGCCGGCGTGGTGCGGCGCTTCTATCGCGCCCACGAACGGCTGATCGTGCGCTGCTCCGGCGTCCTCTTCATGGGCTTTGCCGCCCAGGCGCTATGGCACGCGACGCCCGGCCTCATCGGCTGGCGCAAGGCCTGATTCAGCCATCCAGGAAATTGACGATCGATTTCAGCGTCTGAACTTCGTTGGGATCGCCGATCGACATGGCGACCTGCAGCTGGTTTTTGTAATAATCGAGGAAATTGAAGCTGGTGCCGTCGGTGACACTGGAGAGGTCGAGGATGTTGCCGAGCGGATCGATCGCGTGCATCGGCAATGGCTCGGAGATCGCGGCATAGGTGTTCTGATCGATCAGACCGCTGTCGAAGCTTTGGCGCGCATAAGTGCGCAGCTCTCCGGGGCTGACCGCAGTAAAATCAGGCCCCTCGTCGGGATTGTCTTCGATCTGGAACGAGACGGGGGCCGGAGCTTTGATCTCGATGTGAATATCGGCAGTCTTCGAATTTTTTGCGTTATTAGGGTTGTTTTTAAATAGCAAACTCTGAGAAGACCGCAGGGAAAAAATTTCCATGTCGCATGTCCCCTGGCAGGAAGATCGCCGGAAAACTAGCGCTTGTGCATGATTCGCGTCAATCGTTAACAATTGGTTAATTTGCGCGCGACGAAGCTTGTCCACCAATTTGGCTGACGTGCATCAGGTGGCCGCCGCAACATACCAATTCCATGGCGGCTCTCCTATATTGAACCATCCATTCGCATACCAAAAGGAATTCTCCCATGCCTTCTCCCCATGATTTCAATCCGGCGCTCACCAATTGGGACGGTCTCCACGGCCTGCCGCGTTTCAACGCCATCGACGATGGCGATTTTGCTGCCGCCTTCGACGCGGCGCTGGCCGTGCACGAAAGGGAAATCGACGAGATCGCCGGAAACAGCGATGCCCCGACCTTCGACAATACGGTCACGGCGCTGGAGATTGCCGGCGATGCGCTGTCGCGCGTCTCGGCGCTGTTCTGGAGCAAGGCTGGGGCGCATACCAACGATGTCATTCAGTCGCTGGAGCGCGAGATTTCGCCGAAGATGTCGCGCCACTATTCGAAGATCGGCATGAATGCCGCGCTGTTCGCCCGCATCGACACGCTCTGGGAGAACCGCGAGAGCCTCGGCCTGACGCTGGAACAGAAGCGGGTGCTGGAACGCCATTGGAAGGGCTTCGTCAAATCGGGCGCCAAGCTTGAGAAGGCCGAGCAGGAGAAGCTTGCCGCGATCGACGAAAGGCTTGCCGGCCTCGGGACGCAGTTCGGCCAGAACGTGCTCGCCGACGAGAACGCTTGGGCGCTGGTACTTTCCGACGGCGCCGAACTCGACGGATTGCCGGAATTCCTGCGCGATGCGATGGCGGCGGCGGCGCGCGAGCGCGGCGAGGAGGGCAAATATGCCGTGACGCTGTCACGTTCGGTCATCGAGCCGTTCCTCACCTTCTCGGAGCGTAGGGATTTGCGCGAGCAGGCCTTCAAGGCCTGGGTGGCGCGTGGCGCAAACGGCGGGGAAACGGACAACCGCAGCGTCATCAAGGAAACGCTGGCGCTGCGCCAGCAGGTGGCGAGCCTGCTCGGCTACGGCAATTTCGCCGAGCTGAAGCTCGACAATACGATGGCGAAGACGGCGGATGCGGTGAACGGCCTGCTGAAAGCGGTCTGGGCGCGGGCGGTGAAACGCGCCGGCGAGGAGGAGATCGACATTGCGACGCTGATCGCCGAGGAGGGCCGGAACCATGAGGTGATGCCCTGGGACTGGCGCCACTATGCCGAAAAGATCCGGACGCGGAAGTTCGATTTCTCCGAGGCCGAGCTCAAGCCCTACCTGCAGCTCGAAAAGATCATCGACGCCTGCTTCGATGTGGCCAATCGGCTGTTCGGCATCCGTGCGATCGAGATGAAAGGCGTGCCGGCCTATCATCCCGATGTCAGGGTTTTCGAAATCAGGGACCGTGACGACAGGCTGGTCGCCCTCTTCCTCGGCGATTACTTCGCCCGCAGCTCGAAACGATCAGGCGCCTGGATGAGCTCGCTGCAGTCGCAGCACAAGCTCGAACTGAAAAACGGCCGCCATGGCGAGTTGCCGATCATCTACAATGTCTGCAACTTCGCCAAACCGGCCGAGGGCAAGCCGGCGCTGCTGTCGCTCGACGACGCCCGCACATTGTTCCACGAATTCGGCCATGCGCTGCACGGCATGCTTTCCAACGTCACCTACCCCTCGGTGTCGGGCACCGGCGTCTCCCGCGATTTCGTCGAATTGCCCTCGCAGCTCTATGAGCATTGGCTGACGGTGCCCGCCATCCTCAAGGAATATGCCGTGCACTTCGAAACCGGCGAGCCGATGCCGCAGAAGCTGCTCGACAAGGTGCTGGCCGCCCGCACCTTCAACGCCGGCTTCAACACCGTCGAGTTCACCTCGTCGGCGCTTGTTGATATGGCCTTCCATACGCGCGAAGTGGTCGAAGACCCAATGGCGGTGCAGGCCGAGGTGCTGGCCGAGATCGGCATGCCGAAATCAATCGTCATGCGCCACGCGACACCGCACTTCCAGCATATCTTCTCCGGCGGCTATTCGGCAGGCTATTATTCCTACATGTGGTCCGAGGTGCTCGACGCCGATGCCTTCGCCGCCTTCGAGGAGACGGGGGACGCCTTCAATCGCGAGATGGCGCGCAAGCTGAAGGAAAATATCTATTCCGTCGGCGGCTCGGTCGATCCGGAGGACGCCTACAAGGCCTTCCGCGGCAAGCTGCCGAGCCCGGATGCGATGCTTGTCAAAAAGGGACTTTCGACCTTCGAGGAATTGACAGGCAGCGACGCCTAAGACAATTTGATGACAGACTGTGATGCGGCGGGGCGACGGCCTTGCCGCAGCTTTTGCGCGTTCCCCTCTTTCGCAAACGCAAAAAAAACTGTATGGACGCCCCAAACCAATAGGCGCGTCCTCAAGAGCGTGCGCCGCAGCCTCAGAGATTTCACATATGGCACTTCGCAATATCGCGATCATCGCGCACGTTGACCATGGCAAGACGACCCTGGTGGATGAGCTTCTCAAGCAGTCCGGCTCGTTCCGCGAAAATCAGCGTGTCGCTGAACGCGTGATGGACTCGAACGATCTCGAAAAAGAACGCGGCATCACCATTCTCGCCAAGGCAACCTCGGTCGAATGGAAGGGTGTCCGTATCAACATCGTCGATACCCCCGGCCACGCCGACTTCGGCGGTGAAGTCGAGCGCATCCTCTCGATGGTGGACGGAGCGATCGTTCTCGTCGATGCCTCCGAAGGTCCGATGCCGCAGACGAAGTTCGTCGTCGGCAAGGCGCTGAAGGTCGGCCTTCGCCCGATCGTCGCGATCAACAAGATCGACCGTCCGGACGGTCGCCATGAAGAAGTCATCAACGAAGTCTTCGACCTCTTCGCCAATCTCGACGCGACCGACGAACAGCTCGACTTCCCGATCCTCTACGGTTCGGGCCGCGACGGCTGGATGAACGTCAATCCCGAAGGTCCGAAGGATGAGGGTCTTGCGCCGCTTCTCGACCTGGTGCTCAAGCATGTTCCGGAGCCGACCGTCGAGGAAGGCCCGTTCCGCATGATCGGCACGATCCTTGAAGCCAACCCCTTCCTCGGCCGTATCATCACCGGCCGCATCGCATCGGGCTCGATCAAGCCGAACCAGGCCGTCAAGGTTCTCGGCCAGGACGGCAAGCTGATCGAAACCGGCCGAATCTCCAAGATCCTCGCCTTCCGCGGCATCGAGCGCACTGCGATCGATGAAGCCCATGCGGGCGACATCGTCGCGATCGCCGGCCTCTCCAAGGGTACCGTTGCCGACACCTTCTGCGATCCGGCCGTCTCTGAAGCCATGAAGGCGCAGCCGATCGACCCCCCGACCGTGACCATGTCCTTCATCGTCAACGACAGCCCGCTGGCCGGCACCGAAGGCGACAAGGTGACCTCACGCGTCATCCGCGACCGTCTCTTCAAGGAAGCGGAAGGCAATGTTGCCCTGAAGATCGAAGAAGCCGAAGGCAAGGATTCGTTCTACGTCTCCGGCCGCGGCGAACTTCAGCTCGCCGTGCTCATCGAAACCATGCGTCGCGAAGGCTTCGAGCTTGCCGTGTCGCGGCCGCGCGTCGTCATGCACAAGGATGAAAGCGGCCAGCTGCTCGAGCCGATCGAAGAAGTCGTCGTCGACGTCGACGAAGAACATTCCGGTGTCGTCGTGCAGAAGATGTCGGAGCGCAAGGCCGAAATGGTCGAGCTGCGTCCGTCGGGCGGCAATCGTCTTCGCCTGCGTTTCTATGCACCGACCCGCGGCCTGATCGGCTACCAGTCGGAGCTGCTGACGGATACGCGCGGCACGGCGATCATGAACCGCCTGTTCCACGACTACCAGCCCTATAAGGGTGCGATCGGCGGCCGCGTCAATGGCGTGCTGCTCGCCAACGCAGCCGGCGAAGCCGTCGCCTATGCGATGTTCAACCTGGAAGATCGCGGCCCAATGATCATCGAGCCGGGCGAAAAGGTCTATGCCGGCATGATCATCGGCATCCACTCGCGCGACAACGACCTTGAGGTCAACGTCCTGAAGGGCAAGCAGCTCACCAACATCCGCGCCGCCGGCAAGGATGAAGCGGTCAAGCTGACGCCGCCGATCCGCATGACACTTGATCGCGCGCTGTCCTGGATCCAGGACGACGAGCTGATGGAAGTGACGCCAAAGAATATTCGTCTGCGTAAGATGTATCTCGACGCAAACGATCGCAAGCGTTTCGAAAAGTCCAAAGCGGCTCTCTGAGGGCCTGGAAATATGCCTTGATAACCCCGGCCACTGAGCCGGGGTTTTTTATTGTGCGCTGCGTCGATTCCGACTTGTGACAATCGTTAAAAAAGCGTTAAATTTTGCCTGTCGTCCACATGTTAAGTCTGTGGGCAATCGGGCCGAATGCGTCATCGCGTATGGTTAATTGCCCTCGGCAGGACCAGAGTAAACGTTATGAAGACGTTGTCGATCGATGTCCGGCGGGCCGAACCGCACGATGCCCGAGCCATTTCGGAAACCCACAGGCTTGCCTGGCAGCACACCTATGCGGGGATTATTCCGCATCGCGCCCTGACGCAGATGATTGAGAGGCGCGGCGAAAACTGGTGGCGCAAGGCAACGCGCGGACCTGCGACATTGCTGGTTCTCGATGTCGCCGGCACGGTCGCCGGCTATGCGACGCTCGGGCTCAACCGCGCCCGCGCCCTGCCGCAGGAAGGCGAGATCTACGAGATCTATCTTCGCCCTGAATATCAGGGCATCGGTCTCGGCCGTATGCTGTTCGGCGAGGCGCGCCGGCTGTTGAAGTCGCTCGGCTGCAACGGGCTGGTTGTCTGGTGCCTCGAGGAAAACGAGACCGCCAGCCGCTTTTACCGCCATCACGGCGGGATCGATTTCTGCGAAGGCATGGAAAATTTCGACCACAAGCAGTTGAAGAAAATCGGCTTCATCTGGAACTGAGCCGCCCAGCCTGCAGTCCGCTCATCTCCTACTAGAATTTTGATGTGGTTGGCTGCCGACGTCATCACGCATTGGTGATCTCCAATGTTGCGTTGCCGCATGAAACTGATTATCTGGCTGCGAGCAATTCAACCTCGCAGGAGTTTCGTATGCGCATCGACGCCGTTTCCATCGGTAATAATCCCCCTGAAGACGTCAACGTTATTGTCGAGGTTCCGGTCGGCGGTCATCCGATCAAGTATGAGATGGACAAGGACGCCGGCACGCTGGTCGTCGACCGCTTCCTCTATACGCCAATGACCTATCCGGGCAATTACGGTTTCGTGCCGCACACGCTGTCGGAAGACGGTGACCCGATCGACGTGCTGATCGCCAGCACCCGCCCGCTGGTTCCGGGTTGCGTCATCAACGTGCGCCCGATCGGAGTCCTGAAGATGGAAGACAACTCGGGCAAGGACGAAAAGATCATTGCTGTGCCGTCGCCGAAGCTGACGCTGCGCTATGAGAAGGTGAAGGATTATACCGACCTTCCCGAGATCACGCTGAAGCAGATCGAGCACTTCTTCGAGCATTACAAGGATCTGGAGCCCGGCAAGTGGGTGAAGATATTCGGCTGGGGCGATTCCGGCGAAGCCGGCGCCCTTATCCTCGAGGCCATCGAGCGTGCCAAGAAGGCGAAAGGCTGATCGTTCAGCCTGAAAGTTTTTCGAGCTTTTGTGCCAAATCCTCCGGGTCACCCTCGATCCGGAGGATTTTTTTGCGCGCGGTTTCGCCGGAAACGAGGCTGACGCTGGATTTGGCAACGCCGACCGATTTGGAAACGAGCGCGATCAGCGCCTTATTGGCCTTTCCCTTTTCCGGAACGGCGGTGACGCGCGCTTTCAGATAAGTCTCGCCTTCGCTGTCCGTCTCAATGCCATCGAACGCGTCTCGCCCGCCATTCGGCGTCAGCCGAACAGTCAGGCGCAGATGATCAGCGAAGAGCCTCCAGGGAGGGCTCAAGAGACCAGCGGATAAACGGTGGTCCAGAGGAAGGTGCGCAGAAAGAAGATGATCACCAGCAGGATGATCGGTGAAATGTCGATGCCGCCGAGGTTCGGCAGCCGACGACGGATCGGCTTCAGCACCGGCTCGGTGACATTATAGAGGAACATGCCGACCGAATTGACGAACTGGTTGCTGGAATTGATGACGTTGAACGCATAGAGCCAGGAGAAAACGGCGCTGGCAATCAGGATCCACGTATAAATATTCAAAACCAAATCAATGGTTTGAAACAAGGCAAACATCGTCGTCTCCAATTGGTTGTTGACAGACATGTAGACATTGGCAACTAAACGAGCAAGTGCCGTGTGGGAACGCAGGGCAAATCATGTTTAACGGGCGGCCTTTGCAACCATTTCGGCGCCCGCTTCCTCGGACAAGGCTCATGTCGTTTTCGCCCACCGAAGACCGTTTTGCCGCGTTCCGGCATTCGTCTTACACCCGCTTCTTCTTTGCCCGTTTTCTGCTTTCTTTCTCGCAGCAGATCGTCAGCGTCGCCGTCGGCTGGCAGATGTACGATCAGACGGGCAAGGCGATCTATCTCGGCCTGATCGGCCTGGTGCAGTTTTTGCCGTCGCTGCTGCTCATCCTCGTCACCGGTTCGGTGGCCGACCGGCACAATCGCCGGGCCATCGCAGCGCTATGCTCGCTGGTGAGCGCGCTCTGCGCGCTGGCGCTGCTCATCATGGCGGCGACCGACACTTTCGCGCCCTGGCCGGTCTTTGCGGTGCTTTTGATCTTCGGCATCGAACGCGCCTTCATGTCGCCGGCGGTGCAGTCTCTCGCACCCAATCTCGTGCCGGAGCATGCCGTTTCAAATGCAATCGCCTGGAATTCATCGTCCTGGCAGCTTGCGGCGATCACCGGGCCGGTGATCGGTGGCCTGCTCTATGGTGTCAGCGCGACGACCGCCTATACAGTGGCGGTGATCTTTTCCATTCTCGGCGCGGGCCTTCTCTTCATGATCCCGAAACCGGAGCAGAAGACGGTGGGTGAGGCCAAGAGCTGGGCGATGATCCTCGGCGGCTTCAGTTTCATCCGCGCCGAAAAGGTCGTGCTCGGCGCGATCTCGCTTGATCTCTTCGCCGTGCTGCTCGGCGGCGCCACGGCGCTGATGCCGATCTTCGCCCGCGATATTCTGACGCTCGGCCCTTGGGGCCTCGGATTACTGCGCGCCGCTCCCGGGCTCGGCGCCATCGTCATGGCGATCTTCCTCGCGGCCTATCCGCTGAAGCACCGCGCCGGCCTTTATATGTTCATCGGCGTTGCACTGTTCGGTGTCGGAACCATCATCTTCGGCGTCTCAACCAGCACCGAGGTCTCGATTGCCGCACTCGCCCTGATGGGGGCGGCCGACATGATATCGGTCTATGTGCGTGAGAGCCTGATCGCGCTCTGGACGCCGGATCACCTGCGTGGCCGGGTCAATGCGGTCAACATGGTCTTCGTCGGCGCGTCGAACGAGCTCGGCGAATTCAGAGCAGGCACGATGGCATCGATCTTCGGCGCGGTGCCGGCAGTCGTCATCGGCGGTATCGGAACGCTGGCGGTCGCGGCGATCTGGGCTTCGAGTTTCCCGAAACTGCGCCGGATCGATTCCCTCGACGCGCCCAGCGCATCGGCATAGACTAGAGCGCGGCTGCCGGGCCGCGGCGGTCTATGCGGAAAGGCTGATCGGGGCTTTCACCGTCTTGCCTTCGAAGACGATATCGAGAAATTCGGTCAGCCAGGCTTTCAGCGGCGCGTCGAACAGCATGCGGCCTTCGAGATGTTCGCGGCCTTGCTGAGCGTTCGGCAGGATGAAGCGATGGGCGCCGTGGACGACCCAGCGATGCATCATCACCCGGGTAAGTTCGGCATGGAACTGTAGACCCCAGGCATTGCCTTCGTAACGGAAGGCCTGGTTCGGGTAGGCATCGCCTTCGGCCAGCAGATCGGCGCCGTGCGGCAGCTCGAAGCCTTCGCGGTGAAAATGATAGACCATCTTCGGCCAGTGCATCAGCAGGCGGCCCTTCTCGGTCGGGTGCAGCGGATACCAGCCGATTTCCGTCGAGCCATCGGAATTGGATGCCACCTTGCCGCCGAGATGACGCACCAGCATCTGGGCACCGAGGCAGATACCCAGAAAGGGACGTTTCTCCCGTAGCGGAACCTCGAGCCAGTCGATTTCCTTCTTGATGAAGTCATCCGGATCATTGACGCTCATCGGCCCGCCGAAGATGACGGCGCCGGCATGGCCTTCGAGAGTCTTCGGTAGAGCCTCGCCGAGGACCGGGCGACGGATATCGAGGCAGTAGCCTTTTTCGACCAGCAATTGGCCCACACGGCCGGGGCTGGACCGCTCCTGATGCAGGACGATGAGGATCGGGCGCAGGTCGCGGTTCGTGTTTTGCTCAGTCGGCATCATCTTGTGCAACCTGGACATCCGTGACCCTTGCGGCGGCCTCCTGCCGTTTCTGGATGCGTTCGCGTGAGGAGACCCCGAGCAGATCGGCGATCCGCCAGATGACGTGGTCCTCCATCTCGCTGCGCTCGCCGTCGGCATAAACGATGTCCCAGAGGATGCCGATCAGTTCCAGCCGTTGCTCGGTGTTGAGATGGCGCTTCAGGTCGGCGGTGAAGCGATAATAGTCGACGGCGGAGCTTTCGGCTTCGAGGCCGGCGGCCATCAAAGCATCGAGCTGCTTGCCGTCGAGCGAATACTGCTCCTTCAAGAGCTTGCGTAGCCGCTTCTTTTCGCTGGCCTTGATCTGGCCGTCGGCCTCCATGACCTGCATACAGAGTGCTGCCACTGCGATGCGCGGATCATCGGGAGCAAAGCCTTTTTTTGGACGGTCGGCGGTGAGATTTTGAAAAAATGCCTGAAAGCGTTCGAACATGCGGTTGTCGTTCCATTTCAGAAAAGGCGGAGCCGTGTCTTGGGGTCCGGTTCCGCCCTGGAATCGCGAACGCCGGGATCATCAGGCAATCCGCCGAAAAAGGGCTTTGCTTCGTTCGGTGCCGGCGCTTTATCGCCGGCGATCGGTTCGACGGGCTTCGGCTTTGCCGGCGCCGGCGCGGGGCGCACAGCCTCGGCGATCGTCGCGGCCCGTTCCAGCTCGATGATGCGGTGATCGTTGACCGGGCTTTCCGGCCTGACGTCACGCAGAGGCGGCAGGGTCTTCAGAGCGTTTTCGATCGCGGCGGGCGCCGAACCGTCTTCGAGCCGACCTTCGATCTGGCCGAATGGCGCCTTCCATTCGAAGGCGTCAATGCGGCCCGTCACCGGCGATACCGGCAGCCATTTGTCGGAGACGAAGCCGTCCGCCACCCAGGCGGGATCGCGCGGAGCCTTCAGCGCCTGGGCCAGCCAGTGGCGCACGCGGCCCTGATCGCCGGTCTCGGCCTCCTCGATGTCGGCAAGCAGCAGGAAGGCGGCTTCGCGCGGCTCGATGCGCGCCGCCGCTTCCGCCTTGGCCCGAGCCTTGGCGAATTCCTGCGCGTCGAGCGCGGCCTGGGCGACAACGAGGAGGGATTCGACATTGTTCGGGCGCAACGCCTCCAACCGCTCGGCGCGCTTCAGGCGGTCGAGCGTGGAATCGCCGCTGCGGGCTCTGACATAGGTCTGGCCGATCTCGGGATGCGGCGCCGATTTCCATGCCTGTTCGAGGATCGAAGCGGCCTTGCGCAGGCCGTTTTCGCGGAACAAGGCCTTGGCGGCAATGAGGGCGGCCGGAACAAGGCCGGCGGCGAGCTTCAGCGCCTGCAGCGCGTCGTCGCGAGCGCCGGCCGGGTTGCCTTCCAGCCGCTCGCCGGCGCGCGCCGTCAGCAGCACGGCGTGTAGGCGGTTGGCTTCGGTCTTTTCGACGACGCGGGCGGCCTTCTGCTGCTCGAGCAGCCGGATCGCATCGTCCCAGTTGCCGGCCTGGCTGCGATATTCGAGCGTCGCCTGAGCGGCCCAGGGCAGATAAGGCGCGTTGTCGGCGGCCTTTTCGGCATATTGGCGGGCGGCCTCGTTGGCGCCGAGACGGCGGGCCTCGAGATAGAGGCCGCGCAGGCCAAGCTCGCGTGTTTCCGGATCGTTGGCCATGGCCTCGAACTTGGCGCGCGCCTCATCGTGGCGGCCTTCGATCAGCGCAGCCTGAGCCTCGAGCAGGTTGATCAGCGGCTCCTGATCGGCGCGGATGAGACCGCGCGAGCGCGCCGCCATCTTGCGGGCGAGAGTGGCATTGCCGGCGCCGGCGGCGATCAGGCCCGTCGACAGCGCCTGATAGCCGCGGTCGCGCTTGCGGGCGCGGAAATAGCGCGTGACGGAATGCGGCGAAGTCCAGATCAGGCGAACGAACCACCAGACGATCATCACGGCGGCAATCAGAGCGATGATCGCGCTGACGGCGACGATCAGCTTCGTCTGATAGATCTGACCCTCCCAGATCAGCGAGAGATCGCCGGGGCGATCGGCAAACCAGGAGAAGCCATAGGCGAGAAGCAGCACCAGGACGGCGAAGACGACGAGTCTGATCATGCTCTCACCCCTCCTTGCCCGTGCCGGCGACGGCCTTCGACAGCGCCCCGCCGACCAGCTCCTCGACGCGGATGCGCGCCTCCAGCGACTGCTTGAAGGCGGCGGAGGCCTGCTTTCCGGGAGCCGGCAGAGCATTCCATTCGGCGGAAGCACCGGACAGATCGCCGTTCTTCACTTTGTCCTCCAGGCGGGCGGCGATGGCTTCGACGCTTTCGCCCTCGATATTGCCGACGGGACGCACGGTCACCAGCGACTTGGCGCTCGCCATTAGTCGGTCCGACCAGCTCTGGTTCGGATCCGGCTGATTGACGGCCTCGACGATCGCGGTGGCAATGTCAGGAACCTGACGCACGAGCTCGGCGCGTGAGGGAATGCCGGTCTCGGCAAAGCTGCGCAGGTCGGCGACGGCAGGATCGTCGGGAGCGACGCCGGCGAAAGTATCAAGTTCGGCGAGGAAAGGGCCGCCGCGATCGATCGCCGCCTTGAGGGCGGCTGCCGCGATCGCCCGGGCGACGGCGACATCCTGGCGCGGTTCGTTCAGCTTCTTTTCGGCCTCGTCGAGGCGCTTGGCGATATCGGCGCCATCGCTCGTCTGCTGCTCGGAGGACTGGGCAAGTGTGGCCCGCAGCTGCTCGACCTGGCCGCTCAGCTCCGCAATCTTCTGGTTGAGCGCCTCGACATTTGCCGGGTCGCCTGTCGGCGCCGCCGCGGCGTTCTTCGCAGCCGTTTCCAGCGCCGCAATGCGCGTCTCAAGCGCGCCGTCATCCGTGCTTGCGGGATTGGCGGCAAGGTTGGCGACGGTCTGTTTCAAGCCGTCGATCTCGCCGGAGAGATCGGCGATCTCAGGCGAGGCCGTCTGCGGCGCCGATGAGCCCGGAAGGTATCCGGCATATTGGATGGTGCCTGCGCCAAGCAGCGCCACGAGACCGCCGAAGATGCCGGCGGCGATGAGACCGGAGGCGCCGGCGCCTTTTGACGCGGGCTGTTCGGCAGACGACGTGAAGGAAGGTTCGGCGGCCGCCGTGGTTTCCTCCGGCGCTTCCGCCTCCGGCTCGCTCTGAAGCTCGGGCTGCGACGCCGCTTCGGTTTCGGGCGGCAGATCGGCATCGGCGGCGGTGCTGTCGGCCTCGCCGGCATCAGTGTCCACCGGCTTTTCGGTATCGGCTACGGAGGCGAAATCCTGAGAATCGAGGTCGATCGTGACCGGCTCGTCGGCGCTCTTGGAATGGCGTGGCGGGGTTCCCGATACCATAAGGTCCTCTTTATCCTGCATTGCAACGAAACTAGACAGTGATGCTAGTTAAGGGAAGAGGTTAGATCAAATTTGGGCAGCTGGAGCATTCAAAGCAGCGACAAAAGGCTTATCTCATCCGGCATCGAGGGAATCGCCACAGTCTCTTTCAGGGAGGCCGGAATCGCCTGCGCTACCGCCTCGCTGAGGCAGAGAAGGCGGATTCCGCCCTGTTCCGACAAAGCCGATCGCAGCTCTGCCAGCTGAAAGAAATCCTCGGCCGTCTGCCGGGAATAGAACAGAACGGCATCCAGGCGATGGCCGGAAAAAATCGCCTTGATGTCGGCCGGGCCGGGAGCGACCGGCAGCATGCGATAACATTCGGCGACGGAAAAGCGGATGCCGAGTTCGCGCAATCTGCCTTCGAAGGTTTCTGCGCGCGGCCTGCCGGCGAGGTAAAGCAAGTCCTCCACGCTTTGGGCGCCGACGAGATCGGCGAGATCGCGGCCGTTGCCCGAAGATGCGGTGACGGTTCGGAAGCCAAGGCGCCGCGCCGCTTGCGCCGTCGTCTCGCCGACCGCAAAAATCGGGCGGTCTAGGTGCGGACCAAGTGTCTCGCCGAGAGCCGACAGGACCCTCATGGCTTCGGCGCTGGTCACCGCGATCGCTCCGCGGGTGGCGGCAAGCGCGCTGGCGGCTGCGGAACTGTCATGTTGTGGCCGACGCAGTGGCAGTAGCAGCGGCTCGTGGCCCATGTCGCGCAGACGTTGAGCGGTTTTCTCGGCCGAATGTGCGGGGCGGGTGACGAGCACGCGCATGACTGCTTCAGTGCCAGTCGTCGAAGAAGGCGCTGCCAGCCCTTGCGCGCACGTCCTGGCCGGCGCGGGTGCCGAGCGCGGCCGCATCGCGACGGTGTCCGTCGGTCGTCACCGCATGCTGGCTGCGGCCGTCGGGCGTGATGATGAGGCCGGAAAAGCGGATGAGGTCGCCCTCGCAAACGGCATAACCGCCGATCGGCGTGCGGCAGGAACCGTCGAGAGCGGCGAGGAAAGCGCGTTCGCAGGAAACGGTGTCGAAGGTCGCGGCATCGTTGACCGCCGCCAGCAGATCGTCGATCCTCGTGTCGCCGATCCGGCTTTCGATGCAGATCGCCCCCTGCGCCGGCGCCGGCGGGAAAGTGTCGGGATCGAGGATATCGGTCAGCACTTCGACCTTGCCGAGGCGTTTGAGGCCGGCGAGCGCCAGCAAAGTCGCATCAACCTGACCTTCTTCGAGCTTGCGCAGCCGGGTTTCGACCGAACCGCGGAAGGTTATGACGTTGATGTCGGGCCGCATGCGGCGGATCAGCGCCTGCCGGCGCAGCGACGAAGAGCCGACGGTGGCGCCATGCGGCAGGTCGATCAGCTTGGGCGCGGTGCGGCCGACGACGGCGTCGCGGATATCCTCGCGTGGCAGATAGGCGGCGAGATGAAGGCCGTCCGGCAGGTGCGTCGGCATGTCCTTGGTGGAGTGCACGGCGAAATCCAGCTCGGCCGAGACAAGCTTCTGTTCGAGCTCCTCGGTGAAGAGGCCCTTGCCGCCTATCTCGGCAAGCGACCGGTCGGTGATGCGATCGCCCTTGGTCGACAGCACGACGATCTCGAACATCTCTTCGGGCAGGTGATGCGCCGCCATCAGCCGGTCGCGGGCCTCATGCGCCTGGGCGAGCGCCAGCGGGCTGCCCCGCGTACCGATCCGGAAAGGTTTTGTTTGCATCCGCTCTGTTCCGTTGTTACCGGAATTCTCGTAAACGGGTTTCGGTTCCATCGCAATCAACGAACAGGCCTCATGGTTCCCTTTCTGCGCATCCTCGGCATCGAAACAAGCTGCGACGAGACCGCCGCCGCGGTTGTCGAGCGCCATGCGGAGGGGCATGCCAATGTGCTGTCGGACGTCGTGCTTTCCCAGCTCGACGAGCACAGCGCCTATGGCGGTGTGGTGCCGGAGATCGCCGCGCGCGCCCATGTCGAGGCGCTGGACGAGCTGATCGAGGAGGCGCTGAAGCGCGCCAAAGTGTCGCTGGCCGATGTCGACGCCATCGCCGCCACGTCAGGCCCCGGGCTAATCGGCGGGCTGCTGGTGGGATTGATGACCGGCAAGGCGATCGCCAAGGCCGCCGGCAAGCCGCTCTATGCGGTCAACCATCTCGAGGGCCATGCGCTGACGGCGCGGCTGACCGACGGGCTTTCCTTTCCCTATCTGGTGCTGCTCGTCTCCGGCGGCCATACACAGCTCATCCTGGTGCGCGGCGTCGGACAATATCAGCGCTGGGGCACGACGATCGACGATGCGCTCGGGGAAGCCTTCGACAAGACGGCAAAACTGCTCGGCCTGCCCTATCCCGGCGGCCCGGCGGTGGAACGCATGGCGCGGGACGGCAACGCCGGTCGCTTCGATTTTCCGCGGCCACTGGTCGGCGAGACGCGGCTCGATTTCTCCTTCTCCGGCCTGAAGACGGCGGTGCGGCAGACGGCGCAGGAGATCGCGCCGCTCAGCGATCAGGACGTGTCGGATATCTGCGCTTCGTTCCAGCGGGCGATTTCACGCACGCTGAAGGACCGCATCGGCCGCGGTCTGCAGCGGTTCAAGACGGAATTTCCCGTCATCGGCGAGAAGCCGGCGCTCGTCGTCGCCGGCGGCGTCGCCGCCAATCTCGAACTGCGCGGCACGCTACAGGCGCTGTGCGACAAGAACGGCTTCCGCTTCATCGCGCCGCCGCTCAGTCTCTGCACCGACAATGCCGTGATGATCGCCTGGGCAGGCCTGGAGCGGATGGCCATAGGTATTGCGCCCGATCCGCTCGACGTGCAGCCGCGCTCGCGCTGGCCGCTCGACTCCAAGGCGGAGACACTCATCGGTTTCGGAAAGAGAGGGGCCAAGGCATGAGCGAAAAGATCGCCGTTGTCGGATCAGGGGCTTTCGGCACGGCGCTCGCCGCCGTTATCGCTCTTACCGGGCGGAGCGCGGTGACGCTCGTCGGGCGCGATCCGTCGCTGATCGCCGATCTGAAGGCCGAACGGCTGCATGATGCGGTGTTGCCCGGCATCCCGCTGCCCGAGTCGCTGGAGTTTTCGGCCGAGGCGGATGCGATCGCCGGCGCCTCCATCGTGCTCTTTGCCATGCCCTCGCAAGCCCAGGCCGACGCCGCGCGGCAATATGGTCCCTACCTCTCTGACGATGCCGTCGTTGTCAGCTGCGCCAAGGGCATCGAGCGGGCAACCGGCAATCTCCTGACCGACATGCTGGAACGCGAACTGCCCGACCATGCGGTCGCGGTGCTTTCCGGCCCCGGCTTCGCCGCCGATATCGCCAAAGGCCTACCGACGGCGATGGCGATCGCGGCCGGTGACATGGAGACCGCGGAGCGGCTGGCGCAGGCGATCTCCGGCCGGACCTTTCGGCTCTATGCCTCCGACGATCGGATCGGCGTGCAGCTCGGCGGCGCTCTGAAGAACGTTTTGGCGATCGCCTGCGGCATCGTCGAGGGCGGCGGTATCGGCGATTCGGCGCGTGCGGCGCTGATTGCGCGCGGACTTGCGGAAATGTCACGCTTCGTCGTTGCCAAGGGCGGGAAGGCGGACACGGTGCGCGGGCTTTCCGGTCTCGGCGATCTGGTGCTGACGGGAACGAGCCATCAATCGCGAAATCTGCGCTTCGGCATCGCGCTCGGACGCGGCGAAAAGGTCGATCCCTTGCAAGGGGCGCTGGTGGAAGGCGCACTTGCCGCCTCCGTCGCCGCGCGCCTTGCGGCGGAACTTTCGATCAGCATGCCGATCACCGATGCCGTTTCCGCCATCATCGACGGCAAGCTCGACATATCTGACGCCATCGAGCAGTTGATGACGCGTCCAATCACCACCGAATAGGAGAATAGACATGCTTTTCGCCCTTCTCTGCAAGGACAAGCCGGGACATTTGAACGTCCGCATGGAGACGCGGCCGACGCATCTCGAGTATCTGAACGGGCTGAACGCTGCGGGCACGTTGAAGATTGCCGGCCCATTTCTCGATGACGAGGGCAAAGCCTGCGGCAGCCTGATCGTCGTCGAAGCGGAAACGAAGGACGCTGCACTTGCGCTTGCCGATGCCGATCCTTACGCCAAGGCCGGCCTGTTCGAAAGCGTCGAGGTCCAAGCCTTCAACTGGGTCTTCAACAAGCCGGAGGCGTAAGCATGGCGCACTGGCTCTATAAATCCGAACCCGCCTCCTGGTCCTGGGAGCAGCAGAAGGCTGCCGGTGAAAAGGGTACGGAATGGACCGGCGTTCGCAACTATCTGGCGCGCAACAACATGCGGGCGATGCAGCTCGGCGACAAGGGTTTCTTCTATCACTCCAATGACGGGTTGGAGATCGTCGGCATCGTCGAGGTCTGCGCTTTGTCGCATCCCGATTCCACCGCCAAGGGCGATCCGAAGTGGGACTGCGTCGATATCCGCGCGGTCATGGACATGCCGAAGCCGGTGACGCTGAAGGACGTCAAGGCGAGCGAGAAACTTGCCAAGATGTCACTCGTCACCTCGATGCGCCTTTCGGTGCAGCCGGTGACCGATGACGAATGGGCCGAAGTCTGCCGCATGGGCGGGCTCGACAATCCGCCGCGCTGACGACCTTTGAAAACCGATCCGGAAGCCTTCATCCGCGTCAATACCAGCCTGATGGCGCCGCCGCATGTGCCGGAGATTTCGCTTCATCTCGCCAGCGAGGCGCATGAGCTCTGGCTGAAGACGGAGGAGGAGCTGGAAGCGATCGGCCTGCCGCCGCCCTTCTGGGCTTTTGCCTGGGCGGGCGGGCAGGGACTGGCGCGCTACCTCCTCGATCACCCGGAGATGGTGCGCGGCAAGCGCGTGCTGGATTTTGCCAGCGGCTCCGGCCTCGTCGGCATTGCAGCTGTCATGGCCGGTGCGCGTGAGGTGACGGCCGCCGATATCGATCCCTGGGCGGAGACGGCGATCCGGCTGAACGCCGAGGCCAACGGCGTCTCTCTCGGATTTACCGGCGCCAATCTTATCGGACAGGATATCGACGCCGATATCGTGCTTGCCGGCGACGTCTTTTACGACCGTGCCTTCGCCGATGCGCTCGTTCCCTGGCTGACGAGGCTGACGGCGGAAGGCATATTGGTTCTGGTCGGCGATCCCGGGAGAAGCTATCTGCCACGGGAACAGCTGGAATTCTGTGCGACCTATCAGGTGCCGGTGACGCGCGCGCTGGAGGACAGCGAAATCAAGAAGGCGACGGTCTGGCGCTTCGGGTCAATATCTTAAGGCCGGATCACGCAGACATTGGCCTCGTAGCTGCAGGGATCGTCCTGGATGGCGACGTCGATGACCTTCGCTTTCGGCGCCAGCGGCACCGGCCGGGCTGAGGGATAATACCCGTAGCCATTGCCGCCGACATAAGTCCCGCCATCGATCTGATAGGCATAGGCGCCGGCATAGGTGTCGCCGCCGTCGCCACCCGGCGGCTGCGGCGCGATGATGATTAGGCTGCTGCGGGCGACGCGATTCGTCGCCGCGGACGAAAACTGCTTCAGGAACGGCATCCGCTCCCTGCCGTGTCGGCGAATATAGGCGCTATCGAAACGGATGCCGCGATCACGCCAGCCGAGGCGTTGGCCGAGAAACAATCCGTTGTGCAAGGCGTGGCGGTGGCCAAGGAAGCGATGATCGGCGAAGCGATGATCGAGACGGCGCTCGCCGGCGGCAACAGGCAAGGCGACAAGCGCGGCGAGTGCAAGCAGGGCGACTGCAGACGGACTGCGAAACATGGATGCCGGCCTCCGGAATTCCCGATCATTAACAAATCGTTAATGCCAGATTGCGCCAAAAGCCGTTGCTTGTCCATGCGCATGGGGAGAGCGGCATAAATATTGAGCCGAAAAGACCAGGTTGCTGAGCGCGGTTCAGCTTTCGCCGAAGTGCAGATAGGCTCTAACCTTTTGTTCTTACGCAATTCCGGGCGGAAAACCGCGTCGCAGTTTTTCTGAAACTGCTCTCACCCGCAAACTTAGGGGTAACCCGAATCGATTAAATTAAAAGCAGACAGCGATTGTGCTTGTCGTCGGGCTTTCCGGTGAGTAAACGTCGCAATTGATGCAACGCACACAGAGAATTTTGTCATTCGTGTGGTTGACTGAGCATGCTCCGAAATCCGGGAGCGCAGAGAAGCCGCCGCGAGGTTCTGATGGCGAACGTGACAAATAACCGGCCCCTATCGCCGCATCTGCAAATTTATAAACCTATTCCCACCATGGTCATGTCGATCGTTCACCGCATTACCGGCGGTGCGCTCTATGTCGGCACGCTGCTCGTCGCCTGGTGGCTGATCGCGGCGGCAAGCGGCCAAGCGTCGTATGATTGGGCCAACTGGGTGCTCGGCAGCCTTCTCGGCAAGCTCGTGCTGCTTGGCTACACCTGGGCATTGCTGCACCACATGCTCGGCGGTTTCCGCCACCTCATGTGGGACCTCGGCTATGGTTTCGAGAAGGAAGTCTCGACCAAGCTCGCCATCGCCAACGTCATCGGGTCGCTCTGTCTGACCGTACTGGTCTGGGTGATCGGCCTCCTCATTCGCTTCTGAAGGTCCTCTCATGGATATGCGCACCCCCCTCGGCAAGGTTCGCGGGCTTGGCTCCGCCAAGGAAGGCACGAGCCATTTCTGGCGTCAGCGGCTGACCGCCGTCTCCAACATTCCGTTGATCCTCTTCTTCGTCATCTTCATGATCGCCTATGCCGGCGCGCCCTATGCGGATGTGGTTCGCGCCCTGTCGAACCCGTTCGTCGCCGTCGTCATGGGCCTGATGGTGATCTCGGGCGTCATCCATATGAAGCTCGGCATGCAGGTCATCATCGAGGATTACGTGCATGGCGAATTCGGCAAGATCGCGCTGCTGATGCTGAACACGTTCTTCGCGATCGTGATCGCCGGCCTCTGTCTCTTCGCCATTCTGAAAATCGCATTCGTAGGATAAGCTCGCTATGGCACCGACTTCACCCGCCCAGAATGGCAAGGCCTACCAATATGTCGATCACTCCTATGACGTGATCGTCGTTGGCGCCGGCGGCGCCGGCTTGCGCGCGACACTCGGCATGGCCGAGCAGGGTTTCCGCACCGCCTGCATCACCAAGGTTTTCCCGACTCGTTCGCACACGGTCGCGGCCCAGGGCGGTATCGCCGCCTCGCTGCGCAACATGACGCCGGACAGCTGGCAATGGCACCTTTACGACACGGTCAAGGGTTCCGACTGGCTCGGCGACGTCGACGCCATGCAGTATCTCACCATGGAAGCGCCGAAGGCGGTCTATGAGCTCGAGCATTACGGCGTGCCGTTCTCGCGCAACGAGGAAGGCAAGATCTATCAGCGGCCGTTCGGCGGCCACATGCAGAATTATGGCGAAGGCCCGCCGGTGCAGCGCACCTGCGCCGTCGCCGATCGCACCGGCCACGCCATCCTGCACACGCTCTACGGCCAGTCGCTGCGCAACAATGCCGAATTCTTCATAGAGTATTTTGCGCTCGACCTGATCATGTCAGAAGACGGCAGCCGCTGCACCGGCGTCGTCGCCTGGTGCCTTGATGACGGCACGATCCATCGCTTCGCCGCCAAGATGGTGGTGCTGGCGACAGGCGGCTACGGCCGCGCCTATTTCTCGGCGACCTCTGCCCATACCTGCACCGGCGACGGCGGCGGCATGGTGGCGCGCGCCGGCCTGCCGCTGCAGGACATGGAATTCGTGCAGTTCCATCCGACCGGCATCTATGGTTCGGGCTGTCTGATCACCGAGGGCGCGCGCGGCGAAGGCGGCTACCTCGTCAACTCCGAGGGTGAACGCTTCATGGAGCGTTATGCGCCTTCGGCCAAGGACCTTGCCTCGCGCGACGTGGTTTCACGCTGCATGACGCTGGAGATCCGCGAAGGCCGCGGCGTCGGCAAGAACAAGGATCACATCTTCCTGCATCTCGACCATCTCGATCCGGCCGTTCTGCATGAGCGCCTGCCGGGCATTTCCGAGAGCGCCAAGATCTTCGCCGGCGTCGACGTCACACGCGAGCCGATCCCGGTCCTGCCGACCGTCCATTACAATATGGGCGGCATTCCCACCAACTATTGGGGCGAAGTGCTGAACGCCGACAGCGCCAATCCGGAGCGGATCATTCCCGGCCTGATGGCGGTGGGCGAGGCAGGCTGCGCTTCGGTGCACGGCGCCAACCGCCTCGGCTCCAACTCGCTGATCGACCTCGTGGTCTTCGGCCGGGCTGCTGCGATCCGCGCCGGCGAGGTGATCGACCGCGCAGCGCCGATCCCGCATCTGAACGTTTCGGCCTGCGACAAGATCATGGACCGCTTCGACCGTCTGCGCTACGCCGGCGGCGGCACGCCGACGGCTGACCTGCGCGAGAAGATGCAGCGCGCCATGCAGGAAGACGCCGCGGTGTTCCGCACCCAGGAATCGCTGGAATCCGGCTGCCGGCGCATCTCGGCGATCTGGCAGGAAATGCGCGACATCAAGGTCACCGACCGGTCGATGGTCTGGAACTCAGATCTGGTGGAAACTCTGGAGCTGCAGAACCTGATGGCCAACGCCATCACAACGATCTACGGCGCCGAGGCCCGCAAGGAGAGCCGCGGTTCGCATGCCCGCGAGGATTATACCGAGGGCGCATTCGCCGGCCGCGACGACGTCAACTGGCGCAAGCACACACTTGCCTGGGTCAACGAGGCGGGCGACGTGAAACTCGACTATCGCCCTGTACACACCGCGCTCATCGCGGAAGGCATCGATCCGTACAAGATTGAGCCGAAGGCCCGCGTCTACTGATTTCAAGAGGAACCTGGTATGGTTGAACTCGCTCTCCCCAAGAATTCTCAGATGCGCGAAGGCAAGGTCTGGCCGAAGCCGGCGGGTGCGACGAACACCCGCGAGTTCCGCGTCTACCGCTGGAGCCCGGATGATGGCCAAAACCCGTCGATCGACACCTTCTACATCGATGTCGACGATTGCGGTCCGATGGTGCTCGACGGCCTGCTCTACATCAAGAACAAGATCGATCCGACCCTGACGCTGCGCCGGTCCTGTCGCGAAGGCATCTGCGGCTCGTGCGCGATGAATATCGACGGCACGAACACGCTTGCCTGCACCAAGGGTCTCGACGATATCAAGGGCGCGGTGAAGGTCTATCCGCTGCCGCATATGCCTGTTGTCAAGGATCTTGTGCCCGATCTCAGCAACTTCTATGCCCAGCATCGCTCGATCGAGCCCTGGCTGAAGACGGTGTCGCCGACGCCGGCCAAGGAATGGAAGCAGAGCCATGAGGACCGGCAGAAGCTCGACGGTCTTTACGAATGCATTCTTTGCGCCTGCTGCTCGACCTCCTGTCCGAGTTACTGGTGGAACGGCGACCGTTATCTCGGCCCGGCCGTGCTGCTGCAGGCCTATCGCTGGCTGATCGATTCCAGAGACGAGGCGACGGGCGAACGCCTCGACGATCTCGAGGATCCCTTCCGCCTTTATCGCTGCCACACGATCATGAATTGCGCGCAGACCTGCCCCAAGGGGCTCAATCCGGCCAAGGCAATCGCCGAAATCAAGAAGATGATGGTCGAGCGCCGGGTCTGATCGCCTGCATGCCGATAGCGGAATAGACGGCTTCGATCCAGAAGCCGTCTAGATCGCGGGAGCTCATTCGAGCGTTGTTCCGAGATATTACGAGCGTTCGACAGCAATCCGGACAGAGATCAACACGCGCAACACCTTGCTGACAAATTCTGTGGGCAGGAAGTTTTGCAGCGGGACAGTTGAACTGTATCGTTTTTCGATTAGGTGTTGTCACGGGCAATTTATGCCGCCCGACTTGATTAACCAAAGCGAATTACGATAATCGGATCTTGTCTCACGTCCGTTTCTCTGCGGCGACAGCCGAATTTCAGGAGTATGATGATGCAGTTGCGATATGCGATGACAGGTCTGGTGATGGCTCTCGCGCTAGCCGGTTGTCAGCGTACGGCATATGATTACAGCTCCAACTCTCCCAGCGCCGCGCCGGCGCCGCTGACGGCGCAGCCGGTTCCCTCCGTGCAGGGCGGACAGCTTCCGCCGCCGGCCGGCAGCTCGCAGTTCCCGGCCGCGCCGGCCTCGACATCGCCGATGCCGGGTGCCCAGCCGGGCGCGGTCGCCGCGAATGCGCTCGACGTTACGAAGGAATCGATGGTCGGAAACTGGCGCGTCAACGGCAGTTGCGACATGTTCCTGACGCTGACCAATCTCGGTAGCGGGTCGCGCGGCGGCACGCGCGGCTGCGTCGGCGAGCTGACGGCCATGGGCTCCTGGGAGGTCGCGGGCAAGCAGGTGCTGCTCAAGGACCGTTCGGGCAACCAGATCGGCAGCGTCTATAAGACGGCCGATAACCGCTTCCAAGGCCAGACGAATACCGGTCAGCCGATCAGCCTCAGCCGGTAATCGACCGGCGCGGTAAACGATCCGGCGGCGCCCCGCCGATGACTGACAGGCGGACATGCCCTTATGCAGCCAATGCCAGACTATGCGCTCAGCGTCTGCGAACAGCTTAAATCGCTGACGCTTTCCGGTGCGTTGCAGGTCGATTCCGCCCAGATGGATGTGGCCAAAAGCCTGGATCGGGTGCTCGCCGGGCTGAAGCAGCAGCGACCGGCGGCGAAATCGAGCGCGCTCGGCTGGCTGTTCGCCTCGAAGAAGAAAGCCGTAGGCGGCATCAAGGGGCTTTATATCCACGGCAGCGTCGGACGCGGCAAGACCATGCTTATGGATATGTTCTTCTCGATGGCGCCGTGCCGAAAGAAGCGGCGGGCGCATTTCCATGAGTTCATGGCGGATGTGCACAACCGCATCGCGGCGCATCGGCTGAAGCTCAAGAACGGCGAGACGAAGCAGGCCGACCCAATGCCGCCGGTCGCCGCGGCCCTTTACGAGGAAGCGGAACTGCTCTGCTTCGACGAGTTCACGGTCACCGACATTGCCGACGCGATGATCTTGTCGAGGCTGTTCTCCGAACTGTTTGCGCGAGGCTGCGTGCTGGTCGCGACTTCGAATGTCGAGCCCGACAATCTCTACAAGGATGGTCTCAACCGCGGCCTGTTCCTGCCTTTCGTCGCCCTGCTCAGGGAGCATGTCGATGTCGTCACGCTGGATTCGCCGACCGATTACCGGATGGAGAAGCTGAGCAGCCAGCCGGTCTATCTCGTGCCGATCAACGAACATAACGACATGGCGATGGAGGCGTCCTGGACGCAGGCGCTGCATGGGCGCAAGGCGCAGCCGCTCGATATCCCGATGAAAGGACGCTCGATCCATGTGCCGCTCGCCGCCGACCGCATGGCCCGGTTCTCCTTCGCCGATCTTTGCGACAAGCCGCTCGGGGCCGCCGATTTCCTGGCCATCGCCGAGCGCTTCGATATGGTCTTCCTCGATCACGTTCCCTTGCTCGGGCCGGACAAACGGAACCAGATCAAGCGTTTCATCATTCTGGTCGATACGCTCTACGATCATGCCGTGCGGCTTTACATATCCGCGGCGGCGTTGCCGGAGGACCTGCTCGTCAACCGCCGGGGCACCGAGGGCTTTGAATTCGATCGCACGGCCTCGCGCCTCTTCGAAATGCGCAGTGCTGAATATCTTGCACTGCACCACGAAAAACGCGCCGCCGAGTAACAATTTGGTGACGGGAACTCTTACGTTTACGTAAGAATTTTGATATCTAAACGATTGAAAATGCTGCATCAAAATTAATGCATTGCCATTTTTAGGCTTTGGGTCTATGCGATTGCGTCATTGAGCGGTGCCTAAGCGTCGTTCGACGAATTTGATCGCAAAGGAAACAGCGAAATGGCGCGTAACAAGATCGCACTCATTGGTTCTGGCATGATTGGTGGCACGCTGGCGCATCTCGCCGGCTTGAAGGAACTGGGCGATATCGTCCTCTTCGACATCGCCGATGGCATTCCCCAGGGCAAGGGCCTCGATATCGCACAGTCCTCTCCGGTCGAAGGCTTCGACGCCAATCTGACCGGCGCCAGCGACTATTCCGCCATCGAAGGCGCTGACGTCTGCATCGTCACCGCTGGCGTTCCGCGCAAGCCGGGCATGAGCCGCGACGATCTTCTCGGCATCAACCTCAAGGTCATGGAGCAGGTCGGCGCCGGCATCAAGAAATATGCGCCGAATGCCTTCGTCATCTGCATCACCAACCCGCTCGACGCCATGGTCTGGGCGCTGCAGAAGTTTTCCGGCCTTCCCGCCAACAAGGTCGTCGGCATGGCCGGCGTTCTCGACTCCTCGCGTTTCCGCCTCTTCCTCGCCAAGGAATTCAACGTTTCCGTCCAGGACGTGACGGCCTTCGTTCTCGGCGGCCACGGCGACACGATGGTGCCGCTCGCCCGCTATTCGACCGTCGGCGGCATTCCGCTCACCGATCTCGTCACCATGGGCTGGGTCACCAAGGAGCGCCTGGAAGAGATCATCCAGCGCACTCGTGACGGCGGTGCCGAAATCGTCGGCCTGCTGAAGACCGGCTCGGCCTATTACGCTCCGGCCGCCTCGGCGATCGAGATGGCCGAATCCTACCTCAAGGACAAGAAGCGCGTTCTGCCCTGCGCTGCCCATCTCACCGGCCAGTACGGCGTCAAGGACATGTATGTCGGCGTTCCCACCGTCATCGGCGCCGGCGGCGTCGAGCGCGTCATCGAGATTGACCTCAACAAGACCGAGAAGGAAGCCTTCGACAAGTCCGTCGGCGCCGTCGCCGGTCTTTGCGAAGCCTGCATCAACATCGCGCCCGCCCTCAAGTAATCGGCGCCGACGTCATCGAAACAGGGATAAACCCATGAACATTCATGAATATCAGGCCAAGGCTCTGCTGAAGGGCTATGGCGCACCGGTTGCCGAGGGTGTGGCTGTCCTCAAGGTCGAAGAGGTCGAGGCTGCCGCCAAGTCGCTTCCCGGCCCGCTCTATGTGGTCAAGAGCCAGATCCATGCCGGCGGCCGCGGCAAGGGCAAGTTCAAGGAACTGTCGCCGGAAGCCAAAGGCGGCGTGCGTCTCGCCAAGTCGATCGACGAAGTGGTCGCCCACGCCAAGGAAATGCTCGGCAATACGCTGGTGACGGCTCAGACCGGCGAAGCCGGCAAGCAGGTCAACCGCCTCTATATCGAGGACGGCGCCGACATCGCTCGCGAGCTCTATTGCTCGCTGCTGGTCGACCGCTCGGTCGGCCGCGTCGCCTTCGTCGTTTCCACCGAAGGCGGCATGGACATCGAAGCTGTCGCCCATGACACGCCCGAAAAGATCCAGACGATCGCCATCGATCCGGAAGCCGGCGTGACGGCTGCCGACGTCGCAGCGATCTCCAAGGCGCTGGCGCTCGAGGGTGCCGCTGCAGAAGACGCCAAGTCGCTCTTCCCGGCGCTCTACAAGGCCTTCAACGAGAAGGACATGGCGCTGCTCGAGGTCAATCCGCTGATCGTCATGAAGGATGGCCATCTGCGGGTTCTCGACGCCAAGATGTCGTTCGACGGTAACGCGCTCTTCCGCCACGACGACGTCAGGACGCTGCGCGACGAGACCGAAGAGGACGCCAAGGAAATCGAGGCCTCCAAGTGGGACCTCGCTTACGTCGCGCTCGACGGCAATATCGGCTGCATGGTCAACGGCGCAGGCCTTGCCATGGCGACGATGGACATCATCAAGCTCTACGGCAAGGAGCCGGCCAACTTCTGCGACGTCGGCGGCGGCGCCGGCAAGGAGAAGGTCGCTGCGGCCTTCAAGATCATCACTGCCGATCCCAAGGTCGAGGGCATTCTCGTCAACATCTTCGGCGGCATCATGAAGTGCGACGTCATCGCCGAGGGCGTCATTGCCGCGGTCAAGGAAGTCGGCCTCAAGGTTCCGCTCGTCGTGCGCCTTGAAGGCACCAATGTCGAGCTCGGCAAGAAGATCCTGAACGAGTCGGGTCTCGCGATCACGGCGGCTGACGACTTGGACGATGCGGCCAAGAAGATCGTCGCGGCGATCAACGGCTAATTTGAAGGATCGGAAAGAATGTCTATTCTCGTCAATAAAGACACCAAGATCCTGGTTCAGGGTCTGACCGGCAAGACCGGAACCTTCCACACCGAACAGGCGCTTGCCTATTACGGCACGCAGATGGTCGGCGGTATTCACCCGAAGAAGGGCGGCGAAACCTGGACCGGCGCAAAGGGCGAAAGCCTGCCGATTTTCGCGACCGTTGCCGAAGGCAAGGAAAAGACCGGTGCCGACGCGACCGTCATCTATGTTCCGCCGGCCGGTGCGGCCGACGCCATCATCGAGGCGATCGACGCCGAAATCCCGTTCATCACCTGCATCACCGAGGGCATTCCCGTCATGGACATGGTCCGCGTCAAGGCGCGCCTCGACCGCTCCAAGTCGCGCCTGCTCGGCCCCAACTGCCCTGGCATCCTGACGCCCGAAGAATGCAAGATCGGCATCATGCCGGGTTCGATCTTCCGCAAGGGTTCGGTGGGCATCGTCTCCCGTTCGGGCACGCTGACCTATGAAGCGGTGTTCCAGACCTCCAACGAAGGCCTCGGCCAGACGACCGCCGTCGGCATCGGCGGCGACCCGGTCAAGGGCACCGAGTTCATCGACGTCTTGGAAATGTTCCTGGCCGACGAAGCCACGCAGTCGATCATCATGATCGGCGAAATCGGCGGTTCGGCAGAAGAAGACGCTGCGCAGTTCCTCAAGGACGAAGCCAAGAAGGGCCGCAAGAAGCCGATGGCCGGCTTCATTGCCGGCCGCACGGCGCCGAAGGGGCGCACCATGGGCCATGCCGGCGCCGTGGTATCCGGCGGCAAGGGCGATGCGGAATCGAAGATCGCAGCGATGGAATCGGCAGGCATTCGCGTCTCGCCGTCGCCGGCTCGTCTCGGCAAGACCTTGGTTGAAGTCCTCAAGGGCTAAGCCAGCCATATAGACCGGGCGGAAGAACGGCATCTGCGTTTCCGCCCGGTGTGACAGCACGAGACCAGCAGATGCGCCGCGGACAGGCGGCAATCGGAATGCGGCAGCCGGTGACGAAGCCGGCAAATTCATCAAAGTCAGGAGGCGGACGGAAGCGTCCGCATATCACCATGGCACGGCAAGAAGCCAACGAGCAGTTTCAGATCACCTCGTTTCTGGATGGCGCCAACGCGGCCTATATCGAGCAGCTCTATGCGCGCTACGAAGAGGATCCGGCATCGGTCGACGATCAATGGCGCGCCTTCTTCAAGGCGCTGGAAGAGGATCCTGCTGATGTGAAGAAGGCGGCCAAGGGAGCCTCCTGGCGCAAGAAGCACTGGCCGCTGGCCGCCGGCGGCGATTTGGTGTCGGCGCTCGACGGCAATTGGGGCATCGTCGAGAAGGCGATCGAAACCAAGGTGAAGGCAAAGGCCGAAGCCGCCGGCAAGCCGGCCGACACCACCGACGTGCTGCAGGCGACGCGCGATTCGGTGCGCGCCATCATGATGATCCGCGCCTATCGCATGCGCGGCCATCTGCACGCCAAGCTCGATCCACTCGGCATCGCCGCTACCGTCGACGACTATCATGAGCTGTCGCCGGAAAATTACGGCTTCACATCAGCCGATTATGATCGCAAGATCTTCATCGACAACGTGCTCGGCCTGGAATACGCGACCATCCGCGAGATGATCGAGATCCTCGAGCGCACCTACTGCTCGACGCTCGGCGTCGAATTCATGCATATCTCCAATCCGGAGGAGAAGGCCTGGATCCAGGAGCGGATCGAAGGGCCAGACAAGGGCGTCGCCTTCTCGGCGGAAGGCAAGAAGGCGATCCTTGCCAAGCTCATCGAAGCCGAGGGCTACGAGCAGTTCCTCGACGTCAAGTTCAAGGGCACCAAGCGTTTCGGTCTCGACGGCGGTGAATCGCTGATCCCCGCACTGGAACAGATCCTGAAGCGCGGCGGCCATCTCGGCCTTAAGGAAGCGGTATTCGGCATGGCCCATCGCGGCCGTCTGAACGTGCTCTCCCAGGTGATGGGCAAGCCGCACCGCGCCATCTTCCACGAGTTCAAGGGCGGTTCCTATGCGCCTGACGAAGTCGAAGGTTCCGGCGACGTGAAGTATCATCTGGGCGCTTCCTCCGACCGCGAATTCGACGGCAACAAGGTGCACGTCTCACTGACGGCAAATCCGTCGCATCTCGAAATCGTCGATCCTGTCGTCATGGGCAAGGTTCGCGCCAAGCAGGACATGAGCGCTACGGTATGGGACGGCGACATCATTCCGCTGTCTGAACGCGCCAAGGTGCTGCCGTTGCTGATCCACGGCGACGCGGCCTTCGCCGGCCAGGGCGTCATTGCCGAAATTCTCGGCCTCTCCGGTCTGCGCGGCCACCGTGTCGCCGGCACCATGCACGTCATCATCAACAACCAGATCGGCTTCACCACGAACCCGGCCTTTTCGCGCTCGTCGCCCTATCCGTCTGATGTCGCCAAGATGATCGAGGCGCCGATCCTGCACGTCAACGGCGACGATCCGGAAGCCGTGGTCTACGCCGCCAAGATTGCGACCGAATTCCGCATGAAGTTCCACAAGCCGGTTGTGGTCGACATGTTCTGCTATCGCCGCTACGGTCATAACGAGGGCGATGAGCCGTCCTTCACCCAGCCGAAGATGTACAAGGTCATCCGCGGCCACAAGACGGTGCTGCAGCTTTATGCAGATCGTCTCGTTCGCGAAGGCCTGCTCACGGATGGCGAAGTCGAAAAGATGAAGGCCGACTGGCGCGCACATCTCGAGCAGGAGTTCGAGGCCGGTCAGAGCTACAAGCCGAACAAGGCCGACTGGCTGGACGGCGAGTGGTCGGGCCTGCGCACCGCCGACAATGCCGACGAGCAGCGCCGCGGTAAGACCGCCGTGCCGATGAAGACGCTGAAGGAGATCGGCCGCAAGCTCTCGGAGATCCCGGCAGGCTTCAATGCGCACCGCACGATTCAGCGCTTCATGGAAAACCGGGCCAACATGATCGCCACCGGCGAGGGCATCGATTGGGCGATGGCAGAAGCGCTCTCCTTCGGGGCGCTCTGCCTGGAAGGCCACAAGATCCGCCTGTCCGGCCAGGATTGCGAGCGCGGCACCTTCTCGCAGCGCCACTCGGTTCTCTACGATCAGGAGACCGAAGAGCGTTACATTCCGCTCGCCAATCTTTCGCCGACGCAGGCACGCTACGAAGTCATCAACTCGATGCTTTCGGAAGAGGCCGTGCTCGGCTTCGAATACGGCTATTCGCTCGCCCGCCCGAATGCGTTGACGCTCTGGGAAGCGCAGTTCGGCGATTTCGCCAACGGCGCGCAGGTGGTCTTCGACCAGTTCATCTCCTCGGGCGAACGCAAGTGGCTGCGCATGTCGGGCCTCGTCTGCCTGTTGCCGCACGGTTATGAAGGACAGGGTCCGGAGCATTCCTCGGCTCGCCTCGAGCGCTTCCTGCAGCTCTGCGCGGAAGACAATATGCAGGTCGCCAATGTCACGACGCCGGCGAACTACTTCCACATCCTGCGCCGGCAGCTGAAGCGTGACTTCCGCAAGCCGCTGATCCTGATGACGCCGAAATCGCTGCTGCGCCACAAGCGGGCGGTCTCGACGCTGGCCGAAATGGCCGGTGAATCCGCCTTCCATCGCCTGCTCTGGGACGATGCCGAGGTGATCAAAGACGGCCCGATCAAGCTGCAGAAGGACAACAAGATCCGCCGCGTCGTCATGTGCTCCGGCAAGGTCTATTACGATCTTCTCGAAGAGCGTGAAAAGCGCGGTATCGACGACATTTACCTGCTGCGCGTCGAACAGCTTTATCCGTTCCCGGCAAAGGCGCTCATCAACGAGCTGTCGCGCTTCCGAAACGCCGAAATGGTCTGGTGCCAGGAAGAGCCGAAAAACATGGGCGCATGGTCGTTCATCGATCCATTCCTCGAATGGGTGCTTGCCCATATCGATGCGAAATACCAGCGCGTCCGTTACACCGGCCGTCCGGCTGCCGCCTCGCCGGCGACGGGCCTGATGTCGAAGCATCTGTCACAGCTCGCCGCATTCCTCGAGGATGCATTGGGCGGTTAAATCAAGGGGGGCGTAATGGCTTATTTCTTTTTGAGACTGCTGCCGCCGCGCCCCACTTTTCCGCATGACGGGACCGGGGAGGAAATGGCGGCGATGAAAAGCCATGTCGAATACTGGCATCGGCACGCCCTTGCGGGATCGGCGGTCGTCGTTGGTCCGGTGTTCGAGGGTGCAGGCGCCTTCGGCATGGCGGTCGTCGAAGTCGAGGATCAGGCGGCGGCCCAGGCTCTTGCCGACGGCGATCCGATCATCGCCTCCGGTTTCGGTTTCCGTTTCGATATCCTGCCCATGCCCTCGATCATCTTGCGGCCGCCCGCCGTCTGAAACGCTTAAAACGAACACACACGAAATCAGGATCTGAACAATGGCCACAGAAATCCGCGTTCCAACTCTCGGTGAATCCGTCAGCGAGGCAACCGTCGGCACCTGGTTCAAGAAGGTCGGCGACGCCATCAAGGCCGACGAGCCGATTCTCGAGCTTGAAACCGACAAGGTGACCATCGAAGTTCCGGCACCGACCTCCGGCACGCTTTCGGAAATCGTCGTCGCCGCCGGCGAGACCGTCGGCCTCGGCGCCCTGCTCGGCCAGATCGCCGAAGGTGCCGTCGCCGCCGCCGCGCCCGCTGCTGCCGCACCGGCCGCCGCTCCTGCCCAGCCAGCGCCGGCGGCTCCCGCTCAGCCGGCGCCGGTTGCCGCTGCGGCAGCATCGTCGTCGAGCGCTTCCGTCTCCACCATGCCGCCGGCCCCGGCGGCCGCGAAGATGCTGGCCGAAAGCAACCTTTCTGCCGATCAGATCGACGGCAGCGGCAAGCGCGGCCAGGTGCTGAAGGGCGATGTCATCGCCGCCGTCGCCAAGGGCATTTCCGCACCGGCCGCTGCCCCGGCGGCAGCGCCCGCTGCTGCGCGCGGCCCGTCGACGGTCGAGGATGCCTCGCGCGAAGAGCGCGTGAAGATGACGCGCCTGCGCCAGACGATCGCCAAGCGTCTCAAGGACGCGCAGAACACCGCCGCCATGCTCACCACCTATAATGAGGTGGACATGAAGGCGGTCATGGATCTGCGCAACAAGTACAAGGACATTTTCGAGAAGAAGCACGGCGTCAAGCTCGGCTTCATGGGCTTCTTCACCAAGGCGGTAACGCATGCGCTGAAGGAACTGCCGGCTGTTAATGCCGAGATCGACGGCACCGACGTCATCTACAAGAACTACTGCCATGTCGGCATGGCCGTCGGCACCGACAAGGGCCTCGTCGTTCCCGTCATCCGCGATGCCGACCAGATGTCGATCGCCGAAATCGAGAAGGACCTCGGCCGTCTTGCCAAGGCAGCCCGTGACGGCTCGCTCTCCATGGCCGACATGCAGGGCGGCACCTTCACCATCACCAATGGCGGCGTTTACGGCTCGCTGATGTCTTCGCCGATCCTCAACGCACCGCAGTCTGGCATTCTCGGCATGCACAAGATTCAGGAGCGGCCGGTTGCAATCGGCGGCCAGGTGGTCATCCGTCCGATGATGTATCTGGCGCTGTCCTACGATCACCGCATCGTCGACGGCAAGGAAGCGGTCACCTTCCTCGTGCGCGTCAAGGAAAGCCTGGAAGATCCGGAGCGCCTGGTTCTCGATCTCTAAGGGAGCTTTTCGATGCGGAACCGGATCATGCGAGCGGCGCGCCTTGTTCTTTGCGCTGCCGCCGCGCATGTCCCGGTTTCCGCGTCGGCTGGTTGGGACGTCAGCAAGGCAAGCAGCAATTTCGAGCTGGTGACGCTCGGTGACGGCGAACTCTCCGGACGGTCGATCAACGTGATCCATATGGGCAATGTCGAGCTGACCTCGGGGCGCATCGTCGCCGCCGATCCGCTCGCCCAGCCCGACCGGCCGGCGCTCGCCAGGACCGTTGCGCCGGGCGAATACCCGGTGACGCTCTACCAGGCGTTTGGGCGCATCGCCGCCGCCAGCATGCGGTTTGCCGAAGGCAGGCCGGATCGTTGGGAGCTTGCCGTCCTGCCCGGACAAGATCCGGCAACGCTGAAGGACGACGAGATCTTCGGCTACCCCGTCGACGCCGGCGTCGGCTGCTACATGGATGCGCAGACGCTTGCTCTGATCGACGAACGGCAAGCGCAGGTGCAGGCGCAAAAGCCCGGCGCCGACATCAATTATTACGACGACGTGCTGGCTGCGGATCTCGACGCCAACAAGAGCATCTACGCGCTGCACCGGCCGGTCGCCGGCAAAAAGGGCAATGTCGCGGTGTTCTGGAGCGGCTGGGGCGACGGGTTCTATCCGGTTTTCTGGGGACTCGACAGGGACGGTCACGTGCTGGTGCTGCTGACCGATTTCGGTGTGATCGAGAACGCCGACGGGCGAAGGGAACCGAAGCTGCAATGAGTGGGGTCGGGATCACGGCGGGATGGAAAAGCGTGGCTGCAATCGCGGCCGCCGCGTTTGTCGCCGTTCCTGTGAACGCGCTCGGCGCCGCCTGCAAGCAGGAACAGGCCGTCTATGTCGATCGCGACGGCGCCTATGAATTGCGCTTTTCACCGCTCAATTCTGCGTCGGCCGCCGCCAGCAATCAGTTCAAGGTCAGCGCGCTGGAGACGCCTGTGGTGATGGAAGGCTATGTCATGCCATCGGAAGATCCGGTGCGTGCCATTGGCATCCTGATGTTCAATTGTCCCGAGGGCGACGCGACCGGCGCCGATCTCGATGCCTGCACGGTCTGGCAGGGCGCTGTCTACGGCATGGATGCCAAGGGCGAGATGGACAATCTGCAGCCGGAAGGTGCTGCGGCTGCCGAAAAGCTTGTGCTTCCCGGCCTTGGTCCCGCCATTCGCGAATCCAGCGCCTGGGGTAAGGGCAAGGCTTCGGTGGCGCCGTGGGACGTGCTGACATTCAAGGAGTGTGCGATATGAGCGATACCCCTGTTGTTCTCGTGACCGGCGGAAGCCGCGGCATCGGCGCGGCGGTCTGCCGGCTTGCTGCGCGCCGGGGTTGGCGCGTCGCGGTGAATTACGCCGCGAGCCGGCAAGCGGCGGATGCCGTCGTTGCGGAAATCACCGACAGCGGTGGCGAGGCACTGGCCATCCAGGGCGATGTCGGCAAGGCCGCGGATATCGCCGCGATGTTTACGGCGGTCCACCAGTATTTCGGCCGGCTCGACGGACTGGTCAACAATGCCGGCATCGTCGACTATCCGCAGCGGGTCGACGAGATGTCGGTCGAGCGGATCGAGCGCATGCTGCGCGTCAATGTGACCGGCTCGATACTCTGCGCCGCCGAGGCCGTGCGCCGCATGTCGCATCGCCATGGTGGTCAGGGCGGGGCGATCGTCAACGTCTCGTCGATGGCGGCGATCCTCGGCTCGGCGACGCAGTATGTCGATTATGCGGCATCGAAAGCGGCGATCGACACCTTCACCATCGGGCTTGCGCGCGAGGTCGCCGGAGAAGGAATTCGCGTCAATGCCGTCAGGCCAGGCATCATCGAAACCGATCTCCATGCATCGGGTGGCCTGCCGGACCGGGCGCGCGAAATGGCGCCATCGGTGCCGATGCAGCGGGCCGGCATGCCGGAGGAGGTGGCGGATGCAATCCTCTATCTGCTTTCACCGTCGGCGTCCTATGTCACCGGATCGATCCTCAATGTGAGCGGCGGCCGTTAGAAGGACAGGGCGAAATCAGCATGAGCTACATCTTCGAATTTCTTGGCCTGATGGCTGTCTTCTCGATCTTCATCGTCGTGCCGGGCGCCGATTTCGCTGTCATCCTGCGCCAGAGCGTCGTGCATGGGCGTCGCGCCGCTATTATGACCGGGCTCGGCATGGGTTTCTCGCTGCTCTTTCATGTCAGCTATACGATCCTTGGCCTCGGCCTGATCGTCTCTAAGTCGCTGATGCTGTTTGCGATGATCAAATGGGCGGGTGTCGCCTATCTCGTCTATCTCGGCATCAAGTCTTTCCGCGAGCCGGGCTTCAATGTGCAGGAGATCGAAGTCACGAGCGAAGACCGCAGGTCGGCCTCGATGCTGACATGCCTCGGCATGGGTTTCATCACCAATGCGCTGAACCCGAAGCCGGTGCTGTTCTTCCTGTCCTTGTTTTCGACGCTCGTCCATCACGACACGCCGGCGCTGATCCAGTTCTCCTATGGTATCGGCATGGCGGCGGCGCTGGTCGCCTGGTTTGCCGGCGTCTCCTACTTCTTCACGGTCAAGACAATCCGTGACCGCTTCATCGCCAGCGGCAAATGGTTCAACCGCATCACCGGAGCGGCACTCGTCGGCTTCGGCTTCCGCCTCGCGCTGTCGCGCGCCGCCGACTAATTGAAAAATCCAAAGGAAAAGAAGCAATGTCTTACGATGTGATCGTTATCGGAACCGGCCCGGGCGGCTATGTCTGCGCCGTCAAGGCAGCCCAACTCGGCCTCAAGGTCGCCGTTGTCGAGAAGCGCGCCACCTATGGCGGCACCTGCCTGAACGTCGGCTGCATCCCGTCGAAGGCCTTGCTGCATGCCTCCGAAATGTTCCATCAGGCCGGTCACGGCATGAGTGCGCTCGGCATCGATCTTCCCGCACCGACGCTCAACCTCGCCAATATGATGGCGCACAAGGATGCGACGGTGAAGTCGAATGTCGACGGCGTCGCCTTCCTCTTCAAGAAGAACAAGATCGATGCCTTCCAGGGCAGCGGCAAGATCGTCTCGGCCGGCAAGGTTGCCGTCACCGCCGAGGACGGCCAGGTGCAGGAGATCGAAGGCAAGAACATCGTCATCGCCACCGGCTCCGATGTCGCCGGCATTCCCGGTGTGCAGGTCGAGATCGATGAGAAGACCATCATTTCCTCCACCGGCGGTATTGCGCTGGACAAGGTGCCGGAAACACTGATCGTCGTCGGCGGCGGCGTCATTGGTCTCGAACTCGGCTCGGTCTGGTCGCGCCTTGGCGCCAAGGTCACGGTCGTCGAATATCTCGACACCATCCTCGGCGGCATGGACGGCGAAGTCTCCAAGCAGTTCCAGCGCATGCTCGCCAAGCAGGGCATCGATTTCCATCTCGGCGCCAAAGTCACCGGCGTCGAAAAGGCAGATACGGGCGCCAAGGTCACCTTCGAGCCGGTCAAGGGCGGCGATAAGGTGACGCTCGACGCCGAGGTCGTGCTGATCGCCACCGGCCGCAAGCCTTATACGGCAGGTCTCGGCCTCGAAGAGGCCGGTGTTGCTCTCGACAATCGCGGCCGCGTCGAGATCGACGGTCACTTCAAGACCAGTGTCGCGGGCATCTATGCGATCGGCGATGTGGTCAAGGGCCCGATGCTGGCGCACAAGGCGGAAGACGAGGGTGTGGCGCTTGCCGAAATCATTGCCGGGCAGCATGGCCATGTGAACTACGATGTCATTCCGAGCGTCGTCTACACGCAGCCCGAGATCGCCTCGGTCGGCAAGACCGAGGAAGAGCTGAAGGCGGCGGGTATCGCCTACAAGGTCGGCAAGTTCCCGTTCACGGCGAACGGCCGCGCCCGCGCGATGCTGGCGACCGATGGCTTTGTCAAGATCCTCGCCGACAAGGAAACCGACCGCGTGCTCGGCGGCCATATCGTCGGCTTCGGCGCCGGCGAGATGATCCACGAGATTGCTGTGCTGATGGAGTTCGGCGGTTCGTCGGAAGATCTCGGCCGCAGCTGCCACGCGCATCCGACGATGTCGGAAGCGGTCAAGGAAGCCGCGCTCGCCACCTTCTTCAAGCCGATCCACATGTAATCTAACATATTCGTAATCGAGTGCGCAGCCGCTTGCCGTGAGGCAGGCGGCTGTTTTAGTTGTTGCATGACGATTGGCTGAAGGCTGCCGGTTCAGTTCACCGCAGTCACGGTAAAGCCCTGCTTGCGCAGCAATTCGATGACGCCGGCTTGGCCGGGCAGATGCAGGGCGCCGACGGCCATGAAGACGTTGCCGCCGTCGAGAATGGGAGCGGCGCGTTCGGCCATCACCTTGTTGCGGTCGAGGATGACGCGCTGTTCGAAGGCTGCATAGTCGCTGTCTTCGCCTTGCTTCTCCGGCGTCACGGTCTTCAGCATCGGCATGGTCATGCCGATATCGCCGGAGAGGTAGAGATCGGTCATCGTTTCGACGACGTCGCTCATCTTGTCGCCGAGTTCCAGCGTCTCGATCAGCGACTTCATATGGAATTCGACCGGCAGGTCGGCCATCGCCTGGATCTGTTCGGCAAGGGTCTCCAGCCCCTTGACCTGCTTGCCCTGAGCAACGGCGTCGGTGGCGATCTTCTGGTCGAGGAACTGCACGCCCCTGGCCTTCCGGGCGAGTTCGCAGGCCGGCAGGGCGACGGCGCTCGAGATCATCCATGGCCGCATGCGGGAGACGGCGCTGAGCGGGATGCCGCGCTTCTTGAGGCCGGCTTCCAGCCGCGTGTAATCCTCGGCAGACAGCAGCTTGTCGATCGTCGTGCCGTCGGTGAACATCGTCAGCTCCGGCCGCGCCAGCAGGGCGGCGGTCGCCTTGCGTTCATCGAGGATTTCGTCGGATTCGATGATGATCGTACTGGCGGCGTCGTGGGCTGCCTGGGCGCGCGGCGGCAAGGCCAGCACGCGCGGATCGGTGACATGCATGCTGCCGAGCAGCCATGAAGGCTGAAGTCCTGTTTTTTCGATCTTCCAGAAGATGCCCTTGCCGTTCGGCACTGCCTCGGCTTCCTTGACCGCCTCGGCGTAGCGGCTGGGGTCGCTCTGCTGCAGATCGATCATCAGATTGCGTCCGGTGCAGGCGCCGTCTTCGGCCGAGGCCGGTCGTGCTGCCAGGAAGGCGACCAACAGCGCCGCAAGAAGCAGCATGTGGAAGGCTGCAATCAACCAGAGCAGCAGGTTGCCGGATGCTGCAAGGAATGAGGTCCGGCGGCCGATTGATGTCGTCATGATGATGTTCCGGTCACATGCTCTATGTTTCTCATGCTCTACGCTCGGCTTGCGCATAATCCTTTAAGAGAATGCGTTAACGAAAACTTAGCACATCGAATCAAGTCGGATTCATGAGCGCTGAGCTTGCCGATAGGCCGCGGCCGCTGTCACAGCCATGCATCAGGCGCGCGGATGGGCCCGATCATACACCTCGAGCAGCCGCGACGCATCGACGCCGGTATAGACTTGCGTCGTCGATAGGCTGGCATGTCCGAGCAGTTCCTGGATGGTGCGCAGATCGCCGCCGCCGGCAAGCAGGTGGGTGGCGAAAGAGTGGCGAAGCGCATGCGGCGTCGCCGTCTCCGGCAGGCCGAAGGCGCTGCGCAGCTTCTGCATGGCGCGCTGGATGATCGCCGCCTGCAGCTTGCCGCCGCGGGCGCCGCGAAACAGCGGCGCGCCGCTTTCGAGATGATATGGGCAGAGCGTGCGATATTTCTCGACCGCGTCGAACACCACGGGCAGCAGCGGCACCAGCCGCGTCTTGTTGCCCTTGCCGGTGATGCGCAGCGTCGCCGCCCCCTTCGGCAGGTCGGCAGGAACGAGATCCAGCGCCTCGGAGATGCGCAGGCCGCAGCCGTAGAGCAGCGTCATGACAGCCGCATCGCGCGCGGCGATCCAGGGCTCGTCATGGAGCTGGGCTTCGTTGCTGACCACGGTGATCGCCTGCGTGTCCGACAGCGGCTTGGGAAGCGACTTCGGCTGTTTCGGCGAGCGGATCGCGGCAGCGCCGGCGGCATTGACCAGGCCCTTCCTTTCGAGATGGCGCAACAGCGAGCGAAGGCCCGCCAGATTGCGGCCGAGCGAGCGGGCGCCGGAGCCCTGTTTGCGTCGGGCCGCGAGAAAGGCGCGGAAATCGGCGGGGCGCAATTCCCGGATGTCGCCAAGCGTCGCCGGGCCGGCGAGATGGCCGGTCAGAAAGGTCAGGAACTGGCGAGTGTCGCGCTCATAGGCATCGAGCGTGTGCTCGGAAAGACGGCGCTCGCGAGCGAGGTTTTCGAGCCAGGCGGCCCGTTCCGCCATCAGGCGCGGATCGGCGATAACAAGCAGTTCGTTCACGTCGCGGCCTTGAATTTGCCCTTAAGTCCGCCAATTTGAAGCAGGAACGGTTATGGAATTGCTAATGCCGGCCAAGCCTTTGTCATCCTTAGATCATATTGTACTGCGATAGCTTACAGCCCATAGACAGGATCTTTCATGGCACCGCGCGACTCCATGACGGCTTTCGGACAGCTCGCGGAAGCGATCGTTCTTGTTTCACAGGGAAAGCCCGGCCATATCGTCGACATGCTGATTGCCGAACGCGGCCAGAGGATCGTGAAAAATCCGCTCTGGCCGGTCATGCGGCCGTTCCTCTACACGCTTCTGCGCTATAACAAGGCGATCGAATTCGCCAATGCGGTTGCCAAGATGCCGGGCTTCCAGGCGTTCGAATATTTGAGCGGCGTGCTGAAGCTCGACATCGGCATCGCCAATGGCGAGCGCATCCCGGATACAGGCGGCTTCATCCTCGTCAGCAACCATCCCACAGGCATCGCCGACGGTGTTGCCGTATTCGACCTTCTGAAATCGCGTCGGCCCGACATGATGTTCTTTGCCAATCGCGATGCGATCCGCGTCAATCCGCGTTTCGCCGAGATGGTCATCCCGGTCGAGTGGCGGGAGGAGCATAAGAGCAAGCTCAAGGCGCGTGAGACGCTGCAATTGACCAACCACGCGGTGAGGGAGGGCAAGGCGACCGTGCTCTTTCCATCAGGCCGTATCGCCTATTGGGCGAACGGCCGGCTGAACGAACGCCCATGGAAGACGTCGGCGGTTGGGCTGGCGCGCAAATACAATCTGCCGATCCTTCCGGTCCACATGACGGCGCGCAATTCCGGACTGTTCTACTGGCTGGCGAAATGGTCGACGGAACTGCGCGACATGACCGTCTTTCATGAATTGTTGAACAAGCGCGGCGACCGTTTCGATTTCGTGATCGGCAACCTCATCCCCGCCGAGCATCTCGATGGCGATCTCAACGAGGTGACGAAGGCGCTGGAGAAACATACGGTGTATGATTTGGCCAGCGACGGCGATGTCACCTTCGTGCCGGTCGGCATGCCGGCCGCGGCGATGCCGCGCGAGATTCCGGTACCTGCCGTCTAGATGCATTGGTATTGCCATGAGATCGATATCCGCATTATCCGCGATCGATTGCCGCAGGAGATCGCAAAGCTCGAACGCGATGCCCGGCAGGAGGGCCATCTTCATATCACCCGCCTCATCGGCGATTGGTCGGCCGGTGCCGTCAGGTTCGAGCGTGACGGCGAAAGGCTGCTGGCCGCCTATGTTGCGGAGGGGCTTGCGGGCATCGGGGGCATGACCATCGAGCCCACCATGTCAGGGGCGTTGCGGATGCGGCGATTCTATATTCGTCCCGCAATGCGCAGGCGCGGCATCGGCCGAATGCTCGCCCTTTCTCTGCTCGATCATGCACGCCCCTGCTGCAGTATCGTCACTGTTCATGTGGGAAATGATGCTGCGGCGAAATTCTGGGAGTCGCTCGGGTTTCAGCCGCGCGCGCGGAACCGCTATAGCCATGTTCTCGAGCTCGATGGGTCAGGCTGCCCTGACGGCGAAAAGACGTTATTTCGACAACCATAGCCGTCGCAATCATACCTGCCGCTTCGATCTATCGTGCCGCCCTCAGGCGCCGATCTCCTTGAGACGGATGGTCTGGCGGGCCAGCAACCGCTCGACATCGGCAATATCGAGTGCCGAAAGCCTGGCGCCTGGTTTGCGCAGCGTGGCGGACTTGATGACGCCGCGCTTGGCAAGCACATATTTGCGGCAGGCAAGGCCGACGCCCTGCTGCTGTTCGTAGCGGGCAAGCGGCAGATAGGCATCGAAGATCGCATGGGCACGATCGGGATTGCCGGCCGCATAGGCTTCGACGACGCCGACCATCATCTCGGGATAACAAAAGCCGGTCATGGCGCCGTCGGCGCCGCGGCCCATCTCTTCGGGCAGGAACAGCCCGCCATTGCCGCAAAGAATCGAGATGCGCCGCATGGCGCCTTTGTCGCTGGCGGCGCGAAGTGCTGAGACCTTTGCAAGACCCGGCCAATCCTCGTGCTTGAGCATGACGCAATTCGGCACCGCGTTGACGATGCGCTCGATGACGACAGGCGCGATCGTCACGTTTGTGGTGAGTGGATAGTCCTGCAGCACGAAAGGCGTGTCGCCCAGGGCTTCGCCGACCGACTGATAGAAGGCCAAAGCCTGGTCGTCGGTCTTGACCGTCCAGGGCGGCGCAACCATGACGCCGGCAGCACCTTCGCCCATGACGGCTTCGGCAAGTTCGCGCATCGGCGCAAGTCCGGGCGCTGAGACGCCGACGACGACGGGAAGGCGCCCGTCGAGGCGCTTCAGCACACGTTCGACCACGCTCCGCGATTCCTCGGCTGTCAGCTTCGGGGCTTCGCCGAGTTGGCCAAGCACCGTCAGTCCGGTGACGCCGGCGCCCTCGTAGAAATCGACCATGCTGTCGATGCTGTCGAGATCGAGGGCGCCGTCGTCGGTGAATGGAGTTACGGCGATCACATAGACGCCCTTGGCGTCTTCGGTCAGTCTGGCCATTCGCGCGCTCCAATTCAGCGGCCGAAGAACAGCGCTTCGGCATTTCCAATTGAATCTCTCCGGCAATCTATGCGGCCAATCGTTCGTCCGGCAACCCTTACTTAAGAGTATGGGCGATCCTGGCGGAACCGTCGCAAATCCGCATTCCTCGCAAGATGCACCGCCTCGTCTTTGCGGTTCCAATTCCGTCGATTTGCGGGCATGTTCTCGCCCGATGAGCACAGATTCGTCCGATCTCTTTGGCGCGCTGTTCGAAGCACCGCCCGTGAACCGAACGGTTCCGGTGCTGGTGCCGATGCCGGCGCCGAAACCCTATTCCTATTCGGTGCCGGAAGGCATGGCGGTCGAGCCCGGCTCGGTCGTGCAGGTGCCGCTTGGGCCGCGACAGGTGATCGGCGTGGTCTGGGACGGCGGCGAGGATGGCGTCGATCCGAAGAAGCTCCGTCCGATCAGCCATGTCTTCGACTGCCCTCCACTTTCCAGGGAGATGCGGGATTTCATCGACTGGGTGGCGGCCTATACGCTCTCCCCGCCCGGCCTCGTCGCGCGCATGGCATTGAGGGCGCCGAACGCCTTCGAGCCCGAGCCGATGGTCGAGGGGCTGAAGTTCATCGGCGGCAAACCGGAGCGGCTGACACCGGCGCGGACGCGCGTGCTCGAGACCGCTTCCGACGGCTTGTCCTGGACACGCAGCGGCCTGGCGCATGCGGCTGGCGTTTCGACCAGCGTCGTCGATGGTCTGATTACGCTCGGCATCTTCGAGACGATATTCCTGCCGCCGCCGCCAGTGGTGGCGATGCCGGATCCCGATTTTGCCGCCGCTCGCCTCGAAGGGCCGCAGAAAGAGGCGGCCGCAGAGATCGTCTCCGACATTCGCAAGGGCGAATTTACCGTATCGCTGATCGACGGCGTGACCGGCTCCGGCAAGACCGAGGTCTATTTCGAGGCGATCGCCGAGACGCTGAAACGCGGCAGGCAGGTGCTGATCCTGCTGCCGGAGATCGCGCTGACGGCCAGTTTCATGGAGCGCTTTCAGGATCGCTTCGGGGCAAAGCCCGCCGAATGGCATTCCGACCTCGCTCCGCGCATGCGAGAAAAAGTCTGGCGCCAGGCGGTGACCGGCGAAGTCAGGGTCGTCGCCGGCGCCCGCTCGGCGCTCTTCCTGCCTTTCGAGGATCTCGGCCTCATCATCGTCGACGAGGAGCATGATCCCGCCTACAAGCAGGAAGACCGCGTCTTCTACAATGCGCGTGATATGGCCGTGGTGCGCGGCCGCATCGGTGATTTCCCCGTCGTCCTGGTGTCGGCGACGCCGTCGGTCGAAAGTCAGGTCAACGGGCAGAGCGGGCGCTACAGCACCGTGCATCTGCCGACGCGTTTCGGCGATGCGGCGCTGCCCGACCTGCATCTCATCGATATGCGCAGGCACGCGCCGGAGCGCGGCGGCTTCCTGTCGCCGGTCCTGATCCGGGCGATCGGCAAGACGGTGGAGCGGCGCGAACAGGCGCTGCTCTTTCTCAACCGGCGTGGTTATGCGCCGCTGACGCTCTGCCGGGTCTGCGGTCACCGCTTCCAATGCCCGCAATGTTCGAGCTGGCTGGTCGAGCATCGCTTCCGCAAGCAGCTGCAGTGTCATCAATGCGGTCATGCCGAGCGCACGCCGGAAGCATGCCCGGAATGCGGCACGCTCGACCATCTCGTTGCCTGCGGGCCCGGCGTCGAACGTATCGCCGAAGAGGTGGAGCGGCATTTCCCGCAGGCGCGGACGATCGTTCTCTCCTCGGATATCATGGGCGGTGTGAAGCGGCTGCGGCTGGAGCTCGATGCCATCGCCAGGGGCGAGGCCGATATCGTCATCGGCACCCAGCTCGTCGCCAAGGGCCATAATTTTCCGCTGATGACGCTGGTCGGTATCATCGACGCCGATCTCGGCCTCGCCAACGGCGATCCGCGTGCGGCCGAGCGCACCTTCCAGCTTCTGTCGCAGGTGACCGGCCGGGCCGGGCGCACCGGGCTCAAGAGCCATGGGCTGCTGCAGACCTACCAGCCGCAGCATCCCGTGATGCAGGCGATTGTTTCAGGTGATTCCGATGCCTTTTACGAGCGCGAGATCACCGAGCGCGAACGCGCCGCACTGCCGCCCTTCGGCAGACTGGCCTCGATCATCGTCTCGGCCGAAACCCGCCACGACGCCGAAAACCATGCGCGCGGCATGCGCAACGCAGCGCCCCAGGTGTCCGGCATCTCGGTGCTCGGCCCGGCGGAGGCGCCGCTGGCGCTGGTGCGCGGCCGCCACCGCTTCCGGCTTCTGGTGCACGGGCGGCGCAACTCCGACATGCAGGGCTTCCTGCGGGCGATGCTGTCGCAATCGCCGAAGGAGCGCGGATCGGTGCAGGTGCAGCTCGATATCGATCCGCAGAGCTTTCTGTAGATCGTTCCGCACGCTGCGTTCCCGGATCCGGCCGAGCATGGCATAAACGCAGAATCAGCGGATGATTTGGGGTCGAGGCATGGAATTTGAGTTTCCGACGGAATTTGGTGAGCAGCTTGCCTTCGGCGCAGCCGCCTTCACGGCCTTGGCCGGCTTCGTCATCATGTTTGCGCCGGGTCTTGCGATGAGGGTCTTCGGTCTGGCGTCGCGCGGCGAGCGGCGTGAAGGTTTCAGCGAGGTCCGATCGATGGGCGGCTTTTATCTCGGTCTTGGCCTCGGTGCCTTCGTGCTGGCTCAGCCGCTGATTTATACCGCCTTCGGAGCGGCGTTCGCCATGGCTGCGTTTGCCCGCATCGTCTCCATCCTGTCAGATAAGGGGAGTACTTACCTCAACTATTTACTTCTGGTTGTGCAGGCGATTATCGCGGCACTGCCACTGCTGTATGTTTTCGGCTTCTTCCAGACGTAATTTTCGCCGCCGCCGGCGGCTTCCGCGGCCCGCTTTCAGACCATCGCGCAATTTTGCAGACAGAAATTCATGCGAAAGGCGTATTCGGGCATTACGCGTGTTGCGAGTCCGAACATCCTATGTTAGACGGACCCCGAATTTCGGAAGAAGCAAGAGGCTTCTCTTGTGATTTCTGGGGGAAATCAAAACGAATTCAAGATCATAGGTTCGGCGCCCGCCGAGAGCCGGATTTTGGATTGAAATCAGGGAAATTTGTGCCAGTGGCAGACACGTCCCAGCTTACTTCTGGTGTTGCCGAGCGCTATGCCTCGTCGCTTTTCGAGCTGGCGCTCGAACAGGGCGCCGTCGACAGCGTCACCGCCGATCTCGACCGTTTCCAGGCGATGCTGGATGAGAGCGCCGAACTGAAGCGCTTCGTCGCAAGCCCGGTTTTTTCCGCTGAGGACCAGCTGAAGGCGATTGTCGCCATCAGCGAGAGGGCCGGCATCAGCGGCTTCTTCGCCAATTTCCTGAAGGTCGTGGCGCGCAACCGCCGCCTGTTTGCCCTGCCTGGCATGATCAAGGCCTTCCGCATCATCGCCGCGAACCATCGCGGTGAAATCTCCGCCGAGGTCACCTCGGCGCATGCGCTTTCCGAGGCGCAGGAAACCGAATTGAAGGTGGCACTCAAGAGCGTTACCGGCAAAGACGTGACGATATCAGTCACGGTCGATCCGTCAATTCTCGGTGGTCTGATCGTAAAGGTCGGGTCCCGCCAGATTGATACGTCTCTTCGTACCAAACTCTCCACTCTTAAGCTCGCATTGAAAGAGGTTGGCTGATGGATATCCGCGCCGCGGAAATTTCCGCAATTCTCAAAGACCAGATCAAAAATTTCGGCAAAGAGGCAGAAGTCTCGGAAGTCGGCCAGGTTCTTTCCGTCGGTGACGGTATCGCTCGCGTTTACGGGCTGGACAATGTCCAGGCTGGTGAAATGGTCGAGTTCCCCGGCGGCATCCGCGGCATGGCCCTGAACCTTGAATCCGACAACGTCGGTGTCGTTATTTTCGGCTCCGACCGCGACATCAAGGAAGGCGACACCGTCAAGCGGACCGGCGCCATCGTCGACGTTCCGGTTGGTCCGGAACTGCTCGGCCGCGTCGTCGACGCGCTCGGCAATCCGATCGACGGCAAGGGCCCGATCAATGCGACGCGCCGTTCGCGCGTCGACGTCAAGGCGCCGGGCATCATTCCGCGCAAGTCGGTTCATGAGCCAATGTCGACCGGCCTCAAGGCCATCGATGCGCTGATCCCGGTCGGCCGCGGCCAGCGCGAGCTCGTCATCGGCGACCGTCAGACCGGCAAGACCGCCATCCTGCTCGATGCCTTCCTCAACCAGAAGGCCATTCACGAGAGCGGTCCGGAAGGCGAGAAGCTTTACTGCGTCTACGTCGCCGTCGGCCAGAAGCGCTCGACCGTTGCCCAGTTCGTCAAGGTTCTCGAAGAGCGTGGCGCCCTGAAGTACTCGATCATCGTGGCCGCCACGGCTTCCGATCCGGCGCCGATGCAGTTCCTCGCTCCGTTTGCCGGCTGCGCCATGGGCGAATATTTCCGCGACAACGGCATGCACGCGCTGATCGGTTACGACGACCTGTCGAAGCAGGCCGTGTCCTACCGCCAGATGTCGCTGCTGCTGCGCCGCCCGCCGGGCCGCGAAGCCTATCCGGGCGACGTTTTCTACCTGCACTCGCGCCTGCTCGAGCGCGCCGCGAAGATGAACGACGACAAGGGCGCCGGCTCGCTGACCGCTCTGCCGGTCATCGAAACGCAGGGCAACGACGTTTCGGCCTTCATTCCGACCAACGTCATCTCGATCACCGACGGCCAGATCTTCCTCGAAACCGACCTGTTCTATCAGGGTATCCGTCCGGCCGTTAACGTCGGTCTGTCGGTTTCCCGCGTCGGTTCGTCGGCTCAGATCAAGGCGATGAAGCAGGTTGCCGGCTCGATCAAGGGCGAACTCGCCCAGTATCGCGAAATGGCGGCCTTTGCCCAGTTCGGTTCGGACCTCGACGCTGCGACGCAGCGCCTGCTGAACCGCGGTGCACGCCTGACCGAACTCCTGAAACAGCCGCAATTCTCGCCGCTGAAGACGGAAGAACAGGTCGCCGTGATCTTCGCCGGCGTCAACGGCTATCTCGACAAGCTGCCCGTCGCATCGGTCGGCAAGTTCGAGCAGGGCTTGCTTTCGTACCTGCGTTCGGAAGGCTCGGCCATCCTCGACGCGATCCGCACGGAAAAGGCAATCAGCGACGATACCAAGGGCAAGCTTACCGCTGCTCTCGATAGCTTCGCCAAGTCTTTCTCGTAATCGGGCCCGAAGTTAGGACGGATCACGGATGCCTTCACTCAAGGATCTGAAAAACCGGATCGCCTCCGTCAAGGCGACGCAGAAGATCACCAAGGCGATGAAAATGGTCGCCGCGGCGAAGCTTCGGCGTGCGCAGGAGGCGGCCGAGGCCGCCCGGCCTTATTCGCAGCGCATGGGTGCGGTTCTGGCGAATATCGCCAAGGCCGTCACCGATGCGGATGGCGCACCGGCGCTGATGACCGGTACCGGCCAGGACAAGGTCCATCTGCTGGTGGTCTGCACGGCCGAGCGCGGTCTTTGCGGCGGCTTCAACTCGCAGATTGCGCGCTTTGCGCGTGACCACGTCCGCAAGCTGGTCGCTGAAGGCAAGACGGTGAAGATCTTCACCGTCGGCAAGAAGGGTTACGACATCTTGCGCCGTGAATATGCGCCGCTGATCATCGAGCGCAAGGAACTGCGCGACGTCAAGAAGATCGGTTTCGAAAATGCCGACCAGATCGGCAAGCGCATCATCGAGATGTTTTCGGCCGGTGAGTTCGACGTCTGCACGCTGTTCTACTCCGAATTCAAGTCGGTGATCAGCCAGGTTCCGACCGCGCAGCAGCTCATCCCGGCCAAGGCTCCGGAAGCCGCTGCCGAAGATGCCGCCCATGCCGGCGCCGTCTATGAATACGAGCCGGATCCGGCGTCGATCCTCGGCGATCTGATCCCGCGCAACATCTCCGTCCAGATCTTCCGCGCGCTCCTCGAGAACGTCGCAGGCGAGATGGGCGCCAAGATGAGCGCCATGGACAATGCGACGCGCAATGCTGGTGAGATGATCAACAAGCTGACACTGAGCTACAACCGTCAGCGTCAGGCGCAGATCACCAAGGAACTGATTGAAATCATTTCGGGCGCGGAAGCGCTCTGAGTTAGGAAAAGAGGGTAAGAAAATGGCTGAGGCAGCTACCCGCTCTGTCGGCAAAGTCACCCAGGTTATCGGCGCCGTCGTCGACGTTGCTTTCGAAGGCGAACTGCCGGCGATTTTGAACGCGCTCGAAACCGACAATAACGGCAACCGTCTGGTTCTCGAAGTCGCTCAGCATCTGGGCGAAAACGAAGTCCGCACCATCGCCATGGACTCGAGTGAAGGTCTCGTTCGCGGCCAGCAGGTCATCGATACCGGCGCTCCGATCTCGGTTCCGGTCGGCAACGAGACGCTCGGCCGCATCATGAACGTCATCGGCGAGCCGGTCGACGAAGCCGGTCCGCTGGTCACCGCCCATAAGCGCGCCATCCACCAGGATGCGCCTGCTTATGTCGAGCAGTCGACGGAAGCGCAGATCCTGGTCACCGGCATCAAGGTCGTCGACCTGCTGGCTCCCTACGCACGCGGCGGCAAGATCGGCCTCTTCGGCGGCGCAGGCGTCGGCAAGACCGTTCTGATCATGGAACTGATCAACAACGTCGCTAAGGCGCATGGTGGTTACTCGGTTTTCGCAGGCGTCGGTGAACGCACCCGCGAAGGCAACGACCTCTATCATGAAATGATCGAATCGAACGTCAACAAGCATGGCGGTGGCGAAGGCTCCAAGGCTGCGCTGGTTTACGGTCAGATGAACGAACCGCCGGGTGCCCGTGCCCGCGTCGCTCTCACGGGTCTGACCGTTGCGGAACACTTCCGCGACCAGGGTCAGGACGTTCTGTTCTTCGTCGACAACATCTTCCGCTTCACGCAGGCAGGTTCCGAAGTGTCGGCTCTGCTCGGCCGTATTCCTTCGGCCGTGGGTTATCAGCCGACGCTGGCAACCGACATGGGTCAGATGCAGGAACGCATCACCACGACGACGACCGGCTCGATCACCTCGGTTCAGGCCATCTACGTTCCGGCTGACGACTTGACCGACCCGGCACCGGCAACCTCGTTCGCCCACCTTGATGCAACGACGGTTCTGTCGCGTTCGATCGCTGAAAAGGGCATCTACCCGGCCGTCGACCCGCTCGACTCCACCTCGCGCATGCTCGACCCGATGGTTGTCGGCGAAGAGCACTACGAAGTCGCCCGTAAGGTTCAGTCGACGCTGCAGCGTTACAAGGCCCTGCAGGACATCATCGCCATCCTCGGCATGGACGAACTGTCCGAAGAGGACAAGCTGGCCGTCGCCCGCGCCCGTAAGATCGAGCGCTTCCTGTCGCAGCCGTTCTTCGTCGCCGAAGTCTTCACCGGTTCGCCGGGCAAGCTGGTTGCGCTCGAAGACACGATCAAGGGCTTCAAGGGCCTGGTCAACGGCGAATACGACAATCTGCCGGAAGCTGCCTTCTACATGGTTGGCTCGATCGACGAAGCCATCGAAAAGGCCAAGAAGCTCGCTGCCGCTTGATGAGCGACGCTCAGGACGAGATATTCTGCTGCGACTCCCTCAAGGGAGTCGTGGCGGAACTTCCGGAACCGGCAGCACCGACCGTCTATCGTGCCGATAACGGCGTGGTCATGATGGTTGTGGGGCTGGTTCAGACCGAGGAAGGCCTCGGATATCTCGACCAGGCGATACTGCACTGCCCGTTCTGCGGGACCAAATTGCAAGATGCAAAAGCCATAGCCGAGAAGGTAAGTCACTGATGGCTGACAATTTCAACTTTGAGCTCGTTTCGCCGGAGCGTCTGCTCTTGTCGGAGATGGTGACCGAGGTCGTCATTCCCGCGACCGAGGGCGAGATGACCGTCATGGCGCACCACGCGCCGACGATGACGACCATCAAGCCCGGTGTGGTGAGCGTGCGTTCGGCGTCCGGCAAGAAGCAGGACTACGTGGTTTTCGGCGGTTTTGCCGATATCCTGCCGACAGGCTGCACTTTGCTCGCCGAATCCGCCGTCCCGGTCGAGGAACTCCATAAGGACGAGCTGACCCGTCGGATCGAGGCTGCCCGCAAGGAGCTCGAACATGCAGAGCTGCACGAGCACAAGTCGAAGCTCGAGCATTTCATCATGGAACTGACGCATCTGCGCGGCATCGTCCAGCAGGACTGACCGGGTACGAAAGCCTCAATGAAAGGGCGGCCTCGATGGCCGCTTTTTTTGTGTCTGGCTTCTTCCTTGGATAGGGACAACAGCGTTGTCGTGCGGCTTCAAACGAACGCGGCCGCCTGTTTTGGTCGAGAAAACAGACGGCTTCAATCAGATCAGGAAAACTCCAAAAGCGCTCTCCAATCCTTTGGGAGTCGCCTGAGCTGCTGGCGGATCATGCAGCCGCAGCTTGTCGCAGCGTCTCAGAAGCCGGTGCCGCCGCGTAGCTCGATGATCAGTGTCTTGAACAGGATCTTCAGGTCGAGCAGCAGGCTGAAATTCTTGACATAATAGATATCACAGGCGATGCGGGCCCGAGCTGCCAGCGGCCTTGTCGTCGGGCCGCGCCAGCCGCGTGTTTGCGCGAGGCCGGTGATGCCGGGGCGCATGACGTGTCGCTGGTGGTAGTTCGGCACCACTTCCTCGTAGAGCCTGCCGGCTGCGCGCATGTTGATGGCATGGCAGCGTGGGCCGACCAGGGACATCTCGCCCTTGAGGACGTTCAGCAGTTGCGGCAGTTCGTCGATATTGGTCCTGCGGAGCATTGCGCCGATGGCGGTCATCCTGACGTCGCCCTTGACGGTCTGCTGTACGCCGCTGGGATCGCAAGCTTCCGCCCGCATCGAGCGGAATTTGAAGACGTTGATCTTCCGGCCGTTCAGGCCCCAGCGGATCTGGCGGAAGAACACCGGACCGCCATCGTCGAGCTTGATGAAGAGAGCGATCGCCAGAAAAAGCGGCGCCAGCACGAGGAGGGCGCTGGCCGAGATGACGATGTCGATCAGCCGTTTCACGGCCAACCGCAGTGCCGGCTTTGCTTTGCCATGGGCAAAGCTCTCCGGCTGGCGAATGTTGGAATTCGCTATGACCAGGGTCCTGGTTTTGGTCTGACGCTGAGACGGATCGAAGCGTGAACTCGTCTTCGAAGTAAAAGCATACATTAAGCAAGGCCCACAAGTTTAGATGCAATTCTGAACTGTGTGGAGACAAATACATGCTCAGGTAAGGTTTGTCATCGTCATAATTAACAAATCGCTAACCCTGGAGACACCAAAAATGGGAGTATTCCTGGTTAACCTTAATGCCTATAGTTGAGGCGAAAACAATATTATACTTTAAAAGGAGTAGCCCGATCGGGTGGGCGAGATGTCAGACGGTTTCCGAATTCGATCGCCGGTCGTTCCAACAGATGGTAGCTGAGACTTGCCGCCAGAAGGACAAGCGCCGCCGTCAGTGCGCAGGATTGCAGCCAGCCGATGACGACATTGTCTGAGGAAGCGCCGAACGAACCGGGATCGAGTCTTTGGATCAATGTCAGGATGATCTCCTGCCAGATATAGATGCCGAACGAGATCTTGGCGACGTAGCGGACGGGAGTGTTGTCGAGCAACCTGCCCAGGTGATGCGAATGGCAGAGCGATACGAGTGCGGTTGCGATCGCCAGCGGAAAGACCGGAAATCCGTAGGGGATGTCTAGCCAGCCGTAAGCCTCGGCCGAACCGCCTGGCGATATGGCGAGGCGGTAGCCGGCGATGGATAAAGCGAGAAGTGCTGCGGCATCGAACCAGAAGGAACGCCTTGCAGGCAGCATAACGTCGATGCCGGCGGCAAGCGCGCCGAGCGCGAAGACGGCGAAGAAGCCGATCGGATTGTAGTTGGGCATCCATTCCTTCGCCCCGCCCTGCAGGCCATAGGCCCAGCCCCGCCCGATGTCGTCCAGCGCGAAGAACCTGAGGATCGCCAGATGGGCAATGAGGACGACGGCAATGACGCAGAGCCAGGCGGAACGGGCCAGCAACCGGCGCTGCCGCAGCCGCGGCAGGCGAAACAAGAGGAAAAAGCAGCCCGGCAGGAGCACATAGCTGGTGACCTCGAAGGGGATGGACCAGAGCGGTCCGTCGGCTTCGACAGGGAAAAACGTGCGCCAATGCCATTGGCTCATGAACAGCATTCCGGAAACATAGCGGATTGCAAGCTCCGGTGTCAGCGGCACGGCAAGCAGCGTCAGGCTGACCATAAAGCCGACGGTGGCGGCGACCCAGAAGCCGGGGGCAATCCGCGCCGCCCTGCGGATGGTATAGCTGGCAAGGCTCGGCATGTCGCTGCCGGCATCGAGCGCGCGCCAGAAAGGCCGGGCCAGAAGAAAGCCGCTGAGCACGAAGAAAATGGCGACGCCGAAATTGCCGAAGCGGAGAATATGCGCCGCCGGTGCCAATTCATCGGGAATTCGGCGCATATCCAGCCGGAGCGCGAGATGATGAGCAAGCACCAGCAGGCAGGCCGTCGCGCGCAGAAAGTCCGCTCCGGCTAGCCTCTCCTGTGGTCGCATGTCGTTCCTCACCCTGCCCGATCCGGCTCAAACCGCACCAAGCAAAAGCTTGCCGTGGAACCCCGCCTCGGGCAAGGCCGGGATGGGTTCAGCCGAGAAGTTCGTTGGTATAATAGGTGGAAAAGTCCGGCTTCTCCTTGAGCTTTGCGCCATTCGCATCGACCAGGATGCCGTTCTCGAGCAGGAAGGCGCCGATGGCATCGGCCTTCGCCGGATCGATTGTGCCGATCACGCCGGCCTCGGATTTGAGGAAATGCCCATCGATCAATGCCTTCTGGGACGCCTTTACCAGTTCCGTATTCATCAGTGCGCCATTGCTGTTCGAAATCAGCAGTTCGCAGGCTTCGTCGGGATGGTCGACGGAGTAGGCATAACCCTGGCGCGTCGCCTGGATAAAGGCGCGGGCGTGTTCCCGGCTGGCCGAGAGATAGGCGTCGCTGGAGACGATGACCGTCGTTTGCTCGTCGGGAATACCGTAATCGGAATAGTGGAAGCGGCCGATCTTGCGGTTTTCCAGTTCGGCGGCGATGCCTTCCCAGGTGTAGATCTCCAGCGTGAAATCGATCGAGCCATTGTCCAGCGCCTCGTAGGCGGAGGTGCCGAGGGTAACGGTTTTGACGTCGCCCGTGCCGCCGTCATTGCGGATCATCGCGGAGACCAGCGCGCTCTCCCAGGTGCCGCCGAAGCCGCCATAGGTCTTGCCGTCGAGATCCTTTGGGCGCTTGATGTCGTCGCGTCCGCCCTTGTAGATCAGGCGCGCGGTTTCGGTCTGGACGACGCCATAGACCATCTTCACGTCACCGCCGCCGGCGCGCTGCGTCATGGCCTCGATCTCGCTACTAATGCCGAAATCGGCAACCCCGTTCGACACCAGCGTGCCGGCGCTGGTATCGGTAAAGGGTAGAATTTCGACATCGAGTCCGGCGGCCGCATAGAAGCCCTTCGCCTTGGCGACATAGATGCCGATATGGTTGGTGTTGGGCGTCCAGTCTAGCGCAATGCGAACCTTTGCCGGCGCTGACTGGGCGTAGGCGGTGCGGCCGGCGAGGCTTGTCGCGAGGGCGGCGAGGATCGTCTGTCGACGGGTGAGAAGCAGCATGGTGACCTCCTCAGGTCTCTAGAGCATAATGCCGAAAAGGTGAGCGGTCTTCGGACAACGTCATGCTCTAACTCTTTAAATCAGAACGGGATTCGGAATTTGGGCCGACCGGCCTAAAATCATCCTGTTCTAGCGGATGAAGCAGGGTTTGCAGGATTTCGGTCTCGATCGCCTGGGCCGCCGGCGAGCCGAGATCGGCGATGCTTCTCGGGCGGGGCAGGGGAACGCGGAATTGGCGGATGATACGCGCCGGGCGGGCCGATAGCACGTAGATCCGGTCGGAGAGGAATACCGCCTCGCGAACATCGTGGGTGATCAACAAGGCCGTCCAGCGATGTTGCGTCCACATGCCCTGCAGCCATTCCTGGATCTGCATGCGTGTCAGCGCGTCCAGCGCGCCGAAAGGCTCGTCGAGGAGCAGCACGTCCTGGCTCTGGACGACGGTGCGCAACAGCGCGGCGCGCTGGCGCATGCCGCCGGAAAGTTCGGCGGGATAATGGTGTTCGAAGCCGGCAAGGCCGAAGTGCTCGAACAGCGGCGCCACCGTGGCGCGGGCGGCGCGGCGGCTCATGCCGCGCACCTCCAGGCCGAGTGCGGCATTGTCGATGATCCGGCGCCAGGGCATCAGCGCATCGCGTTGCGGCATGAAGGCGAAGGAATGCGGCGTCTGTTCGAGGGGCGCGCCCTTGAACAGCAGGGCGCCGGAATCGGGTCGCAGCGCCTGGGTCAGCAATCGAAGCACCGTCGATTTTCCGGAGCCGGAGGGGCCGACGATCGAAACGAACTCGCCGCTTGCGACCGCGAGCGAAATATCGCCGAGCACCTGCATGCCGTCGAAGGTTTTCGAAATCTTACGCAGTTCGACCAGTTCATCGGTCATCGGCGGCGCTCCCCGGACGGTTGCCAGGGCATGACGAGACGCTCGATCATCAGCGTCACTGCGAAGAGGCAGAGTGTCAGCACGGCGCTGACGACGACGGCGGCGAGGACGAGATCCGGCCGGAAATTGTTCTTGGCGTTGAGGATATAGATGCCGAGGCCGCGCGCGGCTCCCGCATATTCGGCAAAGATCGCGCCAACGACGGCATAGGTGATCGAGATCCTGAGGCCGGCGAAAAAATAGGGCAGCGAGGAGGGAAGCCGGGCCAGGCGGAAAATGCGCCAGCGGCTTGCCTTCATCGAGTTCAAGAGTTCAGCGATGTCGCGGTCGGTCGCCTCATAACCCTGCAGCAGGGCGACGAGCAGCGGGAAGAAGGTGACGAGCGCTACCAACAATATCTTCGGCAACAGGCCGAATCCGAACCAGAGAACGACGAGCGGCGCGATCGCCACCAGCGGCAGGGTCTGGCTGCCAATGAAGATCGGCAGCAACGCCCGGCGCATGGAGGGCATGAAATCCATCAGGATCGACGAGACGAAAGCGAAGGCGAGCGACAGGGCGAAGCCGCCGAGTGTGGCGCCGAGCGTCGGCCAGGTGTTTGCTATTAACGCTTCGCGGTTCAGCCAGCCTTGGGTAAGGATACGCGAAGGTGCTGGCAGGATGGATGGTTTGATGCCGGAAAGATCGACATAAAGTTCCCATGCGGCCAGAAAGACAAAACCGGCGAGCAGGGCCGGGATCGCCCGGTACAGGCCGGCACCGAGCGCGGCAACACGCGAATCCGATGGTGGTGGCGATGTCATCAACGTCGATTTCAGGCTTTCGTCCGGCTGCATGAGTCTTCAAATCGGAATCGATCCAAGGTCATGCAGCAATTCAAAGCGCCGCAGCCTCCTTTGCGCGCTTGATTAGTCGCGCGGCGGCGCAGATACGCAAACCTGTCGAAGACATCGAGAATGGTGCCGGGGAAGCCGCCGGACATCGGCCAGGGTGACACTTGTGCGCTCGGAAACATCTGAACCTCGCTCCGCTGGCATTACCCAGATCAGCTTTGAAGGGTCCGGAGGCTTGCGCTTCTCATCTCAGCCCCGGCGACACGGAGCTCCCCTGTGATTTCGGCGAAAACTATCATCCAGGTTTTCTTACCGCAACCGCAAAATCACGATCCCGTTCGTCCGGTCGGAACCGAACCGCAGACGCGAAAAAACACCCGGACGGAGTTCTGTCCGGGTGTTTTCCGAGGTTCCGTACCTGCCGGGAACGGAACCCGAGCTCGTCTTGGGCGGCTCTCTATTGCAGGACGCGGCCGGTGCGAGGGCCGCAAATGCCGGCGCCATGATTTCGGCCTGTTATCGCCTGGTGATCGCGCGTCGCTTCTTCCTGCTTTACGACCGGTGGAGTAGGCCTTATAAAACCTCAACTAATATTGAGGTCAAGAGGGTGATGGATACGATTTCTGCAACGCCGCTCGGCAGGCTTCTGACGGTTGGCGAAGTGGCGGAACGCAGTGGTCTTGCCGTTTCGGCGCTGCATTTCTATGAGGCCAAGGGGCTGATCTCCAGCATCCGTACACGCGGCAATCAGCGGCGCTACGGACGTGACGTGCTTCGCCGGCTCGGCATCATCAAAGTGGCGCAGCGTGTCGGCATTCCGCTCTTAGAAATCCAGACGGCGTTCGCCTCTCTGCCGCAGGGGCGCACACCGACGGTTGCCGACTGGCAGACGCTGTCGGCGCGCTGGAAGAATGAACTCGACGAGCGAATCAGACGGCTCAGCCTGCTGCGCGACCGCCTGACCGGCTGCATCGGCTGCGGCTGCCTGTCGATCGAGAGCTGTCCGTTGCGCAATCCCTGCGATCGGCTTGGCGAAGAAGGGCCGGGTGCGCGGCTACTGGAGAACGAGAACGAAAGCTGAGCTTTCCCGAGGTCTCCGGCGGAAAGATCGGTGCATGCCTTTCTTTCGGCCGGCGCGCTCATATGTTAAGGGCGAAGGGCGCAACCGGCGGCATTGTCCGCGAGGAGGACGGCTTCGTGTTCCATCCGAGACTATTCGAAAATCGCAATGTCGTCGTCACCGGCGCCGGCCGGGGTATCGGCCTCGAGGTGGCCCGCCAGTTCCTGGATTGCGGCGCGAAGGTGATCGTCCATACCGGCCGCAAACCTGGACGGGATCTGCCGGATTTCCTGCTGACGGCCGAATCGGAAAGACGGGCGCTGTTGCTGCACGCCGATTTCACCGCCGCCGGCGGCGCCGCGCAATTTGCGGAGGACGCTCTCGCCTTCTTCGACAAGGTGCATGTGCTCGTCAACAATGCCGGCACCATGCTCGGCCGTTTTCCGGCTGCGACGCTGACGGACGCAGATTATGAAGCGATCGTGCGGCTGAACCAGACGTCGGTGGTGGCGTTGACCCGGGCGCTGTTGCCGGCATTGAAGGCGGCCGAAGGCGCGGCCATCGTCAACACCGTTTCGATTTCAGCGCTGACCGGCGGCAGTCCCGGTTCTTCGGTCTATTCGGCCTCGAAAGCCTTCGTTTCCACCTATTCCAAGGCGCTTGCCCGTGAGCTGGCGCCGGATGGCATCCGGGTCAATTGCGTCTCGCCGGGAACGATCGAGACGGATTTCCATGAGCGCTATTCCTCCCGCGAAAAGCTGGAGCAGACGAAGAAGACCATACCTTTACAGCGGCTCGGCACGGCGGAGGATTGTGCTCCCGCCTATCTCTTTCTGGCCGCCCCTTTGCTTTCGGGCTACATCACCGGTCAGGTGATCGAGATCAATGGCGGTCAGCTTATCTGCTGATTTGCTTGGACTTTTTTTGGCATTTCGTTACTTTGGAATAATTCGCTTGTGTGAATATGCTATTGTACTGATCTACCTCAGTGCTTCCTTCCGAGATACCGAATGCCGTTGCCCAAACCCGAGCCGGGGATGTCCGGCCAGGACTTGCACAAACTCGCTGGAAAAGCCCACGAGGCGAGCGATCTGCTGAAAGCGCTGGCGCACCAGACCCGACTTCTGATTCTCTGCATATTAGCGAATGAGGAGCGGACGGTCGGTGAAATCGAGACTATTCTCGGCATTCAACAGGCAATGGTCTCGCAGCAGCTCGCGCGCCTGAGGCTTGTAGGTCTGGTCAATACGCGCCGCGAAGGCAGGCTGGTTTATTACAGCATCGGCGATCTCAGTGTGCTCGCCTTCCTCGAATCATTGTTCGATCTTTTTCCGGCTGCCGAAAACGGTTAAGCATGTCGCGTAGCGCGGCGGCTGCGCACGAGGATGGGCTGGATCCGGATGACCTCACGCCGGATCGGGAGACCGGATGATCGACAAGCTGGAATTCTTCATCGCCCTTGCCAATGAAAAGCATTTCGGCCGCGCCGCGGAGGAATGCGGGATCTCGCAGCCGACGCTCTCGGCCGCCATCCGCCAGCTGGAGGATCAGCTCGGCGTCATGCTGGTGCAGCGCGGGTCGCGATATCAGGGGCTGACGCCGGAGGGGCAGCGCGTGCTCGAATGGGCGCGGCGCATCGTCGGCGATGCCCGCACCATGCGCGAGGAAATGCGCGCGGCGCGGCGCGGTCTTTCCGGCCACATTCGTCTCGCCGCCATCCCGACGGCCCTCGCCATGCTTTCGCGCATCACCACGCCCTTTCAGGAACGACATCCGGGCGTCACCTTCTCGATCGTCTCGCGCAATTCGCTGCAGGTGCTGAGCATGCTCGAAAATCTCGAGATCGATGCCGGTATCACCTATCTTGAAAATGAGCCGCTCGGACGTGTCACCAGTGTTCCCCTCTATGCCGAGCGTTATCACCTGATCACGGCTGCGGGCAGCCCGCTGTCCGATCGCGACAACGTGACCTGGAAGGAGGTCGGCGATCTTCGGCTTTGTCTATTGACCGCCGACATGCAGAACCGACGCATCATCAACCGGCACCTGACGGAAGCGGGGGCCACAGTGCATCCGACACTCGAATCCAACTCGATGATCGTGCTGTTCTCGCATGTCAGAACCGGACGTTGGGCCAGCATCATGCCGCGCAACGTCGCGAAATCATTTGGATTCCCAATTGAAATCCGAATGATTCCGATTGTTGAGCCGGAGGCCCACCATCTGGTCGGCCTCGTCGCGCCCTATCGCGAGCCGTTCACGCCGCTCGTGTCGGCCTTGCTGCATGAAGCGCGAGTGCTCGTGCAGGATGAAGAGCTCTGATAGGAAAAATCTATCGATCCACGAGATAGCTTTATTGATCGCCGCCGGCTTCCTTGAGATGCTGGGCGACGAATGGCCTCGGCTGGGGAGGGCGCCATTCCGCAACCAGCGGCTGGGAGGGCTGCCCTATGACCATTCATATCGCCGAAGGCGATATTGCAGCGCGCACGCGTACCATTGTCGCCGACCTTCGCTTCCTTGAAGGGCCGCTGCTTCCCATTCTGCATCAAGTTCAGCAGGAATTCGGGTATGTGCCGCAGCAAGCCCTGCCCGTGATCGCGGAGGAACTGAACCTCTCGCGCGCCGAGGTGCATGGGGTAATGACCTTTTATCACGATTATCGCGACCACCCGGCCGGGCGACATGTGCTGAAGCTCTGTCGCGCCGAGGCCTGTCAGTCGATGGGCGGCGACGCGCTGGCTGAGCGCGTCAAGGCGCTGCTCGGCATCGATTTTCACCAGACGACGCTCGATGGCAGTGTGACGCTGGAGGCGGTCTACTGCCTCGGGCTCTGCGCCTGCGGCCCGTCGGCGATGCTCGACGGCGAGGTGTATGCCCGGGTCGACGATCAGCTGGCGACGGAACTCGTCGCGGAGGCGCGCCGATGACAGTCAAGATTTATGTTCCGCGCGATGCCGCTGCGCTGGCGCTCGGGGCCGAAAAGGTGGCAAAGGCGATTACCCAGGAGATCGTCGCCCGCGGCCTCGATGCCGAGATCGTGCGCAACGGCTCGCGCGGAATGTTCTGGCTGGAGCCGCTGATCGAGGTCGAGCTTGCCGGCAAGCGCATCGGCTACGGACCGGTGAAAGAAAGGGATGTGCCCGGTCTCTTCGACGCCGGGATCGTCAATGGCGGCGATCACCCGCTCTGTCTCGGGGAGGTTGAAGACCTCCCGTTCCTGAAGCAACAGACCCGCCTGACCTTCGCCCGCTGCGGCGTGATCGATCCGCTCTCGCTTTCGGATTACGAGGCGCATGGCGGCCTTGCCGGCCTTCGCCGCGCCGTTTCGATGGCGCCCGCCGAAATCGTCAAGGAGGTCACCGATTCCGGCCTGCGTGGACGCGGCGGCGCGGGTTTCCCCACAGGCATCAAGTGGAAGACCGTCCTCGATGCGGCCGGCGAACGCAAATATATCGTCTGCAATGCCGATGAAGGCGACAGCGGCACCTTTGCAGACCGGATGATCATGGAGGGTGATCCCTTCGTGCTGATCGAGGGCATGGCGATTTCGGGACTTGCGACCGGCGCCACGAAGGGCTTCGTCTATACGCGTTCGGAATATCCGCATGCGATCGCCGCGATGACCGAGGCCGTCGGCATCGCGCGGCAAGCCGGGATCCTCGGCCCGTCGGTGCTCGGCTCGGGCCGCGCTTTCGATATCGAGGTGCGCACCGGCGCCGGCGCCTATGTCTGCGGCGAGGAGACGGCGCTTTTGAACAGCCTCGAAGGCAAGCGCGGCGTCGTGCGCGCCAAGCCGCCGCTGCCGGCGCATAAGGGGCTATTCGACTGTCCGACCGTCATCAACAACGTGATCTCGCTCGCTTCCGTGCCGGTAATCATGGAGAAGGGCGCCGCCTTCTATCGCGATTTCGGCATGGGCCGGTCACGCGGCACCATCCCGCTGCAGATCGCCGGCAATATCAGATATGGCGGTCTTTACGAAACAGCCTTCGGTCTTTCGCTCGGCGATATCGTCGACAGGATCGGCGGCGGTACGGCGACGGGACGACCGGTCAAGGCCGTGCAGGTCGGCGGGCCGCTCGGGGCCTATTTCCCGCGGGCGCTGTTCGACACGCCGTTCGATTACGAATCCTTCGCCGCCCGGGACGGGCTGATCGGCCATGCCGGCATCGTCGTCTTCGACGACACCGTGGATATGCTGAAGCAGGCCCGTTTCGCCATGGAATTCTGCGCGGTCGAGAGCTGCGGCAAATGCACGCCCTGTCGCATCGGCTCGACGCGCGGCGTCGAGACGGCCGACAAGATCGCCCATGGCATCGAGCCAGAGAAGAACCGGGCGCTGCTGGCCGATCTCTGCAATACGATGAAATTCGGCTCGCTCTGCGCGCTCGGCGGTTTCACGCCCTATCCCGTCATGAGCGCGATGACGCATTTCCCGGAGGATTTTTCGCCGGCGCCGATGGTGGAGGCTGCCGAGTGATGACATCTCACGTGCTGGCCCGCTTCTCACCCGACTTGCTCAATTCCATTTCCATACAGGAGGCCGACCATGTCTCTCATCCATGAAATCGACTACGGCACTCCCGCTTCGAAATCGGAAACAATGGTGACGCTGACCATCGACGGGCAGCAGATCAGCGTGCCGGAGGGCACGTCGATCATGCGCGCCTCGATGGAGGCCGGTATCGAGGTGCCGAAGCTCTGCGCCAGCGACATGATGGATGCCTTCGGCTCCTGCCGGCTCTGTCTCGTCGAGATCGAGGGCCGGGCCGGCCTGCCGGCCTCCTGCACGACGCCGGTGGCGGCCAACATGGTGGTGCGCACGCAGACGGATCGGCTGAAGGATGTCCGCCGCGGCGTGATGGAACTCTACATTTCCGACCACCCGCTCGACTGTCTGACCTGTGCTGCCAACGGCGATTGCGAATTGCAGGACATGGCAGGCGCCGTCGGCCTGCGCGACGTGCGCTACGGCTATGACGGCGACAACCATGTCAGGGCACGTAACAATGGCGAGATCAATCTGAAATGGACGCCGAAGGACGAGTCCAATCCCTATTTCACCTTTGACCCCTCCAAGTGCATCGTCTGTTCGCGCTGCGTGCGCGCCTGCGAGGAGGTGCAAGGCACCTTCGCGCTGACGATCGAGGGGCGCGGTTTCGGCTCCAAGGTGTCATCGGGTGCGCATGAAGCCTTCATCGATTCCGAATGCGTCTCCTGCGGTGCCTGCGTCCAGGCCTGCCCGACGGCGACGCTGACCGAGAAGTCGGTGATTGCGATCGGTCAGCCCGAGCATTCGGCCATCACCACCTGCGCCTATTGTGGCGTCGGCTGTTCCTTCAAGGCGGAAATGCGCGGCGAGGAGCTGGTGCGCATGGTTCCCTGGAAGGATGGCCAGGCCAATCGCGGCCATTCCTGCGTCAAGGGTCGCTTCGCTTACGGCTATTCCAACCATAAGGATCGCATCCTCAACCCGATGATTCGCGAAAAGGTCAGCGATCCCTGGCGGGAGGTGAGCTGGGACGAGGCCTTCGCGCATGTGGCGTCGGAGTTCCGCCGCATCCAGTATCAGTATGGCCGCGAGGCGATCGGCGGCATCACCTCGTCGCGCTGCACCAACGAGGAAACTTATCTGGTGCAGAAGCTGGTCCGCGCCGGTTTCGGCAACAACAATGTCGATACCTGCGCCCGCGTCTGCCACTCGCCGACCGGCTACGGCCTCGGCCAGACATTCGGCACCTCGGCCGGCACGCAGGATTTCGACAGCGTCGAACAGTCCGATGTCGTCGTCATCATCGGCGCCAATCCGACCGACGGCCATCCGGTGTTCGCTTCGCGGCTGAAGAAGCGGCTGCGCCAGGGCGCCAAGCTCATTGTCATCGATCCGCGCCGCACCGATATCGTCCGGTCGCCGCATGTCGAGGCTTCCTATCACCTGCCGCTGAAGCCGGGCACCAATGTCGCGGTCATGACGGCGTTGGCGCATGTGATCGTCACCGAAGGACTCTATGACGAGAAGTTCATCCGCGAGCGTTGCGATTGGTCGGAGTTCGAGGACTGGGCCGCTTTCGTCGCCGAACCCCAGCACAGCCCCGAACAGACCGAGATCTTCACCGGCGTGCCGGCGGCGGATCTGCGCGGCGCGGCAAGGCTCTATGCCAAGGGCGGCAACGGCGCGATCTATTACGGTCTCGGGGTCACCGAACACAGCCAGGGTTCGACCACGGTCATCGCGATCGCCAATCTGGCGATGGCGACCGGCAATATCGGCCGTCCCGGCGTCGGCGTGAATCCGCTGCGCGGCCAGAACAACGTGCAAGGCTCCTGCGACATGGGCTCCTTCCCGCACGAGCTGCCGGGCTACCGGCATATTTCCGACGATGCGACCCGCGATATCTTCGAAAAGCTCTGGGGTGTGAAGCTCAACAACGAGCCGGGCCTGCGAATCCCGAACATGCTGGATGCGGCGGTCGACGGTTCCTTCAAGGGCCTCTACGTCCAGGGTGAGGACATTCTCCAGTCAGATCCCGACACCAAACATGTCGCGGCCGGCCTTGCGGCGATGGAATGCGTCGTCGTGCAGGACCTGTTCCTCAACGAGACTGCCAATTACGCCCATGTCTTTCTGCCGGGCTCGACCTTCCTCGAGAAAGACGGCACCTTCACCAATGCCGAGCGCCGCATCAATCGCGTGCGCAAGGTGATGACGCCGCGCAACGGTTATGGCGATTGGGAGGTGACGCAGAAGCTTGCCCAGACGATGGGGCTCGACTGGAACTACAGCCATCCGTCGGAGATCATGGACGAGATCGCGGCGACGACGCCGAGTTTCGCGTTGGTGTCCTACGACTATCTCGACAAGATGGGCTCGGTGCAGTGGCCCTGCAACGAGAAGAACCCGCTCGGCTCGCCGATCATGCATGTCAACGGCTTCGTGCGCGGCAAGGGCAAATTCATCCGCACCGAATATGTGGCGACCGACGAACGCACCGGTCCGCGTTTCCCGCTGCTGCTCACCACCGGCCGCATCCTCAGCCAGTACAATGTCGGGGCGCAGACGCGGCGGACCGAGAATGTCGTCTGGCATGCGGAAGACCGGCTGGAAATCCATCCGCACGATGCCGAACAGCGCGGCGTTCGCGACGGCGACTGGGTGAAGCTCATGAGCCGCTCCGGCGACACGACGCTCCGGGCGTTGATTACCGATCGTGTGGCGCCGGGCGTCGTCTATACGACCTTCCATCATCCCAATACGCAGGCGAACGTCATCACCACCGATTTCTCCGACTGGGCGACGAACTGCCCGGAATATAAGGTGACGGCGGTGCAGGTTTCGCCTTCCAACGGTCCGAGCGACTGGCAGATGGAATATGACGAGCAGGCGCGGCAATCCCGCCGCATCGCCGGCAAGCTCGAGGCCGCGGAGTGATGATGAGGGGGTGGGCTGGGATCGACGGTGAAGCGGAGGCGGGTGTTTTTCATCCTGTTGCCGCATGGTAGATTTCCCCACCACCGCGCATGCCCCCGAAATCACCCGCCGTAACGGCATCATGCACAGCGGCTCTCGTATCGTGCCGGAGGAAGTGCCGATCGCCTTTTCCTATGGTGGCAGCTCGCATGCGGTGATGATGGCGACGCCCGCCGATCTCGAAGACTTTGCCGTCGGCTTCAGCCTGAGCGAAGGGATCATTGCTGAGCGGGCGGAGATATCGGGTATCGAGGTCGTTGCGGGTGAGCAGGGGATCGACGTGCAGGTCAGCCTTGTCGACGACGTCGCCGATGGGCTCCGGGCGCGGCGCCGCAGCATGGCGGGGCCGGTCGGCTGCGGGCTCTGTGGCATCGAATCGATCGAACAGGCAGTGCGGCCGGTGCCGGATGTCTCGGCATCACCACTGGCGCTCTCGCATGCCGATATCGTTCGCGCCGTTTCGCTTCTGAACGAGGCGCAGCCGCTGCATCGCGAGACGCGGGCGGTGCATGGCGCCGCCTTCTATCGTCCCGGCAAGGGATTGCTTGCCGTGCGCGAAGATGTCGGCCGGCACAATGCGCTGGACAAGCTTTGCGGCGCCGTCATCGGCTGCGGCGAAAGCGGCGATGACGGCGTCGTCGTCGTCACCAGCCGGCTTTCAGTCGAGATGGTGCAGAAGGCGGCAATCCTCGGCAGCCCGGTGCTTATCGCCATTTCAGCGCCGACGGCGCTCGCCATTCGCACGGCCGACGAGGCCGGCATGACGCTCGTCGCCCTGGTGCGCGGCGATGACTTCGAGATTTTCACCCACCCGCACCGCATCTCGCCCGGAAACATCGCCGATGTCGCATGATACCAAGACCAAACTCGTCTATATGGCAAACCAGATCGCCACCTTCTTCAAGAGCCAGCCGGCAAGCGAGGCCGCGGACGGGGTCGCCAATCATATCAACAAATTCTGGGAGCCGCGCATGCGGCGGCAATTGTTCGAAATTCTGGAAAAGGAGGAAAACGGCCTGGATGCCCTCGTGCTGCAGGCCGCTCCGATGATCCGCAAACCGGAAGCGGAAACACACCAGGTCCGGTAATCCAACTGACTCATGCCGACAAAGGCAGCAGCATGCCGCCTTTGTCATTTGACAGCCTCAAAATTTAAATCGATTTAAATAAAAACAGTCGGTAATTCAAAGTGTTATAGCGTCCTTTGCGCTCCCGAAGACGGGCGGCGCTTCAATCACAGCAAGGTCTGAAACAAGGAGGAGTTGTTCATGACGGCAGCGGAATCACGTACAGACGGAGCGGTGGCAGGCTCAGCCCTGCTCGATCGCGAAAGGATCGTGGCAAGGCCCGGTTTCAACAGGTGGCTGGTGCCGCCGGCCGCACTCGCCATCCATCTCTGCATCGGCATGGCCTATGGTTTCAGCGTGTTCTGGCTGCCGCTGTCGAAGTCGCTGGGGATTGCGGCGTCGACCGCCTGCCCCGATCTTACGCTCGCCTCGGCGCTGTTCACCACGACCTGCGACTGGCGGGTTGCCGACCTCGGCTGGATCTATACGCTGTTTTTCGTCCTGCTCGGCTCGTCGGCCGCCATCTGGGGCGGCTGGCTCGAGCGGGCCGGTCCGCGCAAGGCGGGTGTCGTTTCCGCCTGCTGCTGGTGCGGCGGCATCTTGCTGGCTGCCCTTGGCGTCATCACCCATCAGCTCTGGATCATGTGGCTCGGCGCCGGCGTCATCGGCGGCATCGGTCTTGGGCTCGGTTACATCTCGCCGGTCTCGACGCTGATCAAATGGTTTCCCGACCGGCGCGGCATGGCGACCGGCATGGCGATCATGGGCTTCGGGGGCGGCGCGATGATCGGCGCTCCACTTGCCAATCTGCTGATGAATGCCTTCAAGACCGATACATCGGTCGGCGTCTGGCAGACCTTCATTGTCATGGCGGTCATCTACTTCGTCTTCATGATGGGCGGCGCCTTCGGCTATCGCATCCCGCCGGCCGGCTGGCAGCCGGAAGGCTGGACGCCGCCGGCGGCCAAGAGCACGATGATCACCACCAAACACGTGCATCTGCGTGACGCCCACAAGACCAAGCAGTTCTGGCTGATCTGGGCGGTGCTTTGCCTCAACGTTTCGGCCGGCATCGGTGTTATCGGCATGGCTTCGCCGATGCTGCAAGAAGTCTTTGCCGGCTCGCTGATCGGCCTGCCGGATGTCGGTTTCGCCCAGCTCGACGCCGGTCAGAAGGCGGCGATCGCCACAACCGCCGCCGGTTTCGCCGGCCTGTTGTCGCTCTTCAATATCGGCGGACGGTTCTTCTGGGCGTCGCTGTCGGACAAGATCGGTCGCAAGAACACTTATTACTGCTTCTTCGTTCTCGGCATCGTACTCTATGCACTGGCGCCCAGCTTCGCAGGCATGGGCAACAAGGCGCTGTTCGTTCTCGCCTTCGGTATTATCCTGTCAATGTATGGCGGCGGCTTTGCGACCATCCCGGCCTATCTCGCCGATATTTTCGGCACGCAATTCGTCGGCGCCATCCACGGCCGGCTGCTCACGGCCTGGGCAACGGCCGGCATCGTCGGTCCGGTCGTCGTCAACTATATCCGTGAAGCGCAGATTGCCGCCGGCGTTGCACCCGGCCCGGCGCTTTATACTGGCACCATGTATATCCTCGCCGGCATGTTGGTGCTCGGCCTCATCGCCAATGCGTTTGTCAGGCCGCTCCCGGACAAGTGGTTCATGAGGGATGACGAGGTCGCGGCGCTGCAGGCGAAGTCGGCCGCCGTCAATGCCGGGCCGACCGGTTCCTTCGGCATCGGCACCGGCGGGCTGGATGCCAAGGCGATGCTCGCCTGGTCTGTCGTCGGCATTCCGCTGCTCTGGGGTGTCTGGGTCACGCTGAAGGCAACTTTCGCGCTGTTCGGCTGAGATATGAAGGCGCGCCGCAGGGCTCATGCGGCACGTTTTATCCCCGCTCTATGCAGAACAGTGGCGCGGTATGGAACCGAGGTCAGAACTCTTCCCAGCTCTGCGCAGTCGCAGTCGCCGCGCCGTGCGCCTTGGCAACACGGGAAACGAGATGCAGCGCCGGCGAACCTGTCTGTTTTGATTCTAGCCCGCCACCGGCGGGCGATTGGGCCTGGATCCGGGGCTGACCGGGCAGGCGGAATCTTGTCAGCAGGATCCGCAGCGTTTCGGCTTCCCTCGCAAGGCTGTGGCTGGCGGCGGTGCTCTCCTCGACCATGGCGGCATTTTGCTGGGTTGCCTGATCAAGTGTGTTGACCGCCTGGTTGATTTCCTTGAGGCCGGTTGCCTGTTCCCTTGAGGCTTCGACGATGGCGACGACATTGCCGTCGATATCGCCGACCTGTGTGACGATTTCCTCCAGCGCCTTGCCGGTCTGGCCGACGAGGCCGACGCCGTTCTTGACGAGGTCGCTCGACGTATTGATCAGCGCCTTGATCTCCTTGGCGGCGTTGGCGGAGCGTTGGGCAAGTTCGCGAACCTCCTCGGCCACCACGGCGAAACCTTTGCCGGCTTCACCGGCGCGGGCCGCCTCGACGCCGGCGTTCAATGCCAGAAGATTGGTCTGAAAGGCGATATCGTCGATGACGCCGATGATGTTGGTGATTTCGCGCGAGGACTGCTCGATCTGGTCCATGGCGGCGACGGCGTTGCGGACCACGACGCCCGACTGCTCGGCGCCCTGCTTGGTCATGGCGACGAGGCGGCCGGCTTCCTCGGCGCGACGGCTGGAATCGTTGACTGTCGTGGTGATTTGCTCCAGCGCGGCTGCGGTCTCCTCGATCGATGCCGCCTGCTGTTCCGTCCGCTTGGAGAAGGAATCCGCCGATTCGCCAATCTCGCGTGAGCCTGCGGCGATCGTGCTGCCATTCTCGCCGATCGTCTTCATCGTCTCGGCAAGGCCTGTGACCGCGGTGTTGAAATCGTGGCGCAACTGCTCCATCGAGGGGACGAAGGGCGTGTCCACCGTCCTCGTCAGATCACCTTCGGAAAGCTGACGCAGCGCGCTGCCGAGCAGCGAAATCGCGCTCATGCGCTCTGTGACGTCGGTCGCGAACTTCACGACCTTGTAGACCTTGCCGTCGGCATCGACGATCGGGTTATAGGCTGCCTGGATCCAGATTTCGCGGCCGCCCTTGCCAAAACGGACGAATTCGTTGGCGATGAATTCCCCGTTGGCGAGGCGCCGCCAGAAGCTGCCGTAGTCCTCGGTTCTGATATAGGCCGGGTCGCAGAACATGCTGTGATGTTTGCCGGTGATTTCGGCCAGGGAATATCCCATGGCCCGGCAGAAATTCTCGTTCGCGGTGAGGATCTCACCCTTCGGGGTGAACTCGATCACCGCCTGTGAGCGCGAGATCGCCTCAAGCTTGCCGGAATCCTCGACCGCCTGCTTTTTCGCGGAATGGCTTTCCACCCTTTGAAACAGGATTATAGGAAGCCTGGATCCATATTTGCCGGTTGCCCTTGGCAAGACGCTTGTAAGCGCCGGCATCATATTCGCCGCGTCCGAGCCGCGCCCAGAAGGCGCGATATTCCGCGGTCGCAGCATAGGCCGGCTCGCAGAACATGCTGTGATGTTTGCTGACGATCTCGTTCAGGCGATAACCCAGCGCGCTGCAGAAATTCTCATTTGCCGTCAGGATATTTCCGCTGAGATCGAATTCAATGATCGCCTGCGATTTGGAGATGGCGTCAAGAATGTATTTCGAATCGGAGCTTAGACCAAACATATCTGTCCCTTTGAGATGCACAGCATCTGCTGTTTCGGCCGGAGAAGCGAGGGGGCGGGCGAGGTATACCGGTCCTGGGAAGAACCGGGTAGCCGGTTATATCCCTCCGTGCCGGAGACTATCATCCGTATGCTTCACCTCCATGCTGAGGGAGCGTGGTTAATATTGTGTATTAAAGCTACTGCTAATAATATAATATCAGTGCGGTTTGCTTTCGGGCCTAAGAAAAACCGCCCCGGAGCGGGGCGGTTTTCAGTATTGTGTTGTCTAGATGCGATCAGGCCGCCAGTTCGTCCGTCTCGTTTTCCTTGAACATCTTGGCAAGGTTCAGGAAGCAGATCATGCCATTCTCCGAAGCGATGATGCCTTCGCAATAGGCGCGGTCGAACGAGGCGGTCACCTCAGGCACCGGCTGGACCTGGCTGGACGAAATGGTCAGAATATCCGAGACGCGGTCGACGAGCATGCCGATCACCATGCTGTGAACTTCGGCGACGACGATGGCGCTGCGTTCGTTGGCGACGGTGCTCTTCATGCCGAGCTTGTAAGCAAGGTCGATGATCGGAATCACCGAGCCGCGCAGGTTCATGACGCCGATGACATCGGCCGGCGCGTGCGGGATCGGCGTCGACGGCGCCCAGCCGCGGATTTCGCGGATGGTCGTGGTCTTGACGCAGAATTCCTGATCATGCAGGCGGAAGGCAATGATCTCGAGCGTATCGCCGCTGAAGCTAGTGGAATTGATCGTGGCCATTAGAATTCTTCCCAACTGTCGTAAGCCAAAGCAGAAGCGGGTGCGCCCCCATTGGCGCTGACGAGCTTTGCCTTCACACCACGCGATGGCTTTGCATTCGGCGAAGCATCGTTACGGTTACGACGACATTAGCGAAAGAGTGTTGCCCAAATCTAAATCGGAAACCGGATTAGCCAGGTTTTCAATCTCGATTTACGTCAGCCTATGGTCTTTTCGATCTGCGAAACCGCCCAATCCACCTGTTCTCTGGTGATGACCAAAGGCGGGGCGAGGCGAATCGTATGGTCGTGGGTATCCTTGGCGAGAAGGCCGCGTTCCTTCAGCGCATGGCAATATTGCCGCGCACCGCCCGCTTCTGGTTCCAGCTCGACGGCCATCATCAGACCGCGGCCGCGCACATCGCGAACGATGTTCGAGCGCATCGACTTCAGACCTTCGAGAAAATAGCCGCCCATCGCTGCGGCGTTTTCGATCATGCCTTCTTCCGTCAACACCTTCAGCGCGGTGCGCGCCACCGCGCAGGCGAGCGGGTTGCCGCCGAAGGTCGAGCCGTGCTGGCCGGGTTTCAGCACGCCCAGCACCTCGGTATTCGAAAGCACGGCCGACACGGGGTAGAAGCCGCCGGACAGCGCCTTGCCGATCAGTGTCACATCGGCCTCGATGCCTTCATGCTCTTCCGCCAGCAGTTTGCCGGTGCGGCCGAGACCGGTCTGGATCTCGTCGAGGATGAGGGTGACGTTGTTATCAGTGCAAAGCTCGCGGATGCGGGTAAAATATCCGGCCGGCGGGATGATGACGCCGGCTTCCCCCTGGATCGGCTCGATCAGCGCGGCGACCGTATTGCCGTTGATGGCGGCCTCGAAGGCCTCGGCATCGCCGAAGGGAATGGTGCGGAAGCCCGGCGTGTAGGGGCCGAAGCCGGTGCGGGCGTCGGGATCGGTGGAGAAACTGATGATGCTCAGCGTCCGGCCATGGAAATTATCGGCGCAGACGATGATCTCCGCCTGGCCTTCCGGCACGCCCTTGACCTCGTATCCCCATTTGCGCACCGCCTTGATGGCGGTCTCCACGGCTTCAGCGCCGGAATTCATCGGCAGAATCTTGTGCGAGCCGGTGAGCGCCGCCAGCTCTTCATAGAGATAGGCGAGCTGGTCGTTGCGGAAGGCGCGGGAGGTGAGGGTCAGCCGGCCCGCCTGCTCGACCATGGCGGCAAGGATTTTTGGGTGACAATGGCCCTGGTTGACGGCGGAATAGGCCGAAAGGCAATCGAGATAACGATTGCCGTCGGTATCCCAGACATGAACGCCTTCGCCGCGCGTCAGCACCACGTCGAGCGGCTTGTAATTATTGGCGCCGAGCCGCTGTTCCGTCGCAATCAATTTTTCCGAAGCGTTCATGGTCCTTCCCCTCTGGTCTATGCGGCGCGTGTCGGACGGTCGAAGATGCGGCGGCCGAAGAGGCTGGCCGTCAGTTCCACCAATATGCGGGCGCTCTTGCCGCGATCGTCGAGAAACGGATTGAGCTCGACCAGATCCAGCGACGAGACGAGACCGCTGTCCGAGAGCATCTCCATGACAAGATGGGCTTCGCGGAAGGTCGCGCCGCCAGGCACCGTCGTGCCGACGCCGGGGGCAATGTCGGGATCGAGGAAATCGAGATCGAGGCTGACATGCAGCAGGCCGTTCGCCTTGGCGACGATGTCGAGAATGTCCCGCATGATGGCGCCGATGCCCTGTTCGTCGATGGCACGCATATCGAAGACGTTGACACCGTGTTCGTGGATTTCTTCGCGCTCGCGCGCATCGACCGAGCGGATGCCGACTTGGAAGACATGCTTCGGGTCGACGAAGGGACGATCCTTCGGCAGGATTTCGGCGAACTCCGCCTCGCCGCAGAAGAAGGCGACGGGCATGCCGTGCATGTTGCCGGAGGGGGAGGTGGTGGGAGAATTGAAATCGGCATGGGCATCGAGCCAGAGCACGAAGAGCGGGCGGCCTTTGCTAGCGGCATAACGGGCCATGCCGGATACGGTGCCCATGGAAAGGCTGTGGTCGCCGCCGAGAATGAGCGGAAAGCGGCCGGAGGCGGCGACATCATAGACGCTGCTTTCGAGTGCGCGGGTGAAGGCGCCGACGATTCTCAGATTATGGGCCTTGGAATGGTTCGGCAGGTCCATCGCCGGCACGATCCTGAGATCGCCATTATCCGCGACATCGTGGCCGAGATCGATCAGCGTCTGGTCGACACCGGCAATGCGCAGCGCCGCGGGACCCATGGCAGCGCCTCTTCGGCCGGAACCTTCCTCCAGCGGTGCGCCGATGAGGGTGACTGATCGCGATTGGACATTCATTCGAGGGCTCCGTGTTTGAGGCCTGTTTCAGCCGATAGTGGGATAATGGTTTGCCGGCAAAAAGATGGAAAAGTGCCAGAAATGGATTATGATTGCGCAGATTGATAGAGCTATTTTGACAGAGTGATCAGTGTGGACGATCTCGATACCGAACTCTTGAGCGCACTACGCCACAATGCCCGCATTTCCGTCTCCTCGCTTGCAGCGATAACAGGTGCATCCCGGGCGACGGTCGCCGCCCGCATCGACCGGCTGGTCGCCAGCGGCACCATTGTCGGCTTCACCATCCGCACCAGCCACGAGACGCGATCGGCCGGCGTGCGCGCCATCGTCATGATCGAGGTGCTCGGCAAACTGGCCGACAGGGTGGCCGATCAGTTGCGGGGTCTGCCGCAGGTTCGCGCCCTTCACAGCACCAACGGCAAATGGGATTTCGTCGCCGAACTCGAGGATCGCGACCTTGTTTCCTTTGACGAGACGCTACGCCGCATCCGGCTGATCAACGGTATCAACTCGACCGAGACTAATATTCTCTTGAAGACGAGCAAGACGGGTTTTTAGAGCAATCCCAGGAAAAGTGCGAAGCGGTTTTCCGTCCGGGATTGCGCAAAACAAAGGTAAGCCGCCTCAATACTCACGCTCATAAACGATGCCGGCTTCGCCCGCCCCGTTGCCGCCGGCGGCGCCGCGCAGTTTAACGCCGCGGCCGACATCGAGATTGATGATCGCCTTGGCGCCGGCCGCCCCGCCCTGCTGCAGTTCGAAATAGGTGCGGTCGTTGAGATAGCGGCCGACGCTGACGCTCGTCTGGCCCTTCTCGTCGGTGCTGACGTCGAAATCGTCGACGCCGAGCTGGTTGCGCAAGCCTTCGAAAAGCGAGGTGGAGCGGTTGCCGGCCAGCTGGCTGACGGCATCGGCGAGTTGGGCGATCTGCACCGGCGACAGCTTCGACATCGACTGGCCGAAAATCAGCTGCGCCAGCACCTCGTCCTGCGGCAGCTGCGGCGAGGAGGAAAAGGTGATCGAAGGATCGGTGGCGAGGCCGGCCACATCAACCGTCAGGGTCGTCGTGCCGGAGGTGGAGGTGGCTTCCATGTCGAGTGCCGGTGTCAGATCACCGGCAAAGGTGATCCTGCTCTTGTCGGAGAAGTTCAGACGGCGATTGAGAATGGTCAGCCGGCCACGGCGCATGGTGAAACCGCCGGTGACGATGGGTGCCGCGGCCGTTCCGCGGATCGTCACGCGGCCGCCGAGCTCGGCATCGATGCCACGGCCGCGCACGAAGATTTGCGAGGGCGCGTCGATTTCGAGATCGAGGGTGATGACGGAAGATTTCTCGCCGGTTTTCCGTCCGCCGCCATCCCGCAGCTGCGCAAGCACCGCCCGCGGTGCGTTCTTGTGCCGTATGTCGATTTCGCTGAGGGAGGTCGGCAATTTTTCCGGGACGGTGATCGAGGTCTTGTCCAGCCGCAGTTTGCCGCTCAGCGTGGCGTTCATGATCGGTCCGCGCAGGCCCACTGTCCCGTTGACGGTCGAGACGACGAGGGTTCCGTCGACATAAACCGCCTTGTCGAGCTTGATCGAAATGTCGGCGGGAAAGCCGCCGGCCGGCTGGATACCGATGGTGCCGCTCGCCGAAATCGTGCCGCCGCCGCCGAGATTGCCGCTGAGGCGCGATATCACGGCCTGGGTGCCATTGAAGGTCACGGTGGCTGCGAGATTGTTGACGGCAAGATTGCGTCTGACGTCGACGAGCTTGGCGCCATTGGTCGAGACCGTGCCGTTGATGACAGGTGCTGCGGCCGTCCCGCCGATCGCAAGATTGACGGTGGCGACCCCGTCGGCGACAAGGCCCTGCTGCGCAAGCGGAGTGCCGAGCACCGCGAAAGGAACATTGCCGTTGAAGCGCAGGTCGAGAGCCCGATTGCCTGATATAACGACACTGCCGCCACCCTTGAGCGACATGCCGGCATCGCCAGCAAGACTGGTTTCGACGGTCAGCTTGCTGCCGGCCAGCTTTCCGGAGGCCCCGATGCTGAGCGGCGAAAGACCGGCGCCCTTGGTCTGGCTCGTCGCGGCGTTCTTCCAATCGACCTTGAAATCGACAGCGGGCGAGGACAGCGTGCCGGTCGCCTTGGCGCTCGCCGAGAACGTGCCGTCGGCGCCGATACCAGGAACAAAGCCGTTGGCGATGGCAGCCGGAACATTGGCAGCGTTTGCCGTGACGTCGATCGATCGGATCGATGTGCCTGCAATGGAAAGATTGCCGGCGGCTTTCAGGTTAATGCCGCCGCTGCCGCGGAGGTCAGCATCAAAATCGAGCCTGTCGCCGGCGTATTTTCCTGTGGCCGCCAGCGCAAGACGGGAGAGGCCGGCAGCCTTGGTGTGGCTGGTCGCGGCATCCTTCCAGTCAAGCTTGAAATCGACGATCGGATCAGCCGGCGTTCCCGATGTGACGGCGCTTGCCGAAAGCGTGCCTTCAGCCCCGAGACCGGGAACAAAGGCATTGGCAATATTTGCCGGCAGGGCGGGAATATCGGCATTGACCGAAAGGTCGCGGATGGCCGTTCCGGCAATCGTGACGCCGCCAGTCGCCTTGGCCAGCACGCCGTCCTTGCCGGCGAGGTTGGCATCGAAATCGACCCTGTCATTGGCGAATTTGCCGGATGCCGCGGCGCTGAGACCGGAAAGACCGCTGCTCCTGGTCTGGGCGGTTGCGGCGTTCTTCCAGTCGAGCTTGAAGTCGACAGCGGGCTTGGGAAGCGCGCCGGAGGCAGATGCGGTTCCCGACACCGTGCCCTCCGCCGCAAGGCCGGGAACGAAGCCGTTGGCAAGGCTGGCTGGCAGATTGGCGAGATCGGCCTTGACGTCAAGGTTGCGGACCGAGGTGCCCGATATCGCGACATTGCCCGCAGCTTTCAGCGAGAGGCCGTCCTTGCCGCCAAGATTGGCGTTGAAATCAAGCTTATTGTCGGCAAGGTGGCCCGAGGCGGCAAGCGCAAGACCGGAAAGTTGGGCGGTCCTGGTGTGGCTGGTTGCGGCATCCGTCCAGTCGAGCTTGAAATCGGCCTTCGGTGCGGCGGGTGTACCGGCCGCAGACATGGTGCCGGATATCGTGCCGCCAGCCGCCAGTCCGGGAACGAAGGCATTGGCGAGAGCCGCCGGGACCTTGGCGATCTCGGCATCGAGCTTCACGCTGTCGATCGCCGTGCCGGCGAGGGCGACATTGCCCACCGCCTTCAGCGAGAGGCCCTGATCGCCAAGGGCTGCTGCGTTGAAATCAAGATTGTTCTCGGCAAATTTTCCCGATGTGGTAATGCCGAGAGCGGCAAGCCCGGCACGCCTGGTGTGGCTCGTTGCAGCGTCTTTCCAACTGAGATCAAAATTGGCGGTCGGCGCGGAAGGCGAGCCTGCCGCCGAGATCTTTCCCGAGACGGAGCCTTCGGCAGCGAGATCGGCGACGAAGCTGTTTGCAATACTTGCCGGGATATTTGCCAAGATCGCATCCGCCTTGGCGGCGCCGACCGTCTTACCGGTAATGGCGACATCGCCGTTTGCCTTGAGCGAGAGGCCGTCGGCGCCGCTGGCCGCAGCGTCGAAATCGAGCTTGTTGTCGGCGAATTTGCCGGATGCCGTCACGCCGAAACCGGCGAGGCCGGCGCGTTTGGTGTGGCTGGTGACGGCATTTTGCCAATGGAGATCGAAATCGGCGGTCGGGGCGGCAAGGGATCCGCTCGCCGAGACCGTTCCGGAGACAAGGCCAGCCGCTGCGAGATCGGGGACGAAACCGTTTGCAACAGCTGCAGGGATATTGGCCAGTGCCGCGTCGATCTTGGCGCTACCGATTGTCGTCCCGGTGACCTCGACGTTGCCGTTTGCCTTCAGCGATAAGCTGTCGGCGCCGCTGACCGCGGCATTGAAATCGAGCGTGTTGTCGGCGAATTTGCCGGACGCGGTCACATCAAGAGCCGTAAGACCGGCGCGTTTGGTGTGGCTCGTCGCAGCGCTCTTCCACGCGAGATCGAAATTTGCGGTCGGAGCCTTGAGGGAGCCGGCGGCGTTCACCCTTCCGGTAATCGTGCCTTCGGCGGCGAGATCGGGAACAAAACCATTGGCGACACCGGCGGGCAGGTTGAGGATATCGGCGTCGATATCGAGCACCGGCGCCGCCGGATCGGCGAGGCCGAGATTGCCGGCCGCCTTGAGCGAGAGGCCGTCGGCGCTGCCGATCCTCGTGTCGAAATCGAGCTTCCTGTCGGCAAATTTGCCGCCGGCGGTGATGCCGAGCGGCGCCAAGCCGGCCCCCTTGGTCTGGCCCGTCGTCGCATCTTTCCAGTCAAGCTTGAAGTCGGCGATGGGTGCGGCCGGCGTTCCCGTCACGGCGATCGTTCCGGAGATCGTGCCGCCAGCCGAAAGGTTGGGCACGAAACCGTTGGCGAGTGCTGCCGGCAGCTCCTTGATGACGGCATCGAGCTTCAGCGTCTGCCCGGCCGAACCGGTGACGCTCACCGAGCCGGTGCCCGTTTTCAGCGTCAGTCCGTTCAGACTGGCGGCGCCACCGGCGATTTTGACCTGCGTCGCTGCGTCAAGCTCGAGCGGGATGTTGCGCGGACTTGCCGAGAAACGATCGAGGTTTACGTCGATCGTGCCGTCCGCCGTCTGGATATTGCCGGTCGCCAGCACCGGATTGCCATCATAGGCGGCATTGAGATCGAAGTCGGTTTGATTCTGCTGCTTGGTGAAAGCCAGCGAAAGGCCGGCAAGACTGTTTGCGCCGGCATTCACCTCCTCAGCCCGGACCGTGCCGTTTGCCGCAAGGGCGCCGAGATCGCTGACCGTGACGTCGATCTCGGGTTTGACGACGGCGAGTGTATCGCGGCGAAGCGAAGCGCCCCTCGCCTGCAGCTTCACGGCGACCTTGCCATCATCGCCGGCGATGTCGAGCGATCCCTTGAGATCGCCTTCGGCTTTCTGTCCGCCGAGCGCAGCCAACAGGCCAATATTGGGAAAATCGAAAGTCAATGCGCCCGAGGGCGTCAGTGAGGGTGAAAATTCGAGATTGCCGGTCAGCCGGTTGCCGCCGATGTCGGCGGTCAGTGCCGGAATGCTCATCCTGCCGTTCTCCGAGCGGATATCGCCGTTGACGTCGATCGGCTGGCCGTCGATCGTGCCGGTGGCGGCAATCTTGCCTTGTGGCGACTTCGGATCGGCGACACCCGACAGGTCGACATTAAGATTGGCGAGCGTGCGGTCGGCCATTTGAAGGCTGGTGGCCTTGAGATTGGCCGTCACCGCAATTGCCGGCAGTTCGCCGCCGATTCGCACTGCGTAGCCTGCTCCGCCGCTTGCACCCGGCATCAGCTTGCCGATATCGGGCAGCCGGCCCGAGAGATCGGCGTTCAAAGTCGAGCCGTCGAGCGCGACGTTGCCAGCAGCTTCGAGCGTTCCGGAATTGACGACGAGGTTGGACAGCGCGAATTTCGACGGGACGGTGCCCGCCACCTGGCTTTCGAGAGAAATAGGACCGTCGAACCTGCTTGTCGCCGCAGCCGGCAGAGCCGCCGGCGCGATGATCACCTTGACATTGCCGGTCAGCGCGCGGTCTGTCAGCCGGTAGGAGCCGTTGAGGCTGCCGTTGATATTGGCGCTTTCGACGGTGGTGCCATTGAAACCAATGCTGCCGGCCGCGATCTGCAGCGGCGCGGCGATGGTAACAGGGCCTTTGACCGCACGGTTGAGGTTCGGCTCGGCAAAAGTCGCGTCTCCGGCGACGAGGCGCAGCTGGACGCTGCCAGAGCGGGCGGCAAGATTGAAGGCGTCGCTCTTTGCCGTCAGCTTGACGTTGCCGATATCGGCCTGCGGGAGGGTCGCGCTGTCGAGCGAGCCGCTGACGCTCAGCCGGGCGGCTTGCGAGTCGCCGGTCAGCGCCAGGTTGAGACCGGATATCAGGAAGCGCGCTTCGCCTTCGGCGAGCGGCCAGCGGAAATCGACAGGCCCGGAAGGGCCGAGCAGGTTGGCGTTGAGGCTATTGTTGCCTGCCGGATCAAGCGTGCCGGATGCGGCAATGACGACGCTGCCGGTAGCGACATTGCCCGTCTGAATATCGATCTTGCCATGATCGTTGAAGGTGGCGGCAAGATCGATGTTGGTCTGGCCGGCGAAAAGCGGCCGGAATGCTGCCGGCAGAAGTGAGCTCAGGTCACCCCCGCCCTTGAGGTCGAGATGGTGCAGCCCGTCGGCGGTGATCGCATGCCGGCCTTCGATTGCGGCCCGCTGTTGTCCGTCGAGCGCCGCCTGCAATTTGCCTGTCCAGTCGGATATCGGTCCCTGGCCGTCGAGGTCAATGTTGACGGCAGGACTATCCGGCAGACCGAGGAAGCCTGCGAGCAGCCCGCCCTTCGGCTCGGCCAGCTGTGCCTTCAGCAGCAGCCGGTTTTCGGCCGGCGCATAGGCGATATCGGCGGTAAGCCGCGCATCCGGGACCGCGTGGCGGCTGACTTTGACGATCGCTTCGCCGCCGTCGCCAGCTGCCGAGAGGCTGCCTTCGGCGGCGAGGGCAAAGGCGCGCCCGGCAAAGGCTTCGGCAAGTTTGATATTGGGCAGCGCAACCTGGTCGACATCGATCTTGATCGGCAGAGAGAAGCCGCCGGAATTTTCGGCATCGGGCCGGGAGGGCAGGGTGCGCACCGGCTTGCGCAGCACGTCAATCGCTTCGATCTCGAAGCGCTTGGCGTGGAAGGTTCCCGTCAGCAGCGCCAGCGGATTCCAGTCAATGGCCACGCCGTGGATCTCAGCAAAAACGCCCCTCGTGTCGGAGATGGAGATCTCGGCGGCGCGAAGCCCGCCGGTCAACAGACCTTCCGGTTCGCGCACCTCGATCGTCATGTCGCGATTGGAAAGCGTGGAGGCTATTTTTTCGGTGACGATACGGGCGCCAAAAGAGGTGAAGCCGAAGATCGCAAGCGCTGCGACGGCGAGAATCAATGTGGCGCCCACGGCATAGCCGGTGAGCCGTATGATCCAGTTGACGATTTTTGCCAGCGTTTGCATCGGCGCGGACACTACCCCCGTTTTCATGACGGCTCACAGATCGGACATGACAGCGGAATCGCAGTCCTAGAAGGACTGGCCGATGCCGGCGTAAATTCCATAATCTGTGCCATCTTCGTACTTGTTCAGCGGCACGGCAAAATCAAGCCGCAGCGGGCCGAAAGGTGTGGCATATCGTATTCCAGCGCCGGCGCCAGCGCGGATATCGGAAAAACCAGGGAAGGTGCTGTCCGATACGGTGCCGACATCGACGAAGGGAACGAGGCCGATCGTATCGGTGATCTTGATGCGGGCCTCCAGCGAAGCCGTGACATAGGAGCGGCCGCCGGTGGCGTCGCCATTGGCGTTGTAAGGCGAGATTTCTTGATAGCTGTATCCGCGCACCGAACCGCCGCCGCCGGCAAAGAAGCGTTGCGTGGCGGGAATGTCTTCGATCCCGCCGCCGCCGATCAGCACGCCGGCCGCGACCTTGCCGGCAAGCACGAGGCGATCCTCGGCCCCGAACGGCAGATAGCCGGAGATCGAGCCCTCGAACGCTGCATAGGGTGTGGCGTTGAAGATCTCGTAGCCCGGCTTTACCGAAACCGTCGCGCGATAGCCTTCCGTCGGGTTGAATTTGTCGTCGCGCGCGTCGCGATCGTATTGGATCGGCAAGGTGAAGGTCAGATAGTCGTTGGTGCCGAAGGCGTCGTCATCGCGCTCCCAGCTGACTTCGCCGCTCGCCGAGATCGTGTCCTTGTCGGTCAACTCATAGGAAAGGCCAAGCGAGGCGGTGATGAGCGTCGCGTTATAAGCATCCGGATTCTGGGTCTTGGCAACGATGCCGGCCTTCAGCGTGGCGGCTGGGAAAAAGGCGCCGGGCTTGGTGAAAAGGATGCCGGCGGAATAGTCGAGGCTGCCGACATCGGTGGTTTCGCCGAGCCGTGATACCGATCCCTCGATCCGCAGCGTTTCGGCTTCGCCGAACAGGTTGCGGTGGCCCCAATAGCCCTGGACGCCAAAGCCGTCGGTAGTGGAATATTGGGCGCCGACGCCGAAATAGCGCCTCTTGCCTTCGGAAACCTCAATTGTCATCGGCAGCGTGCCGTCCGGCGCCAGCGCATCGCCCTCATGAATGGTGACGCTCGAAAAGACGCCGAGGGCGCGAAGCCGCTCACCGGCCTTCTTCAGGGTTTCCGGCGAATAGGCGTCGCCTTTGTTCAGTCTGGAATAACGCTGGATAAAGCCCGGCCTCACGGTTTTTTCGCCGGTGACGCCGACATCGCCGATCGGGGCGACCGGCCCGCCCTCGGCGGAAAGCACGATATCGACGGTATCGCTTCTGTGGTCGGCGACGACCTTGCGCTCGGTCAATTTGGCAAAGGGCCGGCCTTCGGTCTTCAGCTGTTCGACGATCTTATCGCCGGCCTTGATGATGGCGAGCGAACCGGCTTCGGCGCCCGGGGCAAGGTCGTAATCGGCGGGATTGCGGTCTGCGGCGTCACCGCCGAACTGCACTTCCCTGACCCTGAAGACGGGGCCCGGGGTTATGTCGACGGTGACGGGAATCGGCCCGGAGCGGTCGAAGGTCGGATTGGGCGGCAGGTCGTCAATGTTCTGGCCGTCGATGGTGATCGTCACCACGCCGCCGTAGCGGGCGTTTTCATACAGGGCGGCAATCAGTCTTTCGCGGTCGTCGCGCGCCTTGACGACGATGCCGAGATCGCCGGAGACCGGCTGTTTCTGGTCGCTGACGAGGCGGGAGCTGTTCTCCAACGCTTCCTTGAGATCAGGATCGGCGGTGTCGGCCTTCAGTTCGACCTGATAGCGCACCGGATCAGGCACCTGTTGAGCGTCGTCCTCGTCCTTGCCGAATATAGTGATGCCGAAAAGCTTGAAGGCATAAGCGTCGCCGATCAGGACCGGTGAGAAAGCAGCTGCCGCTGCGACCACCATCATGGTGCCTGTTCGCCGATACGCAGTACCTGTTTTCGGGCTTATCCCTCTAATCCGCATACGCCGCTTTTGGTTACGTCTACAATGAAGCTTCGTTGCCCAGCCGTGAACAGCTTAGCGGCAAAATCGCGCGGGGTGTACCATTTTAAATTGCCAGCGCACTAAATTAGCACAAAAAATCCCGGATGTGTGTCCGGGATTTCCTGATTTGGCCGATGTGCAAGCGCTCTCAGCGCGGGCAGGCGTCGATGTAGCGGCGGCCGTAGCGGTCGCGATAGTAGCATTGGCCGGGCTGTTCGGCGACGCTGCCGATGAGGGCGCCGGACACGCCGCCGATCGCCGCGCCGACTGCCGCGCCACGGACATTGCCGGTGACTGCGCCACCGATGACGGCACCGGATGCAGCGCCGATGCCGGCGCCCTGCTGGGTCGGTGTGCAGCTTGCGATCGACAGGCCGATCAATGCGAGTATGACAGCTTTCTTCATCACTTTTCTCCTGGGTTGTCGCCCGATGGGCATAGGCCGTCCCTAGTCTTTTTTCGCCACGCTAGTCCGAAAACTATGTCGGAAGAAAGGGTTGTCCACTCTTGGCCCGATTTTTTTGCAATATGGGCATTGTCGCTGCCGAGCGGTTTTCGCGATTCCATTTCGTCTATGCCGCATCAGTTGAGTGATCCGCGCTCGCGTATTTTTTTATCTGGAATCATTCAAAAAACTGGGCCTTTTGCCGCAGTTGATGTTAAAGCAAAGGGTAAGCATTGACGCGCGGACGTCCGGTCGGCAAGAACGGCCGCGTGATACTGGAGCATATGATGGATTTCGAAGCGTTTTTCAAAAGCGAGCTGGACGGGCTTCATGCCGAGGGCCGTTACCGCGTTTTTGCCGATCTCGAGCGTCAGCGCGGCCACTTCCCGCGCGCCACGCGCCATACGGCCGATGGCGAAAAGGACGTCACGGTCTGGTGCTCCAACGACTATCTCGGCATGGGCCAGAACCCAAAAGTGATCGAGGCGATGAAGGCCGCCATCGACCACTGTGGCGCGGGTGCGGGAGGCACCCGGAATATATCTGGCACCAACCACTATCACGTCCTGCTCGAGCGTGAGCTCGCCGACCTGCACGGCAAGGAATCGGCACTGATCTTCACCTCGGGCTATGTCTCCAACTGGGCAGCACTCGGCACGCTCGGCGCCAAGATCCCCGGCCTGATCATCTTTTCCGATGCGCTGAACCATGCCTCGATGATCGAGGGCATCCGTTACGCCAAATGCGGCAAGGTGATCTGGAAGCACAATGACGTCGCCGATCTCGAAGCCAAGCTGAAAGCCGCCGATCCGAAGGCGCCGAAGCTGATCGCCTTCGAGAGCGTCTATTCGATGGATGGCGATATCGCCCCGATAAAGGAGATCTGCGACCTCGCCGACAAATACGGGGCGATGACCTATCTCGACGAGGTCCATGGCGTCGGCATGTACGGCCCGCGCGGCGGCGGCATTGCCGAACGCGAGGGGCTGATGGACCGGCTGACCGTCATCGAGGGCACGCTCGGCAAGGCCTTCGGAGTGATGGGCGGCTATATCGCCGCGTCGGCTGCCCTTTGCGACTTCATCCGCTCGTTTGCCTCCGGCTTCATCTTCACCACGGCGCTGCCGCCGGCGCTTGCCGCCGGCGCGGTCGCGTCGATCCAGCACCTGAAGGTCAGCCAGTTCGAGCGCGCCCGCCATCAGGACCGGGTGCGCAAGCTGCGCTCGCTGCTCGACCAGCGCGGCATTCCGCATATGCACAATCCCGGCCATATCGTGCCGGTGATGGTCGGCGATGCCGCCAAGTGCAAGTGGATCTCCGACCTGCTGCTCGACAATTGCGGCGTCTACGTCCAGCCGATCAACTATCCCACAGTGCCGAAGAAGACCGAGCGGCTGCGCATCACGCCGACACCGCTGCATTCCGACGCCGATATCGCCCATCTCGTCGAGGCGCTGCATTCGCTCTGGTCGCGCTGCGCGCTGGCAAGGCACGTCGCCTGATTCTCTCAACATCGTCCGGTTCGAATCGCGGCCCGAATCGCCATCCGAGATTCTGGCGCGATTGGTTTTGCGGCCGTGAGACTTCGCCCCTAAACCTCTTTCGGCCTGCACAGTGCCATCCGGCGCTGGTGCATTGGGACGTGACCCATCGGTCTCAGAGTCCGGGCGCTTGCTTTTCACCGTGGAGCACCTCGTCGATGCCGGCCCGCCGAATTGCACGAGAAAACCTTTTCTCACTTGACAGTGGACTTGGTAAAAGCTTTTCTCAATCCAACTTCAGAAGGAGGAAGCTCTGAACCTAACGGGAGGGAAAAGAGGCAGGATCACCATCCATGAGGTGGCATCGGCGGCCGGGGTCAGCATTTCGACGGCGTCGAAGGCGCTCAACGATACCGGCCGGATGGGGGCGGAAACGCGCGAGCGGGTGAAGCGGATCGCCGGCGAAATCGGCTACCGGCCGAACGCACTGGCGAGAGGTCTTCTCAGCAAGCGCAGCTTCACCATCGGACTGCTGACGAACGACACTTACGGCCGTTTCACGCTGCCTGTGATGGCGGGCATTTCGGACGCGCTCGTCGATCATGGGGTTTCGGTTTTTCTGTGCGCCATCGAAGACGATCCGGCGCTCGCCCAGACCCATGTCGATGCGATGCTGGACAAGCAGGTCGACGGCATCATTGCGACCGGCAAGCGGCTGGACAGGCGTCTGCCCGTCGATCTGTCGAATTTGCATGTGCCCGTCGTCTACGCCTTCACGGAGGGGACGCAGAACAGCGTTACCTTTCGTTCGGACGACGAACAGGGCGCGAAACTGGCGGTCGAATGGCTCGCGAAGATCGGGCGGCGGCGGATCGCGCATATCACCGGCCCGGAGGAGTTTTTTTCGGTCCGGGAACGGGCCGGCGCCTATCACCAGGTGGCGGGCCATCGTGAGCCCGTGCTTTACGGCGTCTGGTCGGAAAGCTGGGGCCATGAGGCGGTCGAGCAGCTGTGGAAGAGGCCGGGCGAGAAGCCGGACGGGCTCTTCTGCGGCAACGACCAGATCGCCCGCGGCGCCGTCGACGCGCTGCGTGAGCGCGGCATCGAGGTGCCCCAGGACGTCTCGGTGATCGGCTTCGACAATTGGGAGATCGTCGCGGCTCAGACGCGGCCGCCGCTGACGACGGTGGATATGGAGCTAAAGGAGCTCGGGCGGCAGGCCGGATTGACGGTGCTGGCGCTTGCGGAGGGACGGTTCGTCGAGCCGGGTGTCAGAAAATTGCCGTGCCGGCTGATCGTCCGGCAGTCATGCGGGGGCGAAGCCTCCGGGAAGTGAAAGCAAGGGAATGAGCGAAGGCGCGAGGAGATGCGCCATATTGGGAGGAATGTCATGATCAAGCGTCTATTGGCGGCGACCGGCATCGCTACCTTGTGCCTGTTTTCGGCTGCGTCGGCTGCCGAAAATGTCGAAATGTGGGTTCGCTCGGGGATCGGCGACGCCTTCAAGAAGGTCGTCGAAGCCTATAATTCCAGCCATGAGAACAAGGTCGTGATGACCGAAGTGCCGTTCTCCGAACTGGTGCAGAAATATGCGACCGCAATCGCCGGCGGGCAAGCGCCCGATGCGCTGTCGATGGATCTGATCTATAATCCCGCCTTTGCCGCGGCCGGCCAGCTGGAAGACCTGACGGACTGGGCAAAATCGCTTCCCTATTTCAATTCGCTGTCGCCGTCGCATGTCCGCCTCGGCACCTATCAGGACAAGATCTACGGTCTGCCGCTCTCGGTCGAGACTTCGGTTTTCGCCTGGAACAAGGATCTCTACAAGAAGGCCGGTCTCGACCCGGAGAAAGCGCCGGCGACCTGGGATGAAATCACCGCCAACGCCGAGAAGATCCGGGCGCTGGGTGACGACACTTACGGCTTCTATTTCTCCGGCGGCGGCTGCGGCGGCTGCATGATCTTCACCTTTACGCCGCTCGTCTGGGGTGCCGGCGCCGACATCCTGTCGGCCGACAGCAAGACGGCAACGCTCGATACGCCTCAGATGCGCAAGGCGGTCGATATCTACCGCAACATGGTCAAGAAGGATCTGGTGCCGGCGGGTGCGGCCAGCGACAACGGCACGAACTTCCTGACCTTCACCAACGGCAAGATCGGGCAGCAAAGCCTCGGCGCCTTTGCCATCGGGACTTTGGTGACCCAGCATCCCGAGATCAATTTCGGCGTCACCCTCATTCCGGGCGTCGACGGCAAACCTTCGTCCTTTGCCGGCGGGGACAACTTCGTCATCACCAAGGGAACGAAGAAGATCGACGCGGTGAAGGAGTTCCTCGAATATATCTATTCGATGGACGGCCAGAAGATCATGGCGAAATATGGCAGCTTGCCGACGCGCGGTGATATTGCCGACAAGGTGCTGGAGGGCCTCGATCCGCGTATGCAGGTCGGCCTCAAGGCGATCAGCGTCGCCAAGACGCCCTATACGCTGCAGTTCAACGACCTGATCAACAGCGCCAACGGCCCATGGGCAAGCTTCACCAACGCGGCGATCTTCGGCGACGATGTCGACGGCGCGTTTTCAAGCGCCCAGTCGGAAATGCAATCGATCATCGATAGCGGCCAGTAGACTCTCCCACGGCCGCGGCCGGGGAGCGGTGGCAGCTTCCCGGCCAATTCCGATTCACAGATGCGGAGCGTTTCGATGACCGGTTCCGGCTCAGAGATTTTATTGCCTCGGCGCAGTCGACGGCGCAGATCGAACTGGCGCGGCCTTGCCTATATCGCGCCGGCCATGGCGCTGGTCATCGTCTTCTTCATCATGCCGGTTCTGTTCACGGGATGGATGAGCCTTCACAACTGGCCGCTGATGGGGGCGTCGCGCTGGATCGGATTCAACAACTATTACCGCATGGTCAACGATACGCGGTTCATGACGGCGCTGAATTTCACCGCCTATTACACGATCATCGTCACCATCGCGATCTTCGCAGTCGCCTTTCCGCTGGCTATCTTCGTCGAAAAGGAACGGCAGTTCGTCAGCGCCTATCGCACCATCATCTTCCTGCCTGTCGTCGTCGGGCTTGCCACCGCCTCGCTGCTCTGGGTGTGGCTTGCGAATGTCGATAGCGGCTTCATCGGCCCGGCCTTGAAGGCGCTCGGCCTTCTGGAAAAGAGCCCCAATCTGCTGGCGACCTTCGATACCGCGTTTCTGACTGTCGTGGTGATGGTCGTTTGGAAGATCGCCGGCTTCACGATGATCATTCTTCTCACCGGGCTGCAGGCCATTCCGTCCGAACTGACGGAGGCGGCCCGCATCGACGGCGCCGGCCGCTGGCAGCGTTTCCGGCATCTGACGCTGCCGCTGATGCGCAAGACGATCGCCCTCGCGCTGATCGTCTCGGTTACCGGCTCGATCCTCGCCTTCGACCAGTTCTACATCATGACGTCGGGCGGACCGCAGAACAAGATGATCTCGGTGGTCTATTACATCTTCAATCAGTCCTTCGTGTCGTTCAACCTCGGTTATGGCGCGGCGCTATCGATCGCACTTCTCGCCATCCTGGTGGCGATCAGCATCGTGCAGCTCTGGCTGCTGCGCGTCGGGGAGGAGCGTCCGTGACGACGTCAAGGGAACGGCGGACGCGCAAGGCGATCCGCGTGAAGTCCGTCTATCATCTCACCGGCATCGCCATTTCGATCTTCTTTCTGGCGCCCTTCGCGATCACGCTGCTTGCCTCCTTCCGGCCAGGAGCCGAATCCAGCTTGCCGCCTTTGCCGCCATGGCCGACATCGGCCGTCAGCTTCGATGCCTACGCGCTGCTCGATACGTTCGGCGCCGGCATCTGGCGGCACATGATCAATTCGCTGTTCGTTTCGGTCGCCACCGTGGTGCTCACCGTTCTCGTCAGCCTGCTCGCCGGCTACGGTTTCTCCCGCTATCGCTTTCCGATGAAGAACGTGCTTTTCGTGCTGATCATCGCCACGCTGATGATCCCGTTCCAGTCGATCCTGACGCCGCTCTTCATCATCCTGGCAAAGCTCGGCCTCAACAATTCGCTGCTCGGGCTCACACTCGTTTATGTGACGCTGCAGCTGCCCTTCTCGGTCTTCATGATGCGCAACGCCTTCGACGCCGTGCCGAAGGAGATCGAGGAGGCCGCCCGCATCGACGGGGCGCGCGATCTCAAATTGCTGGCGCGTGTTCTCCTGCCGCTGGTTCTGCCCGGCGTCGCGACTGTGGCGATCTTCGCCTTCCTCAATGCCTGGAACGAGTTTCTCGCCGCACTGGTGCTGCTCTCCAGCAACGAGAAATACACCCTGCCGGTGCTGATGACGGCGGTCCGCGCCGGCCGCCTCGGCGCCATCAACTGGGGAGCGGTCCAGGCCGGCGTCATCGTCATGACGATCCCGTGCCTGATCGTCTTCCTGCTCCTGCAACGCTACTACATGCGCGGGCTGATGGCCGGCGCGGTGAAATGAGAGAAAGTCGAGGCCATGACCAAAGCAAGCAATGACCGCCAGTTTCGTCCCGTCGCCGTTCCCGATGTCGATCTCGGCGGCTTCTGGGGCAAATGGCAGGATGCCGTCTGCAACTCCACCGCCGAGACACTGCTCGACCGCTGCGTCGAGGCCGGCATGCTCAAGGCGATCGACGTCAATCAGCCGAGCCCCGGCGTCGTCATTCCCATTCAGCCCTGGGGCGGGACGACGCAGATGTTCTGGGATTCCGACCTCGGTAAGTCGATCGAGACGATCGCCTATTCACTCTACCGGCGGCCGAACCCGAAGCTCGAGGCCCGCGCCGACGAGATCATCGACATGTATGAGCGGATGCAGGACAAGGACGGCTATCTGAACGCCTGGTTCCAGCGTGTCGAACCATCCCGCCGCTGGACCAACCTGCGTGATCATCATGAACTCTATTGCGCCGGACACCTGATGGAGGCGGCGGTCGCCTATTATCAGGCGACCGGCAAGCGCAAGCTGCTCGACATCATGTGCCGTTATGCCGATTACATGATCAAGGTTTTCGGCCATGGCCAAGGCCAGATCCCCGGCTATTGCGGCCATGAGGAGATCGAGCTCGCGCTGGTCAAGCTCGCCCGCGTCACCGGCGAGAAGAAATATCTCGATCTGTCGAAATTTTTCATCGACGAACGCGGCACCGAGCCGCATTTCTTCACGGCGGAGGCCGTTCGCGACGGCCGCAGCCTGTCCGATTACCATCAGAAGACCTATGAATATGGGCAGGCGCACCAGCCGGTGCGCGAGCAGAAGAAGGTCGTCGGCCACGCCGTGCGCGCCATGTATCTCTATTCCGGAATGGCCGACATCGCCACCGAATACAGGGACGACAGCCTGACGGCGGCGCTGGAAACGCTGTGGGACGATCTGACGACTAAGCAGATGTACATCACCGGCGGCATCGGCCCGGCCGCGTCGAATGAAGGCTTTACCGATTATTACGACCTGCCCAACGCCACGGCCTATGCGGAAACCTGCGCCTCCGTTGGTCTGGTGTTCTGGGCGAGCCGCATGCTCGGACGCGGTCCGGATCGCCGCTATGCCGACATCATGGAACAGGCGCTCTACAATGGCGCGCTGCCCGGGCTTTCGACCGACGGCAAGACCTTCTTTTATGACAACCCGCTCGAAAGCGCGGGCAAGCACCACCGGTGGAAGTGGCACCATTGCCCCTGCTGCCCGCCCAACATCGCCCGGCTGGTGACGTCGATCGGCTCGTATATGTACGCCGTTGCCGACGACGAGATCGCCGTGCATCTCTATGGCGAGAGCACCGCGCGGCTGAAGCTTGCCAACGGCACGCAAGTGGAACTGGAGCAGACCACCAACTATCCATGGGACGGCGCGGTGGCCTTTTCCACCAGGATGAAGAATCCGGCGGTATTCGCGCTGTCGCTGCGCATTCCCGATTGGGCGGAGGGCGCAAGCCTCAGCGTCAACGGAACGATGCTCGACCTCGGCGCCAATATTCGTGACGGATATGCCAGGATCGATCGGCAATGGGCCGATGGCGATCGCGTCGCCCTTCACCTGCCGCTTTCGCTTCGCCCGCAATATGCCAATCCGAAGGTGCGCCAGGATGCCGGCCGCGTCGCGTTGATGCGCGGCCCGCTCGTCTACTGCGTGGAAACGACTGACAATGGCGAGGATCTCAACGCCATCGTCCTGCCACGCGCGCTGCCGGCCGCCGAAACCGTGGTGCTGAAGGACCTCAACGATGCCGTCGCCGTTGATCTCAAGGTCGAGCGCGAGGAGACGTCGAATTGGGGAACACCGCTCTACCGCCAGGCGCCGGCCGAACGGCGGGTCGCCACGGCGCGCTTCGTGCCCTATCATCTGTGGGACAACCGTGCGCCCGGAGAGATGCTCGTCTGGGTCCAGTCGGGCAAATAGGTCGTTTGGGGATGACGAACGGTATGGGCAATAAGAGCGTCGTCCTTCAGGACGTGCGAAAAAGCTATGGCAGTCTGCAAGTGGTCCACGGGATCGATCTGACGATCGAGGAGGGCGAATTCGTCGTTTTCGTCGGACCGTCCGGCTGCGGAAAATCAACGCTGCTTCGCATGATCGCCGGCCTCGAGGACGTCACCGACGGCGAGATCGAGATCAAGGGACGTCTCGTCACCGATCTCGATCCATCCGAGCGCGGCATTGCGATGGTCTTTCAGTCCTACGCGCTCTACCCGCATATGAGCGTGCGGGATAATCTCGCTTTCGGCTTGAAGATGGCGCGCACGAGCGCCGCCGAGATCGAGGCGCGCGTCAAGGCCGCCTCGGCGATCCTGAAAATCGACCACCTTCTCGACAGGCGGCCTGGACAGCTTTCCGGCGGCCAGCGCCAGCGCGTGGCGATCGGCCGAGCGATCGTGCGCAAGCCCGATGTCTTCCTGTTCGACGAGCCGCTCTCCAATCTCGATGCGGAGCTGCGCGTTTCCATGCGCATCGAGATCGCCCGCCTGCACCGCGAACTCGGCAACACGATGATTTATGTCACCCACGATCAGACCGAGGCGATGACGCTTGCCGACAAGATCGTCGTGCTGCGCGACGGTCGGGTCGAGCAGGCCGGAACGCCGCGGCAGATCTACGAAGATCCCGCCAATACCTTCGTGGCGGGCTTCATCGGCTCGCCGCGCATGAACCTCCTGAATGCCCGCTCTGCGGGGGAAGGCCTGGTCGAGGTCGCCGGCGTCCTCATTGAAACCCGCTTGTCCTGCACCGGCCGGCCGGTGGGAGGCGCAGTAACGCTCGGTTTGCGGCCGGAGCATCTGAAGGTGGCGCGGTCGGGCAGGCTGACGGCGACGGTCGATTTCTCGGAATATCTCGGGGGAACGCAATATCTCTACTGTCAGCTCGGCGACGGCCAATCGCTGACCGTCGAGCATCGTTCACCGGTCAGCATCGCGGCCGGCGATGAGGTCAGCCTGCTGTTCGAACCGTCGGATTGCCGGTTGTTCGGTGAGGCTGGCAACCGGCTGCGGTAACCTTCAGCCGGCGATCTCCAGTTTCATGAGGTCTGCAGCCCTCTGCCGGGCCTGCCTGTCGGCGGCGAAGACATCGTCCATCTCGGCGGCCGGCGGCAGGCCGGCCAGATCGTCCATCACCCTTTCGGTAATCTCGGCCATGGCGAGGAACGGCAGCCGCCCTTCGATGAAGGCTTCGAGCGCCACTTCCTTGGCGCCGTTCAGTACCGCACCCTGAACGCCGCCGCGCGTCATCGCCAGGCGCGCGAGCCGCAAGGCCGGAAACCGCAGCTCATCCGGCGCCTCGAAATCCAGCCGGGCGAGCTTGGCGAAATCGAGCCGCTCGATCGGCAGGTTCGGCCGGCGCGGAAAGGACAGCGCATAACCGATGGCGGTGCGCATATCGGGCGCCCCGAGCTGGGCCAGCACCGATCCGTCGGTATAGCCGACCATCGAATGGATGATCGATTGCGGATGGATGATGACTTCGATCTGCTCGGGCGTGAGGCTGAAAAGATGCCGCGCTTCGATCATCTCCAGCGCCTTGTTGAACATCGAGGCGCTGTCGATCGAGATCTTCAATCCCATCGACCAGTTCGGGTGGGCCCGCGCGGTTTCCGCCGTCACACCGGCCATTTCCTTCAGCGAGGCGGTGCGGAAGGGCCCGCCCGAGGCCGTCAGCACGACGCGCTCGATGGCATGGCGTTGGTTTTCCTCCAGCACCTGGAAGATGGCGTTGTGCTCACTGTCGACGGGAAGCAGCCTGCCGCCGCCTTCACGGATCGCCTTGAAGAAGAGATCGCCGGCCGAAACGAGGCATTCCTTGTTGGCAAGGGCGATATCGGCGCCGCGGCGTGCGGCGGCGAGTGTCGGCGCGAGACCCGCCGTGCCGACGATTGCCGCCATCACCCAGTCGGCTTCGCGATCGGCGGCTTCCATAAGGCCTGATTTTCCCGAGGCGACCGCGATGCCGCTGCCGGAAAGCGCGCTCTTCAGCGATTCGTAATGCCGGTCGCTGGCTGTCACCGCCAGTCGCGCGCCCCATGCTTTTGCCTGCCGGGCCAGCAATTCGACATTGCCGTTGCCGGTCAGCACGGAAATTTCGAAGCTGTCTCGTCCGCCCAGGTGTTCGACGACATTGAGCGTGTTGCGGCCGATCGAGCCGGTCGAACCGAAGATGCTGAGGCGCCGCGGGGCGGTTTTGCCGGTCGTCATGTGGAATTTCGCGAAAATTTGTCTCGTAGGCTGAGGCTCTACTAGGGTTTGGAAGGTGCGGCAAGTGTGCAGTGCAGCAGATTTCCGCCCTCAAGGGGTTTACAGAGCGGCGGCGAGATGTGATCCTGGCGACGTTCCTGAGGGAATGAGTCTCAGGCGGCCGCTCATGGTCGCATGGGTATCCAAGGGCGCCGCGGCGTCCATTGAACAGGCACCTGGCTGCCGTCGGCCGTTTCGGCCACACTTTAAATCGAGGATGACATTGGGATGGACGGCTTGGCCGCGCTGCTCCCTTGCGGGTTCGCTATGCGTACTTTTGCTGCGGCATCGCGCCGTTCGGCGAGCAAGCTTGTCCAACGATCGGGTCACATGAAGATACTCAAGATAGCCTGCATTCTTTTCGCCGTGCTGCCCTTTTCGCTCCCCGCGGTGGCAAAGGCAGACGACCTGCTGATCTGGTCGCCCGCCAAGCTTTCGGAGCGGTCGTACAAGGCGACAATGGGTTTTCGTCTGCCGGCGGAATGGGAAACAAGCGCCGGCGCCGACATCGCACTGGCAGCGACGAAAGGCGGCGCGCCGCTCCCCGATTCCGAACAGGCGATGCTCTGGGGCAGAATCGTGAGAACGGAGGTCACGCCGGCCGGCCAATCACAGCGGGGTGCGAAGGTCAGCGTCGATACACTTCGCGGCAGCGGCGCGCTGACGCTCAGCCGTTCGCGCAGCTGGATCCTGTCGGATTCGCTCGACATGCAATCGAGCCGCTCCGTCAGCATCGGTTACGATCCGGTCGATGCCCGGCAGGCCTCGGTGACGGCGTCGCAGGCGCTGAAACTCATCCATCCCTGGACAGGAACCTCGCTCTCGGCCGGCGCCGGCCTCAGCAACGCCAGCGGCGACTTCTCCAGTTCGGTGGGCGTCAGTCAGACGATCCTGCCGAACCTCAATCTCGATGCATCGATGAACAACCCGTTTTCGGAGGACGAGGCCGGCAGCGTCAATCTGCGCTATCGCCTCAACTGGTAACAGGCTGAAACCAAAATCAACCGGCAGGCGTTTCCTTTCAAGATTTCACAGAGGAACGGGTCATGGTTTTCAAGGAGCAGACATTTCACGGGCTCGAGCCTGAAATGGAGGCCGAAATCGCCAATCGTGCGTCGGTCGAGGCGGCCGTCGCCAATGCGCTGGCGATTGCCGGCGGCATCGATGCGTCCGATGTCGAGGTGACAATGGAAAAAGACCAGATCGTGCTCAGCGGCACGGTCGGCACAGTCGGCGAGATCGAACGGGCGACCGCGGTCGCCATGGCCGTCGAGGGCGTGCATCGCGTTCAGAACCGGATCCTCCTCGGCGGATCGTCCCTGGACGGCACGCATTGATGGTGAGGGTGCTCCATCGCCTTGGAAGGAGCCCGGTGGATATGGTGCGGTCGCTGGCCGCGCTGCCTTAACGGTGGCCTCTCTCGGGCCGGAGATCAACCGGCGAAGCGCTCGACGAGAAAAGACGAGCCGGCCGGCCGATCGGTCTTCGCGGCAGCCACCTGCCCCTGCGGCTGGTAGGCGATGGCGAGAAGCAGAGCGCAGACGGCGACATAGGCGAATGCCAGAACGGTCATCTTGATACGCATGGCGGGTACTCCCATTTCGCGCTAAACGCGGCTGGGTTTGCGAAGTTCCTTACCGTGGAGATCAGTGAAAAATCCCGGCCGAAAGGGATCGGCCGGGCTTTGCCTTATCGGCAGATTCGAGTTTCCTTGATGACCGTATCACCGTGGCGACGGATCTTTTCGGTCTTGGTGAAGCAATCGCGGGAAACGTAACGCCGCCGCATGTCGTGGCGGTAATAGGGGCTGTGGTGGCGGTAATAGGGACGTTCCGAATCGCGGTAATAGGGGCGCGCATCATCCGTGGTGATGGTCACGCTTGCCGCCTGGGACGGCATGGCTGACAAAACGGACGCTGCGGCGAGTGTGCAGGCGAGGATGAACTGTTTCATGACGAGCCTCTCTTTCTCAATTGCTCACGGGAGCAACTCGGTTGTCATGGCGTCAACTCGCCGGAAGTGTCGCCGGTTCAATCACATAGCGTTACCGATTGTGTCGAAAGCAACCTTTGCGGCCGCGGATCGTTAGCGCAGGGAACAGCCGGAGGCATCGATCATGGGACCGATTGCAAGGATCATCGCCATCGCCGCCGGGCTTGCCGGCGGCACGGTGTTTTCGCAGGCGCCTGAATTCGCCCAGCAATATCGCCAGCGAATCGGCGGAGCGATCGACGAATTGCGCGTCATTGTCGAGGATTTCCACAGGCAGGCGGCCGAGCACCAGCTCGATCGCCAGCAGGCGCTGAACACCTATGCGCAATCTTCCGACGATTTCCTGCGCGACCGCGGCGTCTCCATGCAAAGCACGATCGCACGCTACGAGACGCTGCTGTCGCAGCAACTGAAACTCGGCACCGCCGCCCCCGTCGCCAAGCCGTTCGTGCTCCTGCGCAATCCGGATGATGTCGTTTTCGCCAATACCTGGCGGGATTTCGTGCCCGGCGTGCCGGTCAGCTTCGCAGGCCTCGTCTGGGGTGCGATTGGTTTTGTCAGCGCTTGGGTAGTTGCGGCGCTGCTGGGATATAGCGTGCGGCGGGTTGTGCGCGGCCGGCGAGCTTCTCCCCACGCACCTTGAACCGATAGGGGAAGCAATGCAGTCGGCGCTGATTTGCAAGACGAGATTTATCGGTCTAACTACGACCGCAGCAGTCAAGGAAGGCCAAAGAATGCAGACCATCTGGAAGAAGCCGGTGACGATCGCCCTTGAAGGCCCGGATCAATGGGTGGTGATACAAACCACGCAGGCTGCGACATGGGCGCTGATTGAAGATTGGCCGACAGACGAGGGCCCCGCCCTGGATCGGGCTTGTGCCGTATGCGCCGATGTCATCTCCGGAAAGCGAAGCCGCGAGGAGGCGCGACAGGCTTTCATCGAGGCTGCAATCGAGGCCGGAATTCCGATTAAGGTGTAAAGATTACGCGGTCTGGCTCATCGCTAAAAGAATGGTGATCCCGGCGCGATTCGAACGCGCGACCCCCAGATTAGGAATCTGGTGCTCTATCCTGCTGAGCTACGGGACCACTTGCACGCCATGCATACAAAAGGCTTGGCGTGAAGCCAAGCCTTAATTCTTACTAGAAGCCCAGGCGCTGTTCGGCGAGGCGGACCCAATAGGAGATGCCGTGGGCGATGGCTTCGTCGTTGAAGTCGTAGGCTGGGTTGTGCAGGCCGGCGCTGTCGCCGTTGCCGATGAAGATGAAGGCGCCGGGGCGGGCGTTCAGCATGTAGGAAAAATCCTCGCCGCCCATCATCGGATCGATCTCGGCATTGACGTTGCCCTCGCCGGCAATGGCGCTGGCGGTGGCGACCGCATGCTCGGTCTCGTCGGGGTGGTTGATGGTGACGGGGTAGTTGCGGTTGAAGCTGATCTCGGCTTCGGCGCCGTGGGCTGCGACAAGGCCCTCGACGATCTGCCGAAAGCGCGTCTCGGCGAGCGTACGCACGTCCGGGTCGAGGGTGCGGACCGTGCCGGCGAAGGTCGCATCGTTCGGAATGACATTATGGGCGAAACCGGCGTTGAACTTGGTCACCGAGACGACGACCGAGCTGATCGGATCGGCGGTGCGCGAGGCGATCATCTGCAGATTGGCGACGATCTGGGCGCCGATGGCGATCGGGTCGATCGTCCGATGCGGCTGGGCGGCGTGCCCGCCGCGGCCCTTGATGGTGACGGTGAATTCGTCGGTGGCCGCCATGATCGCGCCCTTGCGGGTGGCGAACTGACCGACCGGCAGGCCGGGCAGATTGTGCATGCCGTAGACCTCTTCGATCCCGAAATGCTCCATCATGCCGTCCTTGACCATCAGGTTGCCGCCGCCGCCGCCTTCTTCGGCGGGCTGGAAGATGACGGCGACATTGCCGTTGAAATTACGGGTCTCGGCCAGATATTTCGCGGCGCCGAGCAACATCGCGGTATGGCCGTCATGGCCGCAGGCATGCATCTTGCCCGGCGTCTTCGAGGCCCAGGGCTTGCCCGATATCTCGGTCAGCGGCAGGGCGTCCATGTCGGCGCGCAGGCCGATGGTGCGGCGGCCCTCGCCCTTGCCTTTGATCAGCCCGACGACCCCGGTGCGGCCGATGCCGGTGACGATCTCGTCGACACCGAATTGCTTGAGCTTCTCAGCGACGAAGGCGGCCGTGTTCTCCACCGCGAAGAGGAGCTCGGGCCGGGCATGAATGTGACGGCGCCATTCGGCGACTTCATCCTGCAATTCGGCGGCTCTGTTCAAAATCGGCATGTTGGCGTTCCTGTTATGAAATCCCGACAATCTGTGATCGCATCACAAGGGTGTGAGGCTTTTGGAAATTACTTCGTCAATGACCTTTGCCATGTCATAGCCATATAGGCTAGATAGAGGAAGGTTGCGAGATTTTCCGGACATCTGAAGGACGAACCGTGTCGACGAGCCACTTCCGTTTGTTTGCCGCCATGCGGCCGTTGGGTTTCACAGTCGCCGCGACTGCCGCCTTTCTCGCCTCTATTTCGCTCGCTCAGGCCAATCCGCATATTCTCGTCGACGTCCAGACCGGCCGCGTGCTGGAGCATGAGGAAGCCTTCCGCAAGTGGTACCCGGCCTCGCTCACCAAGCTGATGACGGTCTATACCGTGTTCGATGCGATCCGCGCCGGCCAGATCAGCCTTGATACGCCCATTGTCATGAGCAAGCGCGCCGCCGCGCAGCCGGCCGCCAAGATGTATTTCAAGCCCGGCCAGAAGCTGACGCTCGACAGCGCGTTGAAGATCCTGCTGGTGAAATCGGCGAACGACGTCGCGGTTGCGGTTGCCGAAGCCGTCGGCGGCACGCAGGAAGGCTTCGTGACGCGGATGAACGGCGAGGCGCTGAAGCTCGGCATGACGGATTCGCATTTCGTCAACCCGAACGGCCTGCCGGGCAAAGGACAATATACGACGGCGCGCGACCTTGCGGTGCTGACGGTGGCGCTGCGCCGCGACTTTCCGCAATATGCCAGCTATTTCTCGCTGGAGGGATTTACCACCGGCCAGCAGAACGTGCCGAATCTCAACATGCTGATCGGCCGCTTCGCCGGCGCGGACGGCATGAAGACCGGCTTCATCTGTGCCTCGGGCTTCAACCAGATCGGTTCGGCGACCCGCAACGGCCGCACCCTCGTCTCCGTCGTGCTCGGCACCGACAGCCTGGCAGCGCGCGCCGATGCGACGGCGAACCTTTTGCAGAAGGGCTTCACCACCCAGTTTCCCGGCAATGACACGCTCGGTTCGCTGAAGCCTTACGGACAGGGACAGGACCAGGTGACCGACATTACCGCCGATATCTGCAGCGCCAAGGGCGCCAAGATACGCAGCGAAACGCGCGACGAGGTCGGCCGCATGAAGGTGAGCTCACCCTATATTCTGGAAATGGACCACGATCCGCAATTCGTCTTCGCCGGCCTCATTCCGGGGCAGGATCCGCAGCCGGCGCAGCAGCCGGAAAAAGTAGCAACCGGCGATGCGGCCGGAGCTGTCGCCAACGTGCCGGTGCCGATGCCGCGTCCGACTTCGTTCTAAGGCAAGATCGTTTTCAAGGTAAAATGAGATGAGCGCGCTCAACGACAGGATTCCGGTCACCATCCTGACCGGCTTTCTCGGCGCCGGCAAATCGACGCTGCTCAACCGCATCCTCAAAGACCCTGCGATGAAGGACGCGGCCGTCATCATCAACGAGTTCGGCGATGTCGGCATCGATCATCTGCTGGTCGAAAGCTCCGGCGATTCGATCATCGAGCTCTCCGACGGCTGCCTGTGCTGCACCGTGCGCGGCGAGCTTGTCGATACGCTGGCGAACCTGATGGATGCCGTGCAGACCGGCCGCGTCAAGCCGGTGAAACGCGTCGTCATCGAAACGACCGGCCTTGCCGATCCGGCACCGGTCATGCAGGCGATCATGGGCAATCCCGTCATCGCCACCAATTTCGAGCTCGACGGCGTCGTGACCGTCGTCGATGCGGTCAACGGCCTGCAGACGCTCGATAATCACGAGGAAGCGCGCAAACAGGCGGCCGTCGCCGACCGGCTGATCGTCTCGAAAAGGACGATGGCCGAGGCGACGGACAGGCTGGAAAAGCGCCTGCGGGCGCTCAATCCACGCGCGACGATGATGGATGCCGACAGCACTGAGGCGGGCAGTGCTGCGATGCTGGTCAACGGCCTCTATGATCCGGCGACGAAGATCGCCGATGTCGGCCGCTGGCTGCAGGACGAGGATGCACACGCGGCGCACCACAACCATGACCACGATCACCATCATGATCACGGTCATCATCATCACCACCATCATGGCGGTGAGGCTCATCAGGATCCGCACGACATCAATCGTCACAATGCCTCGATCCGCTCTTTCTCGATCATCGAGGAGAAGCCGATCGATCCGATGGCGCTCGAGATGTTCATCGATCTCCTGCGCTCGGCCCATGGCGAGAAGCTGCTGCGGATGAAGGCGATCGTTTCCGTCTCCGACCGGCCGGAACGGCCGCTGGTGCTGCATGGCGTGCAGAGCATTTTCCATCCGCCGGTGCGGCTTGCCGCCTGGCCGGACCCCAACGACCGGCGCACACGCATGGTGCTGATCACCCGGGATCTGCCGGAAGCCTTCGTCAAGGATCTGTTCGACGCTTTCCTCGGCAAACCGCGCATCGATATGCCGGATCGTGCGGCGCTGTCGGACAATCCGCTGGCCATTCCCGGCATGCGGATCTAAACCGCCGGAGCATTTTGTTGTGACGCGATCGTCTTTAGCTGTTGTGTTTACGGGTGCCTGAAAGCCATCTTGCCTGCTGGCCGCTCAGCAGCGTGCGATAGCGCTCCTGGCTTGCGGTCAGGTGAGCCCGCATGGCGGCGCGGGCGGCTTCCGGCTCACCGGCCGAGATCGCTTTCAGGATTGCCAGATGCTCGCGCTGTAGGCCTTCTTGATAATCGCGCGACAGCGTGCTGTCCGTGCCCCAGGGCGAGGCGATGTCGCAGGGGATCGCCCGCATGCCGAGCGCATCGAGAACTTCCACATAATATGAATTGTTCGTGGCAGCCGCGATTTCTCGGTGAAAGGCGAAGTCGCTCTTGCCGGTCGCCTCGCCGCGCTCGAGCAGCCGGTCGAACTCGAAGAAGGCTTCCTGGATCTGCGCCTCCTGAGCTGCATTGCGCCGCAGCGCGGCCAGTCCGGCGCTTTCGATCTCCAGTCCCATGCGTACCTCGATGACGTTGAGTGCATGGGAAATCTTGTTGCCGACATCGAGGCTGATCGAACCGAAGGCAATCGTTGGATGGTTCATGACGAAGACACCGGCCCCTTGCCGCGCCTCGACGAGGCCGTCGGCGGCAAGGGTTGCAATCGCTTCGCGGACGACAGTGCGGCTGACGCCGAAAAGCTCGCCCATCCGGGTCTCCGTCGGCAGCTTTTGCCCGGGCGCATAGGCACCGGACAGGACCTGAGCGCGGATGGCCGAAACCACGCTTTCGGAGAGTTTCGGTCTTCGCTCGATCCTTGATTCAACGGCTGTATCGGCCGCCATGCCGCTCTCCTATTTGAACACAGCCGGCAGCCACAGCGAAATTGCCGGGATGTAGGTGACCAGACCGAGCACGACGAGACCGGCGCCGTAGAACGGCCAGATCGAGCGCATAGCCTCCCAGACCGAAATCTTGCCGACCGCACAGGCCACGAATTGCACGGCGCCGACAGGAGGGGTGTTCAGCCCGATGCCGAAATTCAGGATCATGATCACGCCGAAGTGCACCGGATCGACACCGTAAGCCTGTGCCACCGGCAGGAAGATCGGCGTGCAGATGATGATGGTCGGTCCCATGTCCATGAAGGTGCCGAGCACCAGCATCAGCACATTGAGCAGAAGCAGCACCGTCAGCGGGTCGTCGGCGACGCTCTTCATCCAGATAACCAGCGAAGCGGGCACCTTGAGGAAGGCCATCAGCCAGGAAAAAGCGGCGGCGGTGCCGATGATCAGGAGTACCATTGCCGTCGTGCGCACGGCGCCCTGCGTCGCGTGGACGAAGTCCTTCCAGCTCATCTGCCGGTAGACGAAGAGAGTTACCAGCAGCGCGTATAGCACAGCGATGCACGAGCTTTCCGTCGCTGTGAAAACACCGGACCTCACCCCGCCGAAGATGATGGCGATCAGCAGAAGCCCGGGTACCGCGACGGCGAGCAGGTGAGCCACCATGACCAAGCCGGGAAACGGTTCCGTTGGATAACCGCGGGAGCGTGCGACGATGTAGGCGGTCACCATGAGTGCGGCTGCGAGCAACAGGCCAGGCAGGACGCCGGCGGTGAACAGATCGGCGATCGATATCTTGCCGCCGGCGGAGATCGAATAGATGATCATATTGTGGGAAGGCGGCAGGAGCAGCGCGATCAGTGCCGCCATCGAGGTGACGTTGACCGCGTAGTCGGCACCATAGCCGCGCTGCTTCATCTGCGGGATCATCAGCCCCCCGACGGCTGCGGCCTCTGCCACCGCCGAACCGGAAATGCCGCCGAACAGCGTCGCAGTGACGACATTGACCTGGCCGAGGCCGCCGCGCACATGCCCCACTAATGATGCGGCGAAGGCGACGATGCGGCTGGCGATGCCGCCGCGCACCATCAGGTCACCGGCATAGATGAAGAAGGGGATGGCAAGCAGCGAGAAGACGCTCATGCCGGAATTGAGCCGTTGAAAGATGACGAGCGGCGGCAGGCCCATGTATAGCACCGTAGCGAAGCTGGCGACGCCGAGGCAGAAGGCAATCGGAGTGCCGATCAGCATTAGGGCGGTGAAAACACCGAACAGAATCCACAGTTCCATCGCGCTACACTTTCAATTTGGCGTTCGGGTCGGCTTGGATGTTTTCGATCTCGACGGCAATCTCTGCCGGCAGAACTTCATCCAGCACGTCGTCGATCGGCTCACCAGCGAGGCGCAGCACAATCCGCTCCAGCGAGAAGATCACGGCAAGGACGCCGCCGGCGGCTAGCGGCAGATAATCGAACGCGCCGGAAATGCCCAGCGACGGCAGGGTCGTGTTCCAGGTCAGGCTCATGAGCGCGCCGCCATACCAAATCATGCCGGCGCCGAATGCGAGAATGACGACGTCCGAGATCATGCGCAGGACGCGCTTTCCTGATTTTGGCAGGACGTAAAGCAGCACGTCGAAACCAAGATGATTGTTTTCCCGGATCCCGACGGCGGCGCCCAGGAAGATGAACCAGCTCATCAGCATGACCGAGCCCGGCTCCGTCCAACTCGGCGAGTCGTTCAATACGTAGCGGCAGAATACCTGCCAGGCGACAAAGACCGTCATCAGGATCAGGCCGCCGCCGGCGAGCCACAAGGCAGCGTTGCTTAGGCGCGCCAGGAAGTTGGTGACGGGTGTCAGGTTATTCGACATGCAGGCCTCGTCGAAATCGGGCGGACGCTCTCCCTTACAGAGAGGATCGATCAAGATAGGGGCGGAACGGAAGGGTGAAATGGGGTGGAGGTAGTCCTCCACCCGATTGGCTCACGTCGCCTCCCGCAAAAAGGAGGGCAGGCAAAGGCTACTGCACAGCCTTTACATCCGCGACCATCTTTTTCAGCACGTCGTCTTTGACGTGCTTTTCGTAAACCGGGGCCATCGCGTCGATAAAGCCCTGCTTGTCCGGTGTGGTGATCTGCGCGCCGAGCTTTTCGACATTGGCGCGTGATTCAGCGACCTTGGCTGCCCAGAGCTCGCGCTGCTTGGCGACACTGTCCTTGGCTGCCTGCTTGAAGGTTTCCTGATCCTCCGGCGTCAGCTTGTCGAACGCCGCTTTGTTCATCACGAACACCTCCGGCAGGATGGTGTGTTCGTCAAGCGAGTAGTGCTTCGCGACTTCCGCATGCTTGGCGGTGTCGTAGCTCGGAAAATTGTTTTCAGCGCCGTCGATGACGCCGGTTTCAATCCCCGAATAGACTTCGCCATAGGGCATCGGCGTCGCATTGGCGCCGAGGGCCGCCACCATGTCGACGAAGATGTCCGACTGGATGACGCGGAACTTCAGACCTTTCATATCGGCAACTGAATTGATCGGCTTCGTCTTATTGTAGAACGAGCGCGCGCCGGCATCGTAGAAGGCGAGCACCACGAGGCCTGCCGGTTCGAACGCTTTCTTGATCTGATCGCCGACCGCGCCGTCCATGACCTTGTGCATGTGCTCTTCCGAACGGAAGATGTAGGGCAGGGCAGGAACGATCGATTCCTTCACCGTGCCGTTAAAGGGCGCCATCGACACGCGGTTGAGCTCGATCACGCCGGAGCGTACTTGTTCGATCGTGTCCTTCTCTTCGCCAAGCTGGGCGGAATGATACACTTCGACCGAATAGCGGCCCTTCGTACGCTCCTTCACCAGTTCGCCGAAATATTTGACGCCCTCAACAGTCGGATAGCCGTCTGGATGAGTATCGGACGATTTCAGCACCGTTTGCGCGCTGGCGGCGCTGCTCATGACTGAAGCGGCAACCATAAGACCGGCGGCCAGTTTGACAAAGTTTTTCATGCTCTCCTCCCATTTTGCATGACGATTATTTTCAGAAGTCAGTATTCCGGCTTTGCTGAAGATCCCTGCACGCTTCGCCTGCTTCCTGCAATTTGCGAGGCCGGCCACGCACGGGCAGGCGCGCTGGAAACATCACGCGAAAGGGCTCATCGAGACATAACAAACGGTCTCGGCGTGCTCATCGGATCTGATGGCGCACGCTTACCTCTTCTCGTGGAAACAGAAGATGTGGGTCAGTCAGCCTCCTCTATTCTTGCCGTTCCTCCGACCGGCTTACTATGGCTAGAACCAGCCAAGTATAATGTCAACATACAAAAGCTGTGTAGTTGTATGATGAATTTTGGCGCGGGAGCGACTTCCGAGCGGCGGAGCCGAGAAATGGCAAGGAAATTGGAAATGCGCCGAGAGCGGCTGTGATCCTGCCGCTTTGGACGACATCGGCCGTGACTATTTAACGTAGAAAAGTTTAGCGCTTGCGGATCAGGAAGCGGTGGCCGTTTTCGGTCTTTTCGGTCTCGACCAGCTCGTGGCCGTCCTCACTGCAAAAATGCGGCATGTCGATCACGGCAAGCGGATCGGTGGTGTCGACACGAATGAGCGCACCGCTTGCCATGGCGGCAAGCTTTTTGCGTGTCTTGATCACGGGCAGTGGGCATTTCAGACCACGGAGATCGTACAGAACGGGGTTCAAGCCGTTCAGTTCCGCGCCCAGAATTTCCAGAACGGCTTCTTCGTCACGGCTTCTGCCGTTTCCTGCGGTTCCGGCGCGGTAAAGGCCAGCGGGTTCTGCATCGGCACCGGCACGACCGCAGGGGCTGCGGCCGCGACGGCCGTTGCCTGCGGCTGGGCGGGCGTTGCGGGCGTGGCGCCTGTCGCGGATTGGGTGGTCACGCTGTGGGCGGTGCGCTTGGCCATCAGATCTTCGAGCTCGGCGACCTTGACCATGCGGCCGGCTTCCAACGAGGTGCCGGTCGGGGCGAAGGCCAGCTCTCGGCCCTTGCGCAGCTTGGCGACCACCGCCTTGCGCTCGGCTTCGGACGGGTCGTACCAGGCCATGCCGTCATATTTGCTCATGGCCTTGGCATAGTCGGCATCGTAGGTCTTGCCATAGGAGGCAAGGGCTGCCGTCAGCGCCGGCGGCGTCGACATGGCAGGGCATTTGCCGGCGGCATTGAAAGCGCCGCCATCGGTTGCCTGTTGATTGAAGACGTATTTCTTCTCGCAGACGTTCACCTCGGGCGGGCGCTTCGTCACTTCGAAATTGTCATAGCCGACCTTCAGCATCTTCCAGAACTCGTAATTGCTGTCGAGGCGATGCTTGACCATGTTTTCCGCCGTCATGCGGAAGGGGAAGGCCTGCAGCTGCACGGTCGCCTGGCCACCCTTGAAAGCGTCGCGGGCAAAAGCATAGATCTCCAGCACCTGCTGGTCGGTCATCGAATAGCAGCCGGAGGACGAGCAGGCGCCATGGATCATCAGATCGGAGCCGGTTCGCCCGTTCGCCGCGTCGTAGCGGTTCGGGAAGCCGGTGTTGATCGCCAGATAATATTTCGAGTTGGGGTTCAGGTTGGCGCGTGTCAGGTCGTAGAAGCCTTCCGGCGCCTGCCGGTCGCCAGTCTTGACCTTCGGACCGAGGCGGCCGGACCAGGCGCAGATCTTGTAGTCGGCAATCTTGTCGAAGCGGTTGTCGGTCTTCGCCTTCCAGATCTCCATGGCACCTTCTTCCTTGAAGATGCGGATCATGATCGGCGAGTTGCGGTCCATGCCCTTGGCGGACATGGCGGCGAGAATATGAGGAGGAAGCGGCTGCTCGACCTTGTTCTTGACCTTGGAAAGGTCGACCTGCGCCGTCTCCAGCGCGTCATTGCAGCCGGTCAGAGCCAGCGCGATGAGGGAAACATAGGCAAAATGACGTATGCGCATCCAAACTAGCCCATAAAGAAGTGCGACCCGGTCGCTTAAGGAGTCCTGGCACGAGGCAGAATCATAAGCGGCTTATACTTCACAAATCCTTACCAGCCTATGACGTGTGAAGAACGCCCCCGCAAGCGCAAATGTCAGAGATAACATCAATGTGGCCAAGGTTTGGCCTCAATCGGCAAAGAGCTGCAGCCGACCTTACAGATTTCGGCCCATGTTGAGGAATTTCTGGCGCCGTTCGTTGCGCAATTGTTCGCCGGAGCGGGATGCCATTTCGGCCAGCGCATTGGCGATCACGTCGCCGGTTGCGGCAATGACGCTGTCGGGATCACGATGGGCGCCGCCGAGCGGCTCGGAAATGATACCATCGATGACGCCGAGCGATTTCAGGTCTTCGGCGGTGATCTTCATGTTGGTCGCCGCTTCCCGGGCGCGGGTCGAATCGCGCCAGAGAATGGAGGCGGCCCCTTCCGGCGAGATGACGCTGTAGATCGAATGCTCGAGCATATAGACCTTGTTGCCGGTGGCGATGGCGATCGCGCCGCCCGAGCCGCCTTCGCCGATGACGACGGAAACGAGGGGAACCTTGACGCCGAGACACATTTCCGTCGAGCGGGCGATCGCCTCGGCCTGGCCGCGCTCTTCGGCGCCGACGCCGGGATAGGCGCCTGCCGTATCCACCAGCGAAATCACCGGCAGGCCGAAACGATCGGCCATTTCAAGGATGCGGATCGCCTTGCGGTAGCCCTCCGGGCGGGGGCTGCCGAAATTGTGCTTCAGGCGGGTCTTGGTGTCGTTGCCCTTTTCCTGGCCGATGACGGCGACGGGCTGGCCGCGGAAGCGGGCGAGGCCCGCCTGGATTGCGGCATCCTCGGAAAATTTGCGGTCGCCGGCGAGCGGCGTGAATTCCTGGAACAGCGTCTTGGCGTAGTCGACGAAATGCGGCCGCTGCGGGTGGCGGGCGACCTGTGTCTTCTGCCAGGGATTGAGCTTGGAATAGATTTCGACGATCGCCTCGCGGACGCGGATCTCGAGCCTGCCGATTTCATCGGTGGTGTCGATGCTCTCGTCTTCTGTGGCGAGCTTCTTCAGTTCGATAATCTTGCCTTCGAGGTCGGAGATCGGCTTTTCGAAGTCGAGATAATTGTGCATGAGGTGCGTTTCCGTTCCTTGTGCCCGGGGCGTTTTCCTGGCTCCGCCCCTTGTCGCCGGTCCTATTCGTGCTTTTTCGCCTGTTTGGCAAGGGGGTGATGCGTCTGGACGAGCTGCTGCAGCCTCTCTTCGAGCACATGTGTGTAGATCTGTGTGGTCGAAATGTCCGAATGGCCGAGGAGTTCCTGCACGACGCGCAGGTCGGCGCCGTTGGCGAGCAGATGGCTGGCAAAGGCGTGGCGCATGACGTGCGGCGAGATCAGCGACGGCGTCAGGCCGGCGCGGATCGCCAGGTTCTTCAGGTCTCGCGCAAAAACCTGACGCGGCAGATAGCCCTCCTTCGAGGCGGCCGGAAACAGCCATGGGCTTTCCTGCGGCTCCTTTGCCGCGGCATTTTCGGCAGCCAGCAGGCCGCCGTAGGATTTCAAAGCTCTGATCGCCGAGAGCGACAACGGCACCAGCCTCTCCTTGTTGCCCTTGCCGCGGATCATCAGGAAGCGGCCCTCCTGGTCGAGGACGCGGGCGGGAAGCGAGACCAGTTCGCTGACGCGCATGCCGGTGGCATAGAGCAGCTCCAGGAGCGCCAGCATACGCAGGCGCTGCAACTGGCCCGGGGCCGGGTCGTCGGCCTCGGCTTGCGCCTGCGACAGCAGCCTGCCGACCTCCTCGACCCCCATCGTCTTCGGCAGCGGCCGGCCTTTCTTCGGCGCGTCGAGCACGCCTGTGGGGTCGTCGGTGCGAATGCCTTCGGCGTAGAGGAACTTGTAGAATTGCCGCATGGCCGCGAGCCGGCGTGCCTGCGAGGAGGGCTTGAAACCCTGGCTGGCGAGCGAGGCGAGATAGGCGGAAAGGTCGGTGGAGGCGGCTTCGGTCAACCTTATGCTGCGGCCGTTCAGGAAGGACCTGATGTCATCGAGGTCGCGCTCATAGGATTGCAGCGTGTTAACGGCGGCACCGCGTTCGGCGCTCATCATTTCCAGGAAGGATTCCACATGGACGCGGCCGAGATCCCTCATGTCTCTCACTTCCCGGTGGTGTCGATCGTGCCCGTCGGCGGCGGATTGACCCGCTCGGACGGAATGCGGATCGTCACGTCGCGCGGCTCGGGCTCCACGAAGGTCGCAAGCGCCCACATCGCTCCGTAAACCGTCCCGGCGAGGATCGCGCAGACGAACAGAAAACGGAACAGGGTCGGCATCCGGCAACTCCTTCATGCTCTGCTTCTGTTATAAGAAGCGTATCTGACAGCGCAAGAAGCGGTATTCAAGCGATGATTCCCTTGACCGCGACTTGACGCTCCACCTGCATTTGTCGATACGGTTTGCAAACAAAGTGTGAATGGACCGATGAGTGAACCACTGCTGACCGTTGCTGACAGCCTGAAAGACAGAGCTCGCGCCGCGCTCGGTTCACGCAATCTGATCCTCGTCGGCCTGATGGGTGCGGGAAAATCCGCCGTCGGGCGCATTGTCGCCAGCCAGCTCGGCATTCCCTTCATCGACAGCGATCACGAAATTGAGCGGGTGTCGCGCATGACGATCGCCGAACTATTCGCGGCCTATGGTGAGGACGAGTTCCGGGCGCTGGAAACGCGGGTCATGAAGCGTCTGCTGAAGAGCGGTCCGCGCGTCGTCTCCACCGGCGGCGGCGCCTTCGTCAACGAGCGGACGCGCAGGCATATCAAGAGGGGCGGCCTTTCGGTCTGGCTGAAGGCGGATCTCGACGTGCTCTGGGAACGGGTCAACAAACGCGACACGCGGCCGCTGCTCAAGACCGAAAACCCGAAGCAGACGCTCGAAAACCTGATGAATGCACGGTATCCGATCTACGCTCAGGCTGATCTTACCGTGCTCTCGCGCGACGTGCGCAAGGAAATCATGGCCGACGAGGTGCTGAAGGCGATGATCGAAGCTCAGAAGGAAAATACAGCGTCATGAATGCGATAAGCTCCGCCTCGGCCGTCCAGACCGTGCATGTGCCGCTCGGCGAGCGCGCCTACGATATCCTGATCGGGCCGGGGCTGATTGCCCGGGCCGGCGCCGAGATCGCTTCGCGCCTCAAGGGCCGCAAGGCGGCTGTCATCACCGACGAACATGTCGCTCCGCTGTATCTCGACGTCCTCGTTGCCAGCCTCGATGCGGCGGGCATCGTCTCGGCTGCAGTCGTGCTGCCGGCCGGCGAGAAGACGAAGAGTTTCGAACATCTGATGACGGCCTGCGACAAAGTGCTGGAAGCCCGCGTCGAGCGCAACGACTGCGTCATCGCACTCGGCGGCGGCGTCATCGGCGACCTCTCGGGATTTGCGGCCGGCATTGTGCGTCGCGGCGTGCGCTTCGTGCAGGTGCCGACCTCGCTGCTGGCGCAGGTCGATTCCTCCGTCGGCGGCAAGACCGGCATCAATTCCCGCCACGGCAAAAACCTGATCGGCGTTTTTCACCAGCCGGACCTCGTCCTCGCCGACACCGACGTGCTGAACACGCTGAGCGAACGGGAATTCCGCGCCGGTTACGCCGAGGTGGCGAAATACGGGCTGATCGATAAGCCGGATTTCTTCGCTTGGCTGGAAGCGAACTGGAAGGCGGTTTTTACAGGTGGTTCCGCGCGCATCGAAGCGATCGCCACAAGCTGCCAGGCAAAGGCCGATGTCGTCGTCGCCGACGAGCGCGAGAACGGCCAAAGGGCATTGCTCAATCTCGGTCACACCTTCGGCCATGCGCTGGAAGCGGCGACCGCCTATGACAGCCGCCGCCTTGTGCACGGCGAAGGCGTTTCGATCGGCATGGTGCTGGCGCATGAATTCTCCGCACGGATGAACCTCGCAAGCCCCGACGATGCGCGCCGCGTCGCGCGGCATCTGCAGGCGGTCGGCTTGCCGACCAGGATGTCCGAAATTCCGGGCGAGCTGCCGCCGGCTGAGGTGCTGATGGAGGCGATCGCGCAGGACAAGAAGGTCAAGGGCGGCAAGCTCACCTTCATCCTGACGCGCGGCATCGGCCAGTCCTTCGTCGCCGACGACGTTCCGGCCTCCGAGGTGATCAGCTTTCTCCGGGAAAAACATCCCTGATGACGGTCGAAGGCGCTCTGGCATTTCTCACGACATATTGGCCGGAGATCCTTTCGATCACCGCGCTCGTGCTGACGTCCGCCTTCTTTTCCGGCTCGGAAACCGCCCTGACCGCCGTGTCGCGCAGTCGCATCCATACGCTTGAGGTCAACGGCGACGAGCGGGCCGGCCTCGTCCGCCAGCTGATCGAGCGGCGCGACCGGCTGATCGGCGCGATGCTGATCGGCAACAATCTCGCCAATATCCTGTCCTCGTCGATCGCCACCAGCCTGTTTCTCGGGCTGTTCGGCAGTTCCGGCGTGGCGCTGGCGACGCTGGCGATGACCGTCATCCTGGTCATTTTCGCGGAAGTGCTGCCGAAGAGCTGGGCGATATCGGCGCCCGAGCGCTTCGCCCTCGCCGTCGCGCTTCCGACCAGGCTTTTCGTCACCGTCGTCGGTCCGATTTCCTCCTTTGTCAACGGCATCGTGCGGCGGATTCTTGCGCTGTTCGGCATCAATCTCTCGCGGGAGGTCTCGATGCTGACGGCCCATGAGGAATTGCGCGGCGCCGTCGATCTGCTGCATCGCGAGGGGTCGGTGGTGAAGGCCGACCGCGATCGCCTCGGCGGCGTGCTCGATCTCGGCGAGCTGGAACTGTCTGATATCATGGTCCACCGCACGAAGATGCGGGCGATCAATGCCGACGATCCGCCGGAGGCGGTGGTGCGCGCCATCCTCGAAAGCCCTTATACGCGCATGCCGCTGTGGCGAGGCACGATCGACAACATCATCGGTGTCGTTCACGCCAAGGATCTCTTGCGGGCGCTGGCCGAGCCAAACATGGAGCCGCAGAATCTCGATATCGTCAAGATCGCGCAGAAGCCGTGGTTCGTGCCCGACAGCACCAACCTCGAAGACCAGCTCAATGCCTTCCTGCGCCGCAAACAGCATTTCGCCGTCGTCGTCGACGAATATGGCGAGGTCCAGGGCATCGTCACGCTCGAGGATATTCTCGAGGAAATCGTCGGCGACATTTCCGACGAGCACGACATCGAGATTCAGGGCGTGCGCCAGGAGGCGGATGGTTCGGTCGTCGTCGATGGCGGCGTGCCGATCCGCGACCTGAATCGTGCGCTCGATTGGAACCTGCCTGACGAGGAGGCGACGACGATCGCGGGCCTCGTCATCCATGAATCGATGACCATTCCGGAAGAGCGCCAGGCCTTCACCTTTTATGGCAAACGTTTTGTCGTCATGAAGCGGGAGAAGAACCGCATCACCAAGCTGCGCATCCGTCCCGCCGGGGAAGACGGCGCAAAGCCGGCCTGATCCCGCTTGGATCGCCGGCGACCATTCCCCATATAGGCGCTGCTACCATCGCGTCGCCTCGCCCGGTGCTGCCGGTTCGACGGCCAGCGCATGGAGGCCGGCATCGAGCTCCGGTTTCAGCAGATCCGTGATGGCGCGGTGGCGCGCCAGCCGCGACAGGCCGGCAAATTTCGCCGAAACGATCCTCACCCGCATGTGGGTTTCGCCGGTGCCTGTGATATCGGGCTGATGGCCGGCGTGCAGGTGGCTTTCGTCGGTGACGCTCAGGCGTTCGGGCGCGAAGGCTTCGACAAGTTTTTCTTCGATGCGGGTCCTGAGGGTCATCATCCGGTCTTGCTGTTGGGCGAAAGGGGTTCCCACCAAGCCAGCAACATTCCCATTTGTCAATTCTTGTTGTCGCCTTCCGACAGCCCCATAATTAGCGCCGCCATGAGACTTGATTCCAAATATTTCGATCGCATCCGAACACGCCGCAAACGCGAGCAGGACGCAGAGCAGGCGCCGCCTACCTGCCAGTGGGACGGCTGCGACAAGAAAGGTTCGCATCGCGCTCCTGTCGGACGCAATGCGGAAGGCCAGTTCTTTTTGTTCTGTTTCGAGCACGTCAAGGAATACAACAAGGGCTACAATTATTTTTCCGGCCTTTCGGACGGCGAGATCGCCCGGTATCAGAAAGAGGCGATCACCGGCCATCGGCCGACATGGACCGTCGGCGTCAACAAGTCGGCGAAGGACAGTCCGCTGCATTCGGAAGTCCGCTCCGGCGCCTATACCCGCGTTCGCGATCCCTTCGGTTTCGTCAAGGAAGGCGGCAAGGGCAGCGGCCCGCGTTTTCCCCAGGCGCGCAAGCTGAAGTCGCTGGAAAGCAAGGCTTTCGATACGATGGGGCTGCACGCCAATGCGACGTCGGCGGAGATCAAGAGCCGCTATAAGGAGCTGGTCAAGAAGCACCATCCGGATGCCAATGGCGGCGACCGCGGCTCGGAGGAGCGCTTCCGCGCCGTCATCCAGGCCTATCAATTGTTGAAGCAGAACGGTTTTTGTTAATTCCCGTCCTTGCTCTTAGGCTTCAATCGGGTATGGTCCAAATCGGCTGAGGCCGCAGGCAAACGCGGCTCCTATTTGCGTGTTTACCCATCGCCTCCGCCGACCTTCCGGACGCGGCGTTTCTTGTCCGGGACTCTTTCAAGAATGCTCGCAAGCGGACATCATCCCGCCGAGGTTTCGTTTCAGTCCCGGAGAAGTATCGCCGACGTTCCGACCTGGACGGGCGCGGAGATAATCGCGGCGTCACGGTTGCGACATGGCCTGAGACAGTATGGCCGGGTGGCATCACCCGCCTTGGAGACATGATGAGCAAGATCGACCTGGATATATCTGAACTGCCCGACACCACCGTTTCGGTTCGCGAGACCTTCGGCATCGATTCGGACATCCGCGTCCCCGCCTACAGCAAGGGCGACGCCTATGTGCCGGACCTCGATCCCGACTATCTGTTCGACCGCGACACGACGCTCGCCATTCTCGCAGGCTTTGCCCATAACCGACGCGTGATGATCTCCGGCTATCACGGCACCGGCAAGTCCTCGCATATCGAACAGGTGGCGGCACGGCTTAACTGGCCCTGCGTGCGCATCAACCTCGACAGCCATGTCAGCCGTATCGATCTCGTCGGCAAGGACGCCATCGTCGTCAAGGACGGGCTGCAGGTCACCGAATTTAAGGACGGTATCCTGCCCTGGGCCTATCAGCACAATGTCGCGCTCGTCTTCGACGAATATGATGCCGGCCGTCCCGACGTGATGTTCGTCATCCAGCGCGTGCTCGAATCCTCCGGCCGCCTGACGCTGCTCGACCAGAGCCGCGTCATCCGGCCGCACCCGGCTTTCCGCCTGTTTGCGACCGCCAATACGATCGGCCTCGGCGATACCACAGGCCTTTATCACGGCACGCAGCAGATCAACCAGGCGCAGATGGACCGCTGGTCGATCGTCACGACGCTGAACTACCTGCCGCACGATCACGAAGTGAATATTGTCGCCGCCAAGGTGAAGAGCTTCGGCAAGGACAGGGAAGGCCGCGAGACCGTGTCGAAGATGGTGCGGGTTGCCGACCTGACGCGTGCCGCCTTCATGAACGGCGACCTCTCCACCGTGATGAGCCCGCGCACGGTCATTACCTGGGCTGAGAACGCCGAGATCTTCGGCGATCTCGCCTTTGCCTTCCGCACCACCTTCCTCAACAAGTGCGATGAGCTGGAGCGGCCGCTGGTGGCCGAGCATTATCAGCGCGCCTTCGGCGTCGAGCTGAAGGAAAGTGCCGCCAACATCGTTCTCGGAGCCTGAGACCGACCGATCATGGCAGCTCGCGGTGACAATTCGAAAGCAAAGCCCGGTGCGCCCGTCGATGTCGAGCCGTTGCGCCGGGCGATATCCGGCTGCGTGCGCTCGATCGCCGGCGACGGCGATGTCGAGGTAACCTTCGCCAATGAACGGCCGGGTATGACCGGCGAGCGCATCCGTCTGCCGGAACTTTCCAAGCGGCCGACGGCGCACGAGCTGGCGGTCACCCGCGGGCTCGGCGATTCCATGGCGCTGCGGCTGGCCTGCCATGACGAAAAGGTGCATACGACGATGGCGCCGCAGGGCTCGGACGCCCGGGTGATCTTCGATGCGGTCGAGCAGGCTCGTGTCGAATCGATCGGTGCGTTGCGCATGGAAGGCGTGGCGTCGAACCTGCGCTCGATGACGGAAGAGAAATATTCCAAGGCGAATTTCACCGGTATCGAACGCCAGGAAGATGCCCCGATCGGTGAAGCCGTCGCGATGATGGTGCGCGAGAAGCTGACCGGCCAGCGCCCGCCGGCCTCCGCCGGCAAGGTGCTCGACCTCTGGCGCGGCTTCATCGAGGACAAGGCCGGCTCCGAACTCGACAACCTGTCGGGCGCAATCAACGACCAGCAGGCCTTCGCCAAGGTGGTCCGCAACATGCTGTCGGCCATGGAGATGGCCGAGGAATACGGCGATGACGACAGCCAAGCCGACAATGACGACCAGTCGGAACAGGAAGACCAGCCGAGCGGCGACGAGCAGGACCAGGACGAGGTCGACGAGGATGCCGGCACCGATGCCGCCCCGGTCGAAGACAGTGAAGTCGCCGACGAACAGATGGAGGACGGCGAGACCGAAGGCGCCGAAATCTCCGACGACGACATGATGGAAGAGGGCGAGGACGATTCGGAAACGCCGGGCGAGACCCGCCGCCCGAACACGCCCTTCGCCGATTTCAACGAGAAGGTCGATTATCACGTCTATACCGAAGAGTTCGACGAGATCATCACCGCCGAGGAGCTCTGCGACGCCGCCGAGCTGGAGCGCCTGCGCGCCTTCCTCGACAAACAGCTGGCGCATCTGCAGGGCGCCGTCGGCCGCCTCGCCAACCGGCTGCAGCGCCGCCTGATGGCGCAGCAGAACCGCTCCTGGGATTTCGACCTGGAGGAAGGTTATCTCGATCCGGCCCGGCTGCAGCGCATCATCATCGATCCGATGCAGGCGCTCTCCTTTAAGATGGAGCGCGACACGCAGTTCCGCGACACGGTCGTCACCCTGCTCATCGACAATTCCGGCTCGATGCGCGGCCGGCCGATCACGGTCGCCGCCACCTGCGCCGACATTCTTGCCCGCACGCTGGAGCGCTGCGGCGTCAAGGTCGAGATCCTCGGCTTTACGACAAAGGCCTGGAAGGGCGGGCAGGCGCGGGAAAGCTGGCTTGCCGGCGGCAAGCCGCAGACGCCGGGCCGCCTCAACGACCTGCGCCATATCGTCTACAAATCGGCCGATGCGCCGTGGCGGCGGGCGCGCGCCAATCTCGGGCTGATGATGCGCGAGGGTCTGCTCAAGGAAAATATCGACGGCGAGGCGCTGATCTGGGCGCATAACCGCCTGCTCGCGCGGCGTGAACAGCGCCGCATCTTGATGATGATCTCGGACGGGGCGCCGGTGGACGATTCGACCCTGTCGGTCAATCCCGGCAATTATCTCGAACGGCATTTGCGTGCCGTCATCGAGCGGATCGAGACCCGTTCACCGGTGGAATTGCTGGCGATCGGTATCGGTCACGATGTGACGCGCTACTACCGCCGGGCCGTGACGATCGTCGACGCCGACGAGCTTGCGGGTGCGATGACCGAGCAGCTTGCCTCGCTCTTCGAAGATCAATCCGTCCAGCCGCGCGGCGGCCGGCTGCGCCGTGCCGGCTGACGCCGCTTCAGGGAAATCGCCGGAATGACAGGCAAGCGCCTCTGCCGTGCGGCCTCGATCGCTCTCTGCGTCGCAACAGGCGCTTGCCCCTCATGGGCGGTCGATGAAGTGCCGGTCATTAGCCGGCAAATATCGGATTTCAGGATCGGCTCTTCGGAGACCAAATTCGGATCGCTGGAATTTCTTGGCGGCCTGGAGATGGTTTCCGGCAAGGCGCTGTTCGGCTCGCTTTCCTCCATCCGCTTCCGGCCGGACCAGAAGCATTTCGTGGTCGTGCTCGATACCGGCCAGTGGCTGACCGGCAGCATCGAGCGCGATGCCAAGGGCAAGCTTTGGGGCGTTTCGGATGTCGAGATCACCCCGATGAAGAACCGCGCCGGGCGTAGCTTCGAGGGTAAGGGCCATATGGATGCCGAGGGCCTGGCGCTCGACGGCGATCGGATCCTGGTCTCCTTCGAGCAGGATCATCGCGTCGATGTCTATCCCGATCCGGGCTTTGCCGAATCGCCGGCGGTCGGCACCCTGCCGCTCCTCATTCCGCGCAAGATGCTGAAGGACAATCGCGGTATCGAGACGATTGCTGTCGCGCCCTCATCGAGCCCGCTCAAGGGCGGTGTGGTCATCGTCTCCGAACGCGGCCTCGACAGCGAGGGCAACCGGGTGGCGGCGGTCCTCAGCGGACCGCTGAAGGGGCGCTTCGCGGTGGCGCGGGACGGGAGTTTCGACGTCACCGACGGCGCCTTCCTGCCGAACGGCGATCTGCTGCTGCTCGAGCGCCGCTTCAATATGGCCGAAGGCATCGGCATGCGCCTTCGACGCATCAAGGGCGCCGATATCAGGCCGGGAGCCGTGGTCGAGGGCGAATTGCTGCTCGAAGGCAATTTCAATTCGCAGATCGACAATATGGAGGGTCTCGATGCTTTTCGGGCGGCCGACGGCACGACCCATATCATTCTGGTGTCGGACGATAATCATTCCATTCTGCAGCGCAATCTGATGCTGGAATTCCGGCTTGACGATGAGCCGCAATTGCTCGGATCGTCAGATTGACGTCACATGCCTCGGTTATCCCGCTGGCGGTATCGCAGAAGCGGCGGTTTCGGAGGAAAATCATGGTGCATATTCATGTCATGGGTGCGTCCGGTTCCGGCACCACGTCGCTCGGCCGTGCGCTTTCCGAAAAGCTGGATATCGCTCATCTCGACACCGACGATTTCTTCTGGCTGCCGACCGATCCGCCGTTCACGACGCCGCGGGATGCCGGCGAGCGCATAAGGCTGTTGCTCGAGGAGACGCGGCGGCCCGGCGGCTGGATTCTTTCCGGATCGGCGCTGAAATGGGGCAGGCCGCTCGAGCCCCTCTACGATCTGATCGTGTTCCTCAGGATCGAGCCGGAGCTTCGCATGGCGCGAATCCGTGCGCGCGAGGCGGCTCGATACGGAGACAGGATCGGGCCCGGCGGCGACATGGAAGCCAAAAGCGGAGAATTCCTGGCATGGGCAGCAAGCTACGATACGGCCGGCCCCGAGCGGCGCAGCCTCGCGGCGCATGAGCAATGGCTGGAAACGCAGACCGCGCCGGTGCTGCGGCTCGATTCGTCGCGAGACATCGACGATCTGCTCGCAGAGGTTCTTCTGCACCCCGCCATCGCCGCCGGTGCGGTCCGGCGGCGTCGGTGAACTTCTCCGGCGTGTTCAGCTGGCGCGGGCGGGCTGCATCGGCCGCAGCACGTTCATCAGCGCGCCGTAGGGCAGCAGCATGACGAGGCCGACGATCATCTTGACGGCGAAATCGCCGATCGCCCAGGAGATCCAGCGCGGAGCTTCTGCTGCGAAGACGCCGAGGATGGGCGCCGATTCGAGCGCGAAAGGATCGTTCCGTCCGAGGACGACGAAAAACGCGGCGAAGGACAGCGAGAAGAACATCACCGTATCGAGCGCCGAGCCGATCAGCGAACCGAGGAGCGGCGCGCGCCACCAGGCTTGGCGGCGAAGGCGGTTGAAAACGGCGATATCGAGCAACTGTCCGGCGAGGTAGGCCGAGCCGGAGGCAATGGCGATACGCGGCACCGAGGTGAAGAGGGAGAGGCTGACGCCGACGACGAAGCCGGCAAAGACGACCTTGCGGGCCGTCTGCGGGCCGAACTGGCGGTTGGTCAGATCGGTGATCAGGAAGGCGACCGGATAGGAAAAGGCGCCCCAGGTCAGGATGTCGGCGAGATTGATGCCGGCGACTTCGGCGTTCAGCGGAAACTGAACGAGGAAGTTGGAGGCGACGACGACAAACGTCATCAGCGCGACATAGGCAATAGTATAGCGGGTCTTCAGCATTTTTTTATCCTGGGTGATGCCACCAGTTGGAGAGACGATCCGGCAAAGCAAAAGGCTTGTCCGGTATCACCCGTTCAAGCCTTTGAAGCCGTATGCAAGAAGGGCAGAAGCTTACGCAGCAACTGCGGCTTCGGCAGTCTTCTTGACGATCTGGCGGCGCAGCAGACGGGCGCGCATCGACAGTTCGTTTTCGCTGGCCTTCAGCAGGAAGGCATCGAGGCCGCCACGATGCTCGACGGAACGAAGAGCAGCAGCCGAAACGCGAAGACGATAACGCTGGTTGAGAGCGTCGGAAATCAGCGTTACCTGGCACAGGTTCGGCAGGAACCGGCGCTTGGTCTTGTTGTTGGCATGGCTGACATTGTTACCAGTCAGGACGGCCTTGCCGGTCAATTCGCACACGCGGGACATGGAACACCTATTCTTGTTTTTCTCGGGCCATCGGATTGCCATCCCCGGCAAAACCGGGCTCGCAATCCAACAGGCATGATTGGAAAGTTGCGGTTCTATAGTCAGAGAGCCTGCTCGCGTCAAGCCAAACCTTGGCCTTTCCCGCAATTCTGTCAAAAAGCTGCTGTTTTCTTCCCTTCAAGGCAGGAGTATAGAGCGTCTCGGCAAGGACTGCCGCGCGCGGTTGGACAAGGCTACACACATGGCTCATTCGGGCAGACGCATTTTCATTTCGGCCATCGCCGCACTCCTTGCCATACCGGCAGCGGCGGCCGAGATCCAGCACCGGACGGTATACCGGGTGACGCTTGCCGGCCTGCCGATCGCGCGCGCCGCGTTCCTCACGCAGATCGAGGACGATCATTCTTACAAAATCGCCGGCGATATCAAATCGGCCGGGCTTGCCAATCTCGTCAAGACTATCTCGGCAAAGACCAGTGTCACCGGCGTCGTGCGCAATGATCGGCTGCAGGCGTTGAAATATTCGCTCTATTATAAGAGCGGCAAGAAGGCCCGCGTCTACGAGGTCAGCTACCGCAACGGCGATATCATCTCGGCGACGACGACCCCGCCGCCGAGGCGGCCGAAGAACTGGATCGACGTCACGCCGCGCGACATGCGCTCGGTGCTCGACCCGATCTCCGGCCTGGTCTTCACCGGCGGCACCAAGGTCTGCTCGCAGACGCTGCCGATCTTCGATGGCGAGACGCGCATGGATCTGGTGCTCTCGCCGAAGGGCGACGAGGATTTTTCCACCGACGGCTTCAAGGGCAAGGCGGTTGTCTGCGGCGTCCGCTTCGTGCCGCGCTCGGGCTACAAGAAGGGCCGCAAGGACATTGACTATCTGAGCAAAAGCGACCGCATGGAAATCTGGTTTGCCAAGTCGGACGTGGCAAATGTATATGCTCCTGTTTATGTGCGCATTCCGACCGAATATGGAATGGTGACGATCACTGCCGTCAAATATGGCAGCGTCAGCTGACGGAGCTTTCGCCTCCGTGAAGGGGGACAGGTGAAACTTCGCGCGACGCTGATCGGCTTTACGGCCATTCTGATGTGGTCGTTCCTGGCGCTGTTTACGGCTGCTTCGGGCAAGATGCCGCCGTTCCAGCTTTCGGCCATCTGCTTTGCGATCGGCAGCGTCCCCGGTCTCGTCGTGCTTATTCTCAACCCGTCGCGGCTGACGCTGCTGAAGCAGCCGGCAAAGGTGTGGCTGACCGGCATTGCCGGGCTCTTCGGCTACCATTTCCTCTATTTCACCGCGCTCAGGAACGCGCCGGCGGTGGAGGCGGGGCTGATCGCCTATCTCTGGCCGCTGCTGATCGTCGTCGGCTCGGCGCTGCTGCCGGGCGAACGGCTGCGTTGGTATCACGTGGCGGGCGCGCTGGCCGGGCTTTGCGGCACCTTCCTGATCGTCGGCCGCAACGGCATCGATTTCGACGGCGCCTATGCCGTCGGTTACGGCGCCGCCTTCCTCTGCGCCTTCACTTGGTCGGGCTATTCGTTGTTGACGCGGCGCTTCGAGGCCGTCTCCACCGACGTCGTCACCGGCTTCTGCCTTGCGACATCAATCCTGTCGTTGTTCTGCCATCTCGGCCTGGAAGTGACCGTCTGGCCGGCAACGGGCTTCGAGTGGATCGCCGTCATCGGGCTCGGGCTTTTGCCCGTCGGCGCAGCCTTTTACGCCTGGGATTACGGCGTCAAGAACGGCGATATCCAGATCCTCGGCGCGGCAAGTTATGCAGCACCCCTGCTTTCGACGCTGATCCTGACGCTGTTCGGATTTGCAGAGCCGAGCTGGCGTATCGCGCTCGCCTGCCTGCTCGTCACCGGCGGGGCGGTACTGGCCGCCCAGGAGATGTTCCGTCGCAAGTCCCGGCTGCGGCCGGCCGCGGCGAAATAGGGTTCAGCCGCCGGGCTTCCAGCCGGGTGGGGCCATTTCGAAGCTTGCAAATACGAAACCGGGCGAAACGGTGCAGCCGACCAGGGTGAAATCGCCAAGGGTTTCCGCCGATTGCCACCAATTGGCGGGAATGACCGCTTGCGGCCGCTCGCCGGCGATCAGATTCGGTCCGAGCGTCAGGGTCTCGCTTGCCGCCCCATCCTGAGAGCGGTGCAGCGCCAGCGGCGCGCCGGCGTAATAATGCCAAATCTCGGCGGCGTCGTGGACGCGATGCCAGTGCGAGCGCTGCCCGCTGGTCAGGAGGTAATAGATCGCGGTCGAATGTCCGCGCTCTCCGCCCGCCGCATCGCGGAATGTCTCGACGTACCAACCGCCTTCCGGATGCGGCTGCAAGCCAAGTTGCCGGACAATGTCCTCGGGCGACATCAGAAATTGTCCTTGCGCTTGCGGATTTCGGCGAAGACTTCCTCGTTCGTCTTGCCCTCCATGATCAGGTTGCGGCGGATGGCCGGATCGCCGGCGCGCAGGAATGGATTGGTTTCCTTTTCCAGTCCCAGTGTCGTCGGAATGGTGAATTTGCCCTCGGCGCGCAAAGCCTCGATCTCGGCGGCGCGGCTCTTCAGGCGTTCGTTGTCGGGATCGATCGTCAGCGCGAAGCGGGCGTTAGAGAGCGTATATTCATGGCCGAAATAGATGGCCGTCTCATCCGGCAGCACGGCAAGTTTCTGCAGCGAATGCCACATGTCGGCGGCTGGGCGCTCGAACAGACGGCCGCAGCCGAGAGCAAACAGCGTGTCGGCGGCAAAAAGCAGCTTGTCATCGACGAAGTGATAGCAGATGTGGCCGGCGGTGTGGCCCGGCGTCTCGATCACGTTGACCGTGTGGTTGCCGAAGAGGAACCTGTCGCCATCCGCCATCGTCCGGTCGAGGCCGGGAATGGCAACGGCCTCGTTGATCGGGCCGATAATTTCACAGCCGAACTGCTCCTTCAGCGCCAGATTGGCGGCGACGTGATCGGTGTGATGATGGGTGGTAAAGATATGCGTGATCTTCCAGCCGCGCCGTGTCGCCGCTTCCAGGATCGGCGCCTCCTCCGGCGCATCGATCGCCGCGGTAAATCCCGTCTCCGGATCGTGCACGAGAACGCCGAAGTTATCGGTGCGGCAGAGAAAAACGTCTAATTCCAAAGGTTTCATCGTTCAATAATCCTTTGTCATGCGAGTCTCGCGGGAATGTAGAGGTTCCGGCCTTGAAGTCCAACCGCCCGCTGATAACATTTATTGCAATGCACGCCGATATCGTCGACCTACGTCAGTTCTATCATTCCGACCTCGGGCGTTTTGCCGAGCAGTCGATCGCCATGGCGCTGTCGTCGCTCTGGGTGCGCCTGCCGCAGGAGCGCCTTGTCGGTCTCGGTTATGCCGTGCCCTTCCTCGATCGATTCCAGGCCGATACCGAACGCACCTTCGCCTTCATGCCGGCCGGACAGGGCGCAGTGAACTGGCCGATGGGCTCGCTGTCGTCGACGACGCTGATTTTCGATGAGGAACTGCCGCTGCCGGATTCCTCGATCGACCGGGTGTTGATGGTGCATTCGCTGGAATTTGCCGAAAGCCCGCGCGAGACGCTGAAGGAACTCTGGCGGGTGCTGGCACCGGGCGGACGGCTTGTCATCGTCGTGCCGAACCGGCGCGGCGTGTGGGCCCGCATGGAGCATACGCCCTTTGGTTCGGGCCGGCCCTATTCGCGCGGTCAGCTGACGCATCTGCTGCGCGAGACGAATTTCACGCCCGGCGCGACGGCCGAAGCGCTGTTCTTTCCGCCCTCGAAACTCAGGACCATCCTGCGGCTTCGCCGCGCCTTCGAGCGGATCGGCCGGACGCTGTGGCCAGCCTTTTCGGGCGTCATCATCGTCGAGGCGCAGAAGCGGCTCTATCAGGGACTGCCGGTGGCGGCACGCGCTTCCCGCCGCGTCTTCGTACCGGTGCTCGCACCCCACGGCGTGCCGACGGCGCGCAACCGGTGACCCCGTTCCGGGCTCTCGACAAGAACCGCATTCCGCTTTAATGCCACTTGGTCATTTTCCGGAAAATCCAAGGTCGACCCATGAGCGTTGAGATCAGCAAGCCCGTTCCGCGTCCCGGTATTCTCGATATTGCATCCTATGTGCCGGGCAAGGAACATGCGCCGGGTGTTGCCCGAGTCTACAAGCTCTCTTCCAACGAAACGCCGCTCGGCGCCAGCCCGAAAGCGATCGAGGCCGTCAAGGCCGCTGCCGATAATCTCGGACGGTATCCCGACGGACAGGCGATCGAACTGCGCGAGGCGATCGCCGCCGTGCACGGCCTCAATCCGGCAAACATCCTCTGCGGCAACGGTTCGGACGAACTGCTCGGCCTGCTCTGCCATGTCTATCTCGGCCCGGGCGACGAAGGCATCATCACCGAGCACGGCTTCCTCGTCTACAAGATCCAGATCATGGGGACGGGTGCCACGCCCGTCGTCGTCAAGGAAAAGGACTACACCGTCGATGTCGACGCGATTTTGGCCGCGGTGACGGAAAGGACGAAGATCGTCTTCATCGCCAATCCCGGCAATCCCACCGGCACTTATGTTCCGGTCAGCGAAATCCGCCGCCTGCAGGCAAGCCTGCCGAAACACGTCGTCCTCGTGCTCGATGCGGCTTACGCCGAATATGTGCGCCGCAACGACTACGAAGCCGGCATCGAGGTAGTGTCTTCCAGCTCCAACGTGGTGATGACCCGCACCTTTTCGAAGGCCTACGGTCTGGCGGCGCTGCGCGTCGGCTGGATGTACGCGCCGGCCGAGATCGTCGACGCGGTGAACCGCGTCCGCGCGCCGTTCAACCTGAATGCGGCGGCGATCGCTGCCGGTGCCGCGGCCATCCGCGACCAGGCTTTCGTCCAGCAGGCCGTCTCCTACAACCAGATGTGGGTGGAAACGCTGACGGAGGCGCTGGAAGCGATCGGGCTGAAAGTCACGCCTTCGGTCGCCAATTTCGTCCTCATCCATTTCCCCGAGATCGATGGCAAGCGTGCCGCCGATGCGGACGAACTACTGACGAGCCGCGGTTACATCCTGCGAGCCGTGCGCAGCTACGGCTTTTCCAATGCGCTGCGCATGAGCATCGGTCCTGAAGAAGCCAATCGCGGCGTCATCGCAGCACTCCGCGAATTCATGGGACGTCAGGCATGAGCGTGCTGTTTGACCGAATCGCGCTGATCGGCATCGGCCTGATCGGATCTTCGCTCGCCCACGACATTCGGCGGCTCGGGCTGACGAAAGAGATCGTCGTCGCCACACGCAGCGCCGATACGCTGAAGCGTGCCGAAGAGCTTGGCCTCGGCGATCGCTATACGACCTCTTCGGCAGAGGCCGTCAAGCATGCCGACCTCATCATCGTTTCGGTGCCGGTCGGTGCTTCGGAAAGCGTGGCGAAGGAAATCGCCGGCAACCTCCAGCCCGGCGCAATCGTCACCGATGTCGGCTCCACCAAGGCGTCCGTCATCGCGCAGATGCAGCCGCATATGCCTGAGAATGTACATTTCATCCCCGGCCATCCGCTGGCCGGCACGGAAAAGTCCGGTCCCGATGCCGGCTTTCCCGGCCTCTTCGAAGGCCGCTGGTGCATCTTCACGCCGGTCGCGGAAACCGACGAGACGGCGCTGAAGCGGCTGCGCGGCTTTTGGGAGGCGCTCGGCTCGAAGGTCGACGAGATGGATGCGGAACATCACGACAAGGTGCTGGCGATCGTCTCGCACCTGCCGCATATCATCGCCTACAACATCGTCGGCACCGCCGACGATCTGGAGACGGTGACGGAATCGGAAGTCATCAAATATTCCGCCTCCGGCTTTCGCGACTTCACCCGTCTCGCCGCCTCCGACCCGACGATGTGGCGCGATGTCTGCCTGCACAATCGCGATGCCATCCTTGAAATGCTGGCACGCTTCTCGGAGGATCTCGCCTATCTGCAGCGGGCGATCCGCTGGGGTGAGGGCGACAAGATCTTCGAACTTTTCACCCGCACGCGCGCCATCCGCCGCTCGATCGTCCAGGCCGGCCAGGACGTCGATGCCCCCGATTTCGGCCGCCCCCATCCGCTGGACAAGAAGTAGCCGCGCGATGGTGGAGGTGGTCAGCGCGACCCAGGCGGATATCGATTGGCTGGTGCGCGAAGATGCCAATGCCGGCAAGGCATGGATATCGCGATGCGTGGCGCTCGGCGAATATCTCGTCGCCAAGGAGGCCGGCGAGATCGTTGGCTTCCTGCGCTTCTCGCGCTTCTGGGGCAGGGTTCCCTATATGGAAATGATCCGTATCCAGACTGCCCGTCGCCGGTCGGGTGTCGGCACGGCGCTGTTTCTTGCCTGGGAACAGGCGATGCGTGCCGAGGGCGCCCGCATGCTGATGACATCGAGCGAATGCGACGAGAGCCGGCCGCAGGACTGGCATCGCCGCAACGGATTTATCGAAACCGGCGCCATCGAGCTGCCCGGTCTGCAATCGGTGCCCGAGGTTTTCTTCATCAAGCACATCGGCTGAAAGGCGAGCCTCTCAGATCGGCGGTATCCGGCCGAGCGGGATGAAGCCGCTGACGGTGGCGTTGCCATGATCGACAACGAGATCGACCGACACCTTATCCTTGCCGCCGGCAAGCGATTTCAAGAGCTTGGTCGCCGTGTTGACGGTCGATGCAATGTCCGGGAAGGTCTGCTTCAGGCTGTCGCCCCATGGTCCGAGCCGTTCGATCTCCAGCTTGAATTTTCCCGACAGGAAACCCTGTTCGTCGAAGGAGAAGGGACCGGTCAGCGTCATGACCTTGCCGTCCCCGATGTCGGCGACGACGCGGCGCAGCTCGCCGGCTGCGCCATTGAGGCCATTCGGGTCGCTGCCGTCGATCAGGCCGGCCTTGCCGGTAACGGTGAGATCGATGCTGGCGGAGAGTTTCGGGAAGACCTGGGGCCAGTCCGTGATTGCGGTATTCGCATCCTGCACGGAGATCGCGCCGTCGAGATCGGCGCCGTTCTGGCGCAGATGGATTTCCGTACGGGCGGCATCGAAGCTTACGGTCTGGCCGGTGAAGGAAGAGACCGCCGTCGCCTTCAGGCCCTCGATGAGGATCGAGCTGCGGTCGATGCCCTTCAGTCTGGTCGCCAGGCTCGACTGCAGGTTCGCCCACTGGGCCGAGATCGAGAGGCCGTTGCTGGTGCGGATCTCGGCCGGGGAATCGAGTTCCCAGACGATATTGCCGGGCGCATAGACCTGGGCTGCCGAGCGCAGGGCGCCGAAGGTGGCGGAGACGCCGTTGACGCTGTCGTCGACATCGACCTTGGAGCAGAACAGGCCGATGCGGAAGGGATAGCCGCGGAATTCGATATCGGAGCATTCGCCGCTGACGCCCGCCTGATCGCGCGGCGCGATCGCTTTCAGCACCGTGGTCTTCAACGCCGATGCCGCATAGAACCAGCCGCCGGTATAAAGCGCGATCACCAGGAGAATGCCTCCGCCCAGCAACCAGAATTTCTTGCCGCTGCTGGATTGACCGCTGCCGGATCGGCTTGACGCTGCCATGATGTTCTCCAATGGTGAATCGCGAATGTGATTCCGGTCTGGCGTGCGATATGGACGAATTTTGGGTGTTTGGCTACGGCTCGCTGATGTGGAATCCGGGCTTTGAGTTTCTGGAACGGGCAGAAGCCCTGGTGCATGGTTACAGGCGTTCGCTCTGTGTCCGGTCCTTCGTTCATCGCGGAACGCGCGACAATCCGGGCCTCGTCCTCGGCCTCGACAGGGGCGGCGCCTGCCGCGGCATGGCCTTCCGGATTGCGCCGGACAGATGGGATGAGGTGATCGAGTATCTCCGCGCCCGCGAACTTGTCACCAATGTCTATCTGGAACGCCGGGTCCGGCTGCAGTTCGCAGGGGGTCGCAGGACGCAGGCGGTGACCTATGTCGCTGATCGCGACCACGAGCAATATGCCGGCACGCTTGACACGCTCGCGGCGGCACGGGTGGTGAACGAGGCCAGGGGCCAGTCCGGTCCGAACGATGCCTATGTCTTCAACACGCTTGCGCATCTGAGGCAGATGGGCATTCGCGATCAGTGGCTGGAGCAGGTCGTCAACGAGGTGGAACGGCTGCGGGCTGCCTGATTCTTTAAATCGGTATCGATTTAAGGAATCAGACAGCAACTCAAAGTGTTACAGCGTCCTTGTAATTTCAGGCCGTCGCCGCCTTCACTTTGCGTAGCTCGGTCAACCTGGCGATCGCTGTCGGCGGCAGCGGCAGATGCGGATTCCGTTCGATGGTGTCGAGCAAGAGCTCGTCGCTTGCCCGTTCGGTCACCTCGATCAGGTGGGCGAAGAAGGCGTCCGGATCCATTCCCGGCATGATCGGCGGCAGGATTCTCACCTTGAAATGGCCGGGATAACGGCGGATGCTCCGCCGCGGCCAGAACAGGCCGGGATGCATGGCGACCGGCACGACGGGAATGCCAAGGTCGCGGTACATGCGGGCTATGCCGTATTTATAGACCGGCTCGGCGCCTGGCGGGCGGCGGGTGCCCTCGGGATAGATGATGAGCTGGCGGCCGGTCGAAAGCTCTTCCCTCGTGCGCTTCAACACGTCCACCATCACCTTGCCGCGGGCGCCGCGATCGACCGGGATCATGCGCTGCTTTTTTGCATACCAGCCGAAGAGCGGAATCCACATCAGCTCGCGCTTCAAAATGTAGACCGGGTCCTTGAGCCGCGGCAGCAGCGCATAGGTGTCCCAGAAGGACTGATGCTTCGGCGCCAGGATGTAGCTGCCGTCAGGCAGGTTCTCCAGTCCTTCGATCTCAAAGGTCGTTCCGACGATCACGCGCATCAGCCAGTGATTGGAGCGCGCCCAGTTCTTCGGGATTTCATAGGCGGTAAGCCGCGGCACCACGAAATAATAGGGCGAGAGCACGATCATCCGGATGATGAGATTGGCATAGAAGATCGTGTTGAAGAGGACGGAACGCAGGGCGATCATGAAATTTTCCCGAGGCATGCTCACGCGACCGGCCTACACGATATTGTCCGTCATAAAAAGCGTTTGATGCCATCCGAATGTAAAACCTAGTCTGAGGCGGATACGCTGGCCGAGCGCAATCCGGTATGACGGCCGAAGCCGGTGATGTTGCGGGCGCCGGCCAGCAGCACCTTCAGATATTCGGCCAGCATGACGCGCATCGCGTTCGGATCGGTGAACCAGTTGCGGGTCTTCAGATCCGAGTTGACCACGGGATAGGGGATGAACTCGATGTCGGGATCGACATAGGAGAGCTCGGCGAGGGTGCGCGGCATATGGTAATTGTTGGTGACGACCAGCACGCTTCTGTATCCCTTGGCATGGATCCAGTTGGAGGTTTCCTCGGCATTGCCGATCGTGTCTATCGCATCATGACCGATATCGACGCAGCAGGAGAAAAGATCGGCCGAGCCCTGCGTCATCTTGCGGATCTGAGCCGGCGTCGTCGTCGGGTGGACGCCGGAGATCAGGAGCCGCTTGCCGGCACCCTTCTGCAACAGTTCCACGGCCTGGTCGATGCGCTGGTAGCCCCCTGTCAGCACGACGATCGCGTCCGCCTTCGGTTCGACCGGGGGCTTAAGCGTCGTCACGGAATCGGCAAAGCGCAGGAAGCCGCCGAACAACAGGGCGATCGCCAGGACGCAACCAAAGCCGCCCCAGCGCAGCAGGCGGCGTATCGGGCCGCGTCGCGGCGGCAGGCCCGCCGGGCGATCAAGCTCCGGATCCTGCCGAATCGGGTTGCGTGTCGTATGGCCCATGGTCATGAATCGTGATTATACGCTGATTACGGCGTGGAACAGACGCTTTAATGACAAAACGACATGGTCACGATCAACTTGCGATGCCGTCGGTGCGCGTCGGGTCCGAGCGCAATGTATCGATTTCATAGATCGTCCGCATGACGGTCAGCCGCGCGGTGACGGTCGTTAGCAGCGCGATAACGATCATGGTCGCGAAGATGCCGGCATAACCGAGTACGCCGACGGAAAAGGTGCCGAACAGCGCGGTTGCCTGATCCGTTTCTGGCGTCGCCAGGGTACGGCTTTGCCAAAAGCCGGCGGTGGCGAAGAAAAGAGCGGCAAGGGCGCTGCCGACCGCCGAGCCCTTGAGGCTGATCTTCAGGAAATGCTTCTGGAATTCGGTGGCGACGAAGGAGCTTTCGGCGCCGACGAAATGCAGCACTTCGACGATGTGTCGGTTGCCCGACAGCGCGCCGCGCGTGGCGAAGACGACGGTCAGCACCATTGCCGAAAAGACCAGCAGCAGGACGCCGGTGCCGATCAGCACCGTCGTGTGCGCCATGGACACCAGCCGGTCGACCCAGGTGCGGTGATCGTCGAGGCTCGCCTGCGGGATGCTGTCCTTCAGGAGGCCGCGCATTGCATCGAAATCGGGCGGGTTGCTCTCGTCGATGGTGATGACGACGAGCCGGGGGACGGGCAGATCCTTGAGGTCGAGGCCGGGGCCGAGCCAGGGTTCGAGCAGACGGGCGGTGGCTGCCTCGTCGACGATCTGGCCGCTCTTCGTGCCGACGAACGTCAGCGCCAGGTCGCGCGCCTGCGTCAGCGCCTTCTCCATGTCGAGATTGTCGTCAGGCTTGATCTGGATGGTGATCTCGCGGGAGATCTGGCTTTCCCAGCTTGCTGCCGTCGAACGCACCATGCTGACGCCGCCGAGCGTCAGGCAGGCGAGAAAAGCCATGATCGATATCACTACCATCAGGGCGTTGCCCTGAATGTTGGACGGCGGCAGGATCGGCGCAGTCGGGCGCACGCGCATTTCCGGCCGCTTCTGCTGGGCCTGGGCCGGCGTCTTCTCCCGGTTGCTGGATGGGGGCTCAGTCATAGATATCGAGATGCCCTTCCGAAAGGATCATGCGGCGGGCCTCCACCTGCTCCATAAGCGCCAGATCGTGGGTAGCGATCACGACCGCCGTGCCGAGCCGGTTGAGCTCAAGGAACAGATTGAGCAGGCGCCGGGCCATCGGCGGGTCGACATTGCCGGTGGGCTCGTCGGCCAGCAGGACTTCCGGCCGGTCCATCAGCGCCCGGGCGATGGCGGCGCGCTGCTTCTCGCCGCCGGAGAGCACCGGCGGCAGCACGTTGATGCGTTCGCCAAGGCCAACCCATTTCAACAGTTCCAGGACGTCGGTCTTGTAGGAGCTTTCCTCCTTGCCGCGCACCCGTAAGGGCAAAGCGACATTCTCATAAGTGGTGAGATGATCGAGCAGGCGGAAATCCTGGAAGACGATGCCGACGCGCCGGCGCAGCAGCGGCAACTCGGGACGGGGAATTTCGGAAATGTCCCGCCCGAACATGCGGATCAGACCGCGCGTCGGCTGCAGCGACATGAAGAGCAGCCGCAGCAGCGATGTCTTGCCAGCGCCGGACGGGCCGGTCAGGAACTGAAAGGATTTCTTCGGAATGTCGAAGGTCAGGTCCCGGAGGATTTCCGGGCCCATGCCGTAGCGCAAACCGACATTCTCGAAGTGAATCAACGGGCAGCTCAGTCTGTTCTTGGTTTCACCGTGCGACTTGTTAACCAACACCGTTAACAGCCGGTAAATTTTGCCGGAAAGACGCCCGTTTGATGGCGATCTTTGCGAAGCATTAACCATTAAAATTTACGACTGAGCAGGATTCGTTTCAATGCCAGATTTCCCCTGGCAGCGAAACCATGTGGACATCTGCGAGGAAGCCACCATGGAAGCATCCTTCTTCAGCCGCCGGACACCGGGCCGGGCCTATGATTTCCTGCCGCCCGAACCCGCAAACCGCCCGTTCCGCAATCCGCGCCCTGTCGATATTGCTGACGCCGAATTCGTCACGCTCGGCAGCGTTCGACCGAAGGAGTTCAACGCCAGAACCAATAATGACAACCGCAGGCGCGCGGCCACCGCACGCGCCGCAGAGCCCCCGTTCATGCTCGCGATGGCGGCTTCTGGGCTACGGGCTGCGGAATCCTGGCTGCAGCGCGCCTCATTGCGCAGCTTCGCGACGCTCGTGCTGGCCATCGCCGTGCTCGTCTTCGGACTTGCCGGTGGTTTTTCCGGCTTTTCCAACCAGAGCGCCTATTCCGGAGCGCCGCTGCATTTCACCCATGTGACGGTGACGCCGCGTGATGCGAACGGCATGCGCGTGCTCGTCATCAACGGCATCATCGAGAACGACAGCGGCACGACGCAGACGCTGCAGCCGATCCGCGCCGATCTCGTGACCGACGAGCGGTTGACCGCGAGCGTCGTCATCAACCCGCCTGTCGACGTCATTTATGGCGGCCAGAGCCGGGGCTTTTCGGCGCGCGTTCAGCATGCCGGCGGAACAGTGCCAGAGGTCCGGCTATCGTTCCTGCCTTAGAGCCTTTCCGGGTTAGATTGAAGCATTCTGCCGGAGCAGGTTTTCGTCAGGGCAGAGGCGATTGGCGATGGGCATACCCCTTGGTACGTCCGAGCCGATCGCCTCTGATCCTGGCGGAAAGATGCCCGGCCCTTCGGGTTGGCTGAAACGGGCCGGCTGTTCGACCGGCCGGCTTGGCCGTAGAACTGGGCTACGACGCGCGCCGGCCGGTCGACCATCCGACTCCGTTTGAGCCAACAGAATGCTTCAATCTAACCAGGAAAGGCTCTAGCGCGCCGGATGGGTCATCGCCGACTTTCCTGCCACAGATCGCGCTAATCCGGTTAATTTCCTGGCTGGCGAGGCTGTTTCACGCTCGCATATGTGCTAACGGCTTACCCTTCTTTTTATGGAGCAAGCCTTATGCCTGTCGTGCGTGGAAAAAATATCGAGCCGCTCTTCACCGCCGAACAGATCGCCGAACGCAATCATTCGATGGCGCGGGAGATCGCCAACGGCCCGACCAAGGACCTGCTCGTCATCGCCGTGCTCAAGGGTTCCTTCATTTTCGCCGCTGACCTGATCCGCGCCCTGCATGACACCGGGCTTGCCCCGGAGGTCGAGTTCATCACGCTGTCGAGCTATGGCAGCGGTACGGTCTCGCAGGGCGTGCGCATCGTCAAGGATATCGACAGCGATGTGCATGGCCGCGATGTCCTGTTGATCGACGATATTCTCGAATCCGGCCGGACGCTGCTTTTTGCCAAGGAGCTGCTGTTCGAACGTGGCGCACGCAACGTCACGATCGCCGTGCTGCTCGACAAGCGCGTCAAGCGCAAGGAAAAGCTGGAGGCCGATTATGTCGGCTTCGAATGCCCCGACTATTTCGTCGTCGGCTACGGCATGGATGTCGCCTATGCTTTTCGTGAATTGCCCTTCGTCGGCGTAGTGACCGGCGACGCCTAATGATCGGGAGTGCTGCAGCGCCTTCGCACGTCTGAAAGAGGCGCCGCGCTGCGCTGCCGCTCGAGACGGGTTGTTAACCATCCCGTCCATCGCTTCGCCATCTTTACCGATCGAAAAGGAAAGTCTGGTGATTTCCGTCGCGGGGCTGAAGACGGAGCAATGCACATATGGCAAGAATTCTGATTACGGAAGACGAGGACTCCCTGCGGTCTTTCGTAGCCCGGGCGCTCAGGCTCGACGGTCACGAGACGGATGAAGCGGCCGACGGCGCCGAGGGACTGGAGAAGCTCAAGGACGGCGTCTACGACCTGCTGCTTTCCGATATCCGCATGCCTGTGATGGACGGCATCGAACTCGCCCATCAGGCCAAGGATGCCTTTCCCGGCCTGAAGATCCTGCTGATGACCGGATATGCCGAGCAGCGCGAACGAGCCGACGACCTTGCCGAAAAGATCATCGACGTCGTCGCCAAGCCATTCGCGCTTCCCGATATCCGCAAGGCGGTTGCCCGGGCGCTGGTCGCCTAACGCCTATTCGAAATTTCACGCGTAACCCCGAAAACCCGGTTGCGATTTTCGGGGTTACGCGCTTGAGCGCCTATTGGATATCCAGCAGCCGTTCGAGATATCGGCGTTCCATTTCCTGCGGCGGATTGTTGCCGAGCTTTTCGCGGATCGCATCGAGGATTTCCCGCGCCCGCTGAACGTCGATTTCGTCAGGCACCTTCACGCCGTCGTCCTCGATATATCTCTCGCTCATGCGCGGCCGGCCGAGCGGATCGCGGCCGTTCTGGTCGCCCTGGCCGACCTGGCCGTTCGGGCCTTGCCCCTGCTGGCCCTGCTGCGCCTGCATCATCTGGTTCATCATGTCACGGGCGCCTTGGCGAAGCGCCTCCAGCGCGCGACCCTGGTTTTCGATGGCCGGTTGGCCGCGGCCCTGGCCAAGTTCGCGGCCGGCGCCTTCCATCTCGCGCTGCGCCTGGCCGAAGCCGGGGCCGGGCTTCATGCCCATTTCGCCGAGCTTTTTCTGCAATTCACCCAGCTGCTTGCCAAGCCCATCCTGTTGGGCGCGCAGCTGTTTCAGCGCCTCGCGCAGCTGTTCGGCCGTCATCTGATCAGAGGGCTGCTGGCCTTCCTGGCCTTGCTGGCCCTGTTGCTGCTCCTGTGGCTCGCCGTTTTCGCCGGGGAGCATCTCGTCGAGCAGCGGATCGTTTTCGCCCATATCGGGTTCGCCGCGCTGCAGGCGGTCCTTGAGCTGCTGATCAAGGCGGAAGGTCTGTTCCATCAGCTTCTGCTGGTCGCGCAGGATTTGGCCGAGCTTGTCGATCTGCTTGCGGGCCTCACTGTTCTCCTGGCTCTGCTGGCCCCGCTGCGGCCGGCCGGCCTGCAGGTTGTTCATCATGCGCTGCAATTCCGACAGCATCTGCTGGGCCGCGTCACGGTTGCCGGAACGGGCGAGATTTTCGATCTGGTCCATCATCCGTTCCAGATCCTGCTGGCGCAGGATGTTCTGGGCGTTCTGGTTCGGCTGCATCGGCGCATTCTGCATGCGCTCGGCAAGCTCGCTCAGATAGTCCTGCATCGCCTTGCGCAGCTCGTCCATCAGCTTCTTGATCTCTTCGTCCGGGGCGTTGCGGTTCAACGCATCGGCAAGATTCTGCTGAGCCTGGCGCAGCTTGCGCTCGGCAAGGGAAAGATCGCCGTCCTCCATGCCGAGGGCGATTTCCCAGAGATATTGGGCCGTATCCTTCAGCGCCTCCTCGCTCCTTGCGAGCTTCATGCGCGCCAAGGCGGATTCCAGCAGCAGGTAGTTGGTGAGCTTGGGGATGGTCTCCTCGGGACGGATGGTCAGCGCTTGGTTCAGCGCGATCGCCTGCGGCATCTTGCGGGTGTCGAGGGCGAAAACCTGCCGTTCCTCGGCGACGGCGGCGGCAAGCGGCTCGTTGAAGGGCCGCGACGGCAGCGTCATCTCGTGCGGCGGACTGCGGCCGGTCTGGCCGGCTCCGTCCTTGGCGACAAGCGTCACGCGCACGCGTTTGCCGGCGAGCGGATGTTCGGTCAGGTTCCGGCTGGTCACACCCTTGGCGTCGCGGGCGTTGCGGCGGGGGATATCCAGCCTGTACTCCGGCAATGGGTAGAGAGGCGTTGCTTCCGGATCGGTTTCGACCGGTACGATCTCCGCATGGGCCTCTTGCACGCCGTAGTCGTCCTTGACGGTGAACCCAATTTCAAGCGCGCCGTTGACACTGGGCTTCGGCATGCCGTCAAAGGCAATTTCCGGCGCCTTGTCGGGAAGGATGTCGAAGCTCCAGCGGCGGCCGTTCACTTCGAGCGTGCCGTTCTCCTCGAGCTTCATCGCATGCGTCTGCGCGATGGCGGCCTGGCCGGCCGGTGCGGCATCCGGCTGGTTGTCGGCCGTCGCAGCCGTCTGGCGCCGGCTTGCGTCCGCCTGCACGGCGATCTCCTGCGCCTGACCGTTCGCTTTGCGGAACACGACCTTTTCGGCCGTCTTTCCGCCGCTGACGCGCACGGTGAGAGCGGAAAACTGCGGAATGCCGATCGGCGCCTGTTCACTGCCGTCGGCGGTCAGGTAGACCGGCGCGCGGCCGGTATAGGAGGGCGGCGTCACCCAGGCGTCGATGCGCACCGCCGGATCGACCGTCACCTGTTCGGGTGCTGCCTGCAAGGCGTCACTGACCGAACCGCCATTGATCGACAGCGAATAAGCAAAGGCCGTGACAACAAGCAGCGCCGGAATGGCCCGAAGGGCGAAACGGTCGTGCCCGGCAATATCAGGTCTCGGCATACCCGCATCGAGGGCTGCGATCTTTTCGGCCATGCGCAGCTGGTGCTCGCGCCAAAGCGCCCGAGCGAAGGCCGCATCGGAGGCCGGTTCGTCTTCCTGGACGGTGACCGGCTGGTGCGGCAGGCCGTTGCGCTCTTCCAGCATGCGGTCGGCTTCGGCGATCCTCGGCCAGCGCAGGTTGCGGAAGGGAAGGAGCGCGACAAGCAAAGCGAGAGCGAAAGCGATCAACAACAGGATGCGCAGCCAGTCCGGCACACTGCGGAACACACCGAACCAGGAGGCGGAGAGATAAAGGGCAGCGACCGACAGGACCGGCAACAGAGGTGGCAGCAGCTGCTCGCAAAAAAGCACGATGCGGGCCAGCAACCGTTTCGTCGTCACCAGCCGGGCAAGGGCAGGGCGGAGCGCAAATGCACCTTTCTTCTGCCTGAAGGGGCTTGTCATCGGTCCGGTCTCCGCGATCTCAAGTGGAACAGAGGGCGCTTCCGGCGATTGCGGGGCAATACGCTCATGGCTGACAAGGATAACACTCTTTGTGGCGAAGGCGAGGGCGAGCGGCCGGCAATACCGGCTTTTCACGTTTATTCGCCAAAAAGTGATGCTCTACCTAAAGCGCGCCGCGATTTTTCAGGTCGCTTGCCGCGCTTTACGTTCTTTGTTTTGCGCACGCCGTGATCGTAAAACCGCCGCACACGTTGCGCGACAAGCTTTAGTCGAGCCAGGCGGGAACGGAGTCGAGACTGATCAGCTCGGCATAGGTTCTACGCGGTCGTATCGCATGGAAATCGCTGCCCTTGACCAGGACTTCGGGGACCAGCAAGCGGCTGTTATAGGTGCCGGCCTGGACGGCGCCATAGGCGCCGGCCGTGCTGACGGCCAGCAGATCACCGGGCCTCGGCATCGCCATTTCGCGGTCGAGCGCCAGATAGTCGCCGGTCTCGCAAACGGGGCCGACGACGTCGGCGCGGATGCGCGGCGCGTTCGCTGCCGAAATCGTCACCGGGCGGATTTCGTGATAGGCCTCGTAGAGGGTCGGGCGAATGAGATCATTCATCGCGCCGTCGACGATGACGAAGGTCTTTTCGCCGCTGTCCTTCACATAAAGCACCTCGGTGACGAGGATTCCGGCATTGCCGACGATCAGGCGGCCGGGCTCGGTGATGACCTTGCAATTCAGATCGCGCAGCTGGTTCTTGACGATCGCCGCATAGGCATCCGGCAGCGGCGGTGGATTGTTGTCGTCCTTATAGGGGACACCGAGGCCGCCGCCGATATCGACGTGATCGATCGTGTGGCCATCGGCGCGGAGCGTCGCGACAAGGTCGCGCAGCAGCTTGAAAGCGTCGTCGAAGGGCTGCAGCTCGGTGATCTGGCTGCCGATATGCATGTCGATGCCGGTGACCTCGATGCCGGGCAGCTTGGCGGCTTGGGCGTAGATCGCGCGGGCGCGTTCCCAGGAGATGCCGAACTTGTTCTCCTTCTTGCCGGTCGAGATCTTCGAATGCGTCTTTGCGTCGACATCAGGGTTGATGCGGAAGGAGACGGGAGCCTTCTTTCCGGCGCTGACGGCGCGCTGGTTGAGGATTTCGAGCTCGGGTTCGGATTCGACGTTGAAGCAGTAGATGCCCGCCTCGAGCGCGAAATCCATCTCGGATGGGGTCTTGCCGACGCCTGAAAACATGATGCGGCTTGCCGGAATGTCGGCTGCGAGTGCGCGGCGCAGCTCCCCTTCCGAGACGACGTCGATGCCGGCGCCGAGGCGGCCCAGCGTCTTCAGCACCGCCTGGTTCGAGTTCGCCTTCATCGCGTAGCAGACCATCGAGTCCATATCGGCGAAGGCTTCGGAGAAGACCCGGTAATGGCGTTCCAGGGTCGCGGTGGAATAGACGTAGAACGGCGTGCCGACCGCCTTGGCGATCTCGGGAACGGGAACGTTCTCGGCGTGAAGGATGCCGTCGCGGTACTCGAAATGGTTCACGGACTTATGCCTTAAAGAAGAGGATCGAGAAGGAAGGGCTTGTCAACGGTTCCCGGCTGTTTCGTCGGCTTGGAAACGTCGCCTTCTTTCGTTGCCGCAGCACTCGGCGGGTCGAGATCGCCCTTACGCCCGCATCCGGCAACGGCAAGGCCGATGACGGCGATGACTGCCGTCAAGCGAATGAGGTGCGGCAAGCTCTTCTGCATGGATATCCTCTTGTACGAGATATGGCGGACATCATTCATTCCGAACGATGGACATCTTCATAGCGAAGTTTCTCCGCCTTGTGCACCCTGATTGTTGGACGGTCTTTTCCCGCACGGGGGGAAGGGCGAAGCGACTTTCGCCTCGCCTTTCTTTCAGTTGCGGGCGCGCCAGAAGGCGATCTGCTTGCGCACTTCGGAGGGCGCCGTGCCACCGAAGCTCTTGCGGCTGGCGACCGAGGCTTCCACCGTCAGAACGTCATAGACCTTGTCGGTGATCGCGGAATGGATCGCCTGCAGGTCGGCGAGCGGCAGTTCGGCAAGGTCGCAGCCCTTGCTTTCGGCCAGCGCCACGGCGCGGCCGGTGACATGATGGGCATCGCGGAAGGGCAGACCGGCTTCGCGCACCAGCCAGTCGGCAAGGTCGGTCGCCGTCGAGAAGCCGGAACCGGCCGCCGCCTTCATGCTAGCGGTGTTGACGGTCATGTCTCGCACCATGCCGGTCATGGCGGCGATCGCCAGTTCCAGGCTCTCGGCCGCGTCGAAGACCTGTTCCTTGTCTTCCTGCATGTCCTTGGAATAGGCGAGCGGCAGGCCTTTCATGATTGTCAGCAGTGCGATCAGCGAGCCGTTGATGCGGCCGGTCTTGGCGCGCACCAGTTCGGCCGCGTCCGGGTTCTTCTTCTGCGGCATGATCGAGGAACCGGTCGAGAAGGCGTCTGACAGGCGGATGAAACCGAATTGCGGTGTCGACCAGATGACGATCTCTTCGGCCAGGCGCGACAGATGCATGCCCGTGATCGCGGCGATCGCCAGGAACTCGATGGCGAAGTCGCGGTCGGAGACCGTGTCGATGGAATTGCGGGTCGGCTCGCGGAAACCGAGCGCCTTGGCCGTCATATGGCGGTCGATCGGATAGCCGGTGCCGGCGAGGGCAGCCGCACCGATCGGGCTTTCGTCCAGATGTTCGATGGCGTGGCGCACCCGCGAGCGGTCGCGGCCGAACATTTCGACATAGGCCATGCAATGATGGCCGAAGGTGACGGGTTGGGCGGTCTGCAGATGGGTGAAGCCCGGCATGACGCTTTCGGCATGTTCCTCGGCGCGGTCGAGGAAGGCGGCGATCAGGCCAGTTAGCATCTGCTCCGTCTTCTGCAACTCCTCCTTCACCCAGAGGCGGAAGTCGAGCGCCACCTGGTCGTTGCGCGAGCGGGCGGTGTGCAGCCGGCCGGCCGCCGGTCCGATCAGCGTCGCCAGGCGCGCCTCGATGTTCATATGGATGTCTTCGAGCCGGCGTGAGAATTCGAAATTGCCGCCTTCGATTTCTGACAGGATCGTGTTTAGTCCGTGAACGATCTTGTCCTTATCTTCGGCCGAAATGATCCCCTGATGGGCGAGCATCGTCGCATGGGCGATGGAACCGCGGATATCCTGCGCGAATAGCTTCTTGTCGAAACCGATCGAGGCATTTATCTCCTCCATGATCGCGTCCGGGCCGGAGGCGAAGCGCCCACCCCACATCTGGTTGGAGGATTTGGTGTCCGTGTTGCTCTCGGCCATGGATGCCCGTCCTGGAGAATGAAATGACGACAAAAAAACCCTTCGGTCTGCCGTCCGTAAAACTGATCGCAATCGCCGCCGTTGCAGGCGTTGTTGCCGGTGCGGCAGCGGTATACGTGAAGGAGACGGGGATTGGCAATGGCATCGGCGATACCGCTTCGGCCGAATGCCCGATGGCGAGGGAACGCGCCGCCAATCTGACGCCGCTGATGAAGGGCCAGGTTGCCGCAATGGTCGCCGCCAACGAGCCTCGCAAGCTGACCGGAGTGTCCTTCAACGGCCCTGACGGCAAGCCGCTGACGCTCGACCATTTCGCCGGCAAGACCGTGCTGCTCAATCTCTGGGCAACGTGGTGCGTGCCCTGCCGCGAGGAGATGCCGGCGCTGAACGCACTGGAAAAGCAGATGGGCAGCGACAAGTTCCAGGTTGTGCCGGTCAATATCGATACGGGGGATGACGAGAAGCCGAAGACTTTCCTCGCCGAGACCGGCGTCGATGCGCTGCAGCTTTATCGCGACAATACCATCGGCGTCTTCAATAGCCTGAAAAAGGAAGGTCTCGCCTTCGGCCTGCCGGTGACGCTGCTGCTCGACAACAAGGGCTGCCTGATCTCCGCCATGAACGGACCCGCCGCCTGGGACAGCGAGGACGCCAAGACTTTGATCAAGGGTGCGATCGGATCGTAAGGATATCGATCAGGAGTCGCCATCTCCTCTGATCAGGAAAACGCCGGCAATTCCGATAAGGACGCAGCATTGCAGCAAGAACATCGGTGTTTCGGTCGACATGGCGTTTCCCCCCGTTCACGGCAAGGAAAGCATTTCACGGGCGTCCGGTCCATTCGCCCTTTTTGGTGATGTCCCGCTTAGCGCGTCGGGACCGGCACTTCGCCGCGATAGTCGTAGAAGCCGCGGCCGGATTTGCGTCCGAGCCAGCCGGCTTCGACATATTTCACCAGCAGCGGGCAGGGGCGATATTTCGAGTCCGCCAAGCCGTCATGCAGCACCTGCATGATCGACAGGCAGGTGTCGAGGCCGATGAAGTCGGCAAGCTGCAGCGGCCCCATCGGATGGTTGGCGCCGAGCTTCATCGCCGTGTCGATGGCGTCGACCGTGCCGACACCTTCATACAGCGTGTAGATAGCTTCGTTGATCATCGGCAGCAGAATGCGGTTGACGATGAAGGCCGGGAAGTCCTCGGCGACGGTAATGGTCTTTTCCAGCGTGCCGACGAATTCCTTGGCGGCGGAGAAGGTCTTCTCATCGGTGGCGATGCCGCGCACCAGTTCGACCAGCTTCATGACAGGCACCGGGTTCATGAAATGTATGCCCATGAAGCGCTCGGGGCGGTCGGTGGCGGCGGCAAGCCGGGTAATCGAAAGAGAGGAAGTATTGGTGGCAAGCAGCGCTTCCGGTTTCATTACCGGACAAACCTGACTATAAATCTTGCGCTTGACACTTTCGTCCTCGGTGGCCGCCTCGATGACCAGATCGGACGGAGCGAGGTCATTGACATCGGCGGAGCCGGTGATGCGCGACAAGGTCGATTTACGCTCTTCATCGGTCATCTTGCCGTTCGTCACCAGCCGGGCGAGATTGCCGTTGATGGTGGCAAGGCCGGATTCAATGCGGTCCTGCGAGAGATCGTAGATATGAACCCTATAACCTGCGGCGGCCGAAACATGCGCGATGCCGCAGCCCATCTGGCCCGCACCGATAATCCCAATATTCTTTAACACCGCACTCATCTCCAAACCCCACGCGGCATTCGCCCCCGCGTTGCCGCCTTATTTTAGCAATACTGCCGGACGAAGGATCGCCCGGCAGTAAGTAGTAGCTCGATAAGAGACAATTTTCCAGTCATTCGCAAGTGCGAAAGAAAAAAGCATCTGCTCTCGTTAGAGCGCCTTTTGCAGTTCCGGCAGGGCGTCGAACAGATCGGCGACGAGGCCGTAGTCGGCGACCTGGAAGATCGGCGCCTCCTCGTCCTTGTTGATGGCGACGATCACCTTCGAATCCTTCATCCCGGCCAGATGCTGGATGGCCCCGGAGATGCCGGCGG